>NZ_JALEOV010000083.1 GCF_022767005.1 Peptoniphilus sp. | reverse complement strand
AAAAATAAATAATGTAAATTTTATATTAGCTAATCTTCTTTTCTTAGCACGTTTTGTCTTTCTTAATATTTTTCTTTGTTTATCTAAGTTTTTTTTATTCATATATTTTCTTTCTCTTAATTATTAATATTATTATATAATATATTTTATAAAGATGAATTGCAAATAATATTGCGACACCTACTCTAAACTAAGTTCATGCATAAATATTTCAAATGGAGTTTGATAATTTAGACACTTCCTAGGTCTATTATTAAGCTCCATTATATTTTTAATTAAATCTTCAACTTCAACTTTAGCCAAATCTGTTTTCTTTGGATAATATTCTCTTAATAAACCATTTGAATTTTCGTTACTTCCTCTTTGCCATGCTGAATATGGGTCGGCAAAATAGAAGTCTATTCCCATATTTTCAATTTCTTTATAACAAGCAAATTCCTTACCTCTATCTGAAGTGAAACTTTTTAAAGCAAATTTTGGTAGAGATTCTATTAGCTTTTTCATAGCTTCAAGCATTGAATCTTTGCTTCTATCTTTCATAGGTAAAGCTATATAGAACCTTGATTTCATTTCAACGAAGGTTGCGAAGCATCCTTTGCTTTTTCCTCTTGATGACACAACAGTATCTAATTCCCAATGACCGAATTCTACTCTCTTTTTAACTATATTAGGTCTTTTTCTTATAGAGGTTCCAATATTAAACCTCCCTCTAGTTTCTTTAGACTTTCTTGATTTTCCTTTTCTTCTAAGTTTGCTTAGGTCGAATTCAATAAATCCTGAATAAATCCAATTATATATGGTTTTAAAAGAAACTATTCTAGATAGCACGGTAGATGCTATCTGTTCTGGTGACCATCTAGAGTTTAGTTTATTTAGGATTATATTTTTTATGGTATCAGTATATTTAGTTTTTCTTCCTTTATGTGATGACTTATATCTCTTGTCTTTATCTGCATCTATTGCTTTGTAAGTTCCCTTGCATCTTTTTAGTTCTCTAGATATTGTTGAATGGTGAAACCCTAAAATTTTCGATATTCTTCTAGAAGAATATCCTTCTTTGTGTAAAACCTCTATCTTATTTCTTTCATTTAGTGTAAGATATTTATGACTCATATTAACCGACCTGTGTGTTTTTGTCGTTATTAACATTTTACACGAAATTAGTTAATATGAGTTTTTATTTTTTGTTTAGTGTCGCATTTAATTTTACAACTTATCGTTTTTAAAAAATTAAATAATAAAGATAATAAATATATCAGCCAATTTGAGTATATTGGAAATTTATCTACCATAGAATTTTTTAAATTATATTTTGGTAAATAATTTTCAGCCTTTGGCTGATTTTTTTTTACATTTTCTATTTTATAAAAACTTTTATACAAACGAGCTGAACTTCGTCGCTTATTTGACATAGATATTCTTCTTATAGAAAACTCTACTAAATATTTATTTTTAAACTTAAATTATATGAATACAAAAAAATTCGGCTATATCAAATGATATAACCGAATTAAATATCCACACCACTTTGGCATTATTGGTTAGCTGATTTTTCTTTAACTTCTCTAATTTTTGCCATAGATTCGATAATAGAATCTGCAAGAGCTTCCATGTCGTTTTCGTTAGCCTTGTTAAGTGCAGAGTTAAGTGTAACTCTTTCTGAAAGAACATCAAACATCTTAAGGTTTTCGTCGATATATTCTTCAATCTTGTCGCCAACTGTACAAGCCCAAGTACCATTTTCAATGATACCAACAGTTCTGTTTTGAACATTAAGAGCTTCAAGGTCCATTAAGAAGTTCTTCATTACTGGATAAATACCTAAGTTGTAAGTTACTGATGCAATTACAATGTGAGAATACTTAAATGTGTCTGCAATTAGATAAGACATATGAGTGTTACTTACATCGTGAACTACTACATTAGTCATTCCTTTATCACAAAGTCTTGATGCAAGAGCTTGTGCAGCACGTTCAGTATTTCCATACATTGATGCGTAAACTATCATTACGCCTTCTTCTTCTGGTTCGTATCTTGACCACTTATCATATTTGTCGATGAACCAACCAAGATTTTCTCTCCAAACTGGCCCATGAAGTGGACAAATCATTTTAATGTCAACAGTAGATGCTTTTTTAAGAACATCTTGTACAAATGGACCATATTTTCCTACGATATTAGTTAAATATCTTCTTGCACTATCAAGCCAATCTCTTTCAAAATTAACTTCGTCAGCAAATAATTTTCCATCAAGTGTTCCGAAAGTACCGAATGCATCAGCTGCAAATAATACTCCGTCAGTTGTATCAAAACTTACAAGAACTTCTGGCCAGTGAACCATTGGTGCTTCTAAGAATACAAAATTATGCTTACCAAAGGAAATAGTATCTCCTTCAGCAACTATCATTGATTGTTCTTCGTTTACATGGAATCCATATTGACGCATGAATTCAAAACCTTGTTCACTAGCAATTACTTTTACATCTGGGTATCTTAAAACTATTTCATCAATAGCAGCAGCATGGTCTGGTTCTAAGTGGTGGATTACAAGATAATCAAGATCTTCTCCATCAAGAACTTCAGATATATTTTCAAGATAATCTTTTACAATTGACCAGTCAACTGTATCAAATAATACATTTTTTTCGTCTTTTAACAAATATGAATTATAAGTTACTCCTTCAGGAATAGGAAAAATATTTTCAAATAATTCTAGTCTATGATCATTGCCACCAACATAGTAAAGATCATCTGTAACTTTTCTAACAGTATACATTATATCCTCCTTTATTTTCTATCAGCAGGAAAATCAGCTTCAATAAAGTTTTGCTTTTCTTCTTGACATTCTGGACAAGTCCAGTCTTCTGGTAATTTATCGAAATCTGTACCAGGATCAATTTCGCCTTCTGGATCTCCATAGTTTGGATCATATTCGTATCCACAACCTGGACATACCATTACTTTATAATTTGGAGCTAGTTTTCTAGGTTTAGATCTTCTAACTTTCTTCATTGGAGGTGCTGGTTCTTTTTCGCCAGTTCCAAGAGCTTCTGCAAGAAGTGGCATAATTTCAAACATATCTCCAACTATACCATAATCGCAGTTTTTGAAAATTGGAGCACCTGCATTTTTGTTGATTGCAACAATTGTTGATGCATTTTTAATTCCCTTTAAGTGTTGACTTGCTCCAGAAATACCGCAAGCAATATATAGGTTTCCGTTAAATTTTTGTCCAGACATACCTACATATCTTTCTAATGGTACAAGTTTTAATGTTTCAGCAACTGGTCTTGAAGAACCTAGTGCAGCGCCTGCAGCATGTGCAAGTTCTCTAGCCATATCCATGTTTTCTTTTCCGCCGATTCCTTTACCTACTGAAACAACTCTTTCAGCATCGTAAATAGGAGTATCGATGTCAATTCCTACAGAAAAGTCATATCCATCTTTCTTTAAATTCTTAACTAAAATATCAACGGCTTCTTTAGCTGTGTCAGCTTTAATTATTTCTCTCTTTCTTTCTCCAGTTATAGGTCCAGACTTCTTGTCTATTGCAGCAGCTTTACCCTTTTTCTTTGGAGCTTTTCCAACAAGGTGACTTGCAACTACAACTCTTTGGATTTCAGAAGTACCTTCATAGATAGTAGTAATCTTAGCATCTCTGAAGAATCTTTCTACATCCATTCCCTTTAGATATCCATTACCGCCATGGATTTGAAGAGCTTCATTTACAACCCACATTGCAACTTCAGATGCAACAGTTTTTGCCATTGCAGCTTCCATTGAATAATTTTCATGGTTTTGTTTCATTTCAGCAGCTGAATAAACCATAAGTCTTGCAGCTCTAATTTTAGTAGCCATATCAGCAAGTTTAAAACCAACTACTTGTTGTTGAGCAATTGGTCTACCAAATTGAATTCTTTCTTTTGCATAAGAAAGAGCAGCTTCAAAAGCACCTTGTGCAATACCTAAAGCTTGTGATGCAATTCCGATTCTACCACCGTCAAGAGTTTGCATTGCAATTCTAAATCCTTGACCTTCTTTTCCAAGTAAGTTTTCCTTTGGAACTTTAACATTATTAAATTGAAGTTCAGCAGTAGTTGAAGATCTAATACCTAATTTGTCATAATGATCTCCAAAAGTAAATCCGTCCCAACCTTTTTCTACTATAAATGCAGAAATTCCGTGAGTACCAATTCCTGGTGTAGTAACTGCATATACAACATATGTGTCTGCAGCAGGAGCGTTAGTAATAAATATTTTATTACCATTTAAAATATAATAGTCGCCATCAAGCACTGCTGTTGTTTCAGTACCACCAGCATCAGAGCCTGCATTAGGCTCAGTAAGACCAAAAGCACCGAGTTTTTTACCTTGAGCAAGTGGTTTTAAATATTTTTCCTTTTGTTCCTTTGTCCCAAAAGCTTGGATAGGATAAGAACCCAATGATGTATGAGCTGATAATACAACACCAACACCTGCATCTACTCTTGATAATTCTTCAACAGCAATGGCATAAGAAATAACATCCTTGCCTGCTCCACCTTCTTCTTCAGGATAAGGTAGACCCATCCAACCGTTTTCGCCAATTTTTTTGATAATTTCTTCTGGGAATTCGTTGTTTTGATCAAGCCCAAAAGACAATGGCTTAATTTCTGCTTCTGCAAATTCTCTAATAGCTTTACGAAGAGCTTCATGCTCAGCAGTAGTCTTATACATATTTGACATATTTTCCTCCTTTTTAAATTAAAGAATAGTTAAAATATTTTTCATAGAATTGTGAAAAACAAAAGATACACCAAAGCGGTATACAATAATTATAGTATACATCAACTTATATAAAGTGTCAAAACATTTTCATCAAATTTGAGTTAAAATTTTTAAAATTTCTTCTCACATTATTATATTTTTTGACTAAAGTATGTATACCCTTTTTTAATAAATAAAACATTAATTTTAATATTTTATTGTAAAATTATTTTTTTGTAATAAAATATTAAGTTAATAAGAATAAAATTTATTGAATGGAGGAAAAAATGAATTTAAAAAAATTATTAGAGTGGAGACGAAGTTATAGAAAATTTGACGAAAATAAACCTATCTCAAATGAGGACATTGAGGATATTTTAAATTCTATTAAATTTGCTTCCTGTGCAAACAATAGACAATATCTTAGATTTATTTCAGTAGAAGACAAAAGTAAAATTTTGGAAGTTTTTGATAATACAAAATGGGCAGCTTCTCTTCCAAATAATTTAGGAAGACCAAAAGTTGGTGAAAGACCTGTATACTTTATTGCAATTTTAAGTGATAATGATAAAAAGCTTAGGTTTAATGGAATCGATGAAGGTCTTGTCATTTCAAATTTAACTATAACTGCTGCAGAAAAGGGTATTGGTTCATGTATAATTGGCAGCATTAGTGACAAAAAAATGCGTGAAATTTTAAATTATGAAGATAATTATTACTGTGAAGTTGTAGTAGCCTTTGGATATCCAAAAGTTAATTCAACCATAAAGGAAATTGACACAACAGAAGATCAATCTTACTACTTAGATAATGGTGGAAATTATATTGTTCCTAAGTATAAAATAGACGAAATAGTTAGGAGAATATAATGGCAAAGAAAAATTTTAAGGAAATAATAAAAAGTAAGGCAAAATTATATTTTATTGACGCTCTTGGTGCCATGGCATTTGGTCTTTTTGCAACTCTTCTTGTGGGTACGATTTTAAATACCATTGGGAAGAGTTTTAATATAAAATTTTTGACAGATGTGCTTTGGCCTTTGGCACAAAAAGCTACAGGGCCTGCCATAGCTGTTGCCATTGCTACTGCAATGTCTGCACCAGTTCTTGTGGTTTACGCTGCAACAGTTGTAGGTATTGCAGGAAATGAACTTGGCGGACCAATGGGTGTTTATATAGCAACAATTTTTGCAGTAGAATTTGGAAAACTTGTTAGCAGAAGAACTAAAATTGACATAATAATTACTCCTGCTGTTACAGTTTTAATAGGAGTTTTTATCGCAAACTTCGTAGGACCATACATAAGTGCTTTTATGAATCTTCTCGGTGCAATTATTATTAACGCAACTGAGAAAGCTCCTTTCTTTATGGGAATAATTGTGTCTGTAATCGTGGGTATAGTTCTTACTCTTCCTATTTCGTCTGCGGCACTATGTATGATGCTTTCCCTTTCATCCCTTGCCGGTGGAGCTGCAACTATTGGCTGTTGCTGTCAAATGATTGGCTTTGCAGTTATTTCTTATCGCGATAATAAAATGGAAGGATTAGTTGCACAAGGTCTTGGGACTTCAATGCTCCAAATGCCAAATATTGTGAGAAAACCGATAATCATTATACCCCCAATTATTTCATCTGCCATACTTGGACCTGTTTCAACTATGGTCTTTAAACTTGAAAACACACCACTTGGTTCAGGTATGGGTACAAGTGGACTTGTTGGACAAATTTCTACTTTCACGGCAATGCCTGATGTTCCTTTTATAAAACTTCTTGGAATAGTTTTATTAATGCACATAATTTTGCCAGCAGTTCTTACCTTTGCAATTTATGAAATTTTTTATCGCAAGGGATTAATTCAAGATGGTGATATGAAATTATATTTTAAATAATTTGAAATTAAAAATTTGCATAAAAAAGATGGGATTAGCTACCCATCTTTTTTATGCTCTTATATCATCAAATTCACTTGATTCTAATTTTTTATGAACATAAGAACAAGTTCCCTTAATTTTTTTATTGTCACTTCTTGCATCCTCTACAAGCTTTTTAAAAAGTTCTCCTGCAAAACCTTGTCCGCTATACTCAGGCTTTACAATAGTATGCGTTGCATCTATTATATCGCCCTTTTCTTCAAAAGTTAAAATTCCCTTATAATTATTTTCATCTTCACCTATATAGTAACAATTTTTTCCCTTTTTAATTTCCATAATGACCTCCTAAAATTTATATTACTTTTGTAATACCCAAATTTTTAGAAATTTCACATTATTTTATTTTTTCAATTATTCTATACTTAGTATCAAAGCCTTCTGTAGTCCCGGTAAAAGATGAATCTTTTTTTGAAAGTTCTAACATTGTGTCTACAATCTCTTTAAATTCTGGTAGTTCTTCTGTCTTTTTATCTAACTTGTCAATTCCTCTTTGCTTAAATTCAGCTAGTTTTTCTGCAAAAATTTTCATATTATCGTCGATTAAATCTCCGCCATCTTTTAATTCGATAGCACCAGAATTTAGATCAATGATGCCATTGTCTAGCTTTTTAATTCCATCTCTCATAGGAACTATGCCTTCAGTCTTTAATCTTGGAAAATCATTAAATAATTTTGATTTGTCTCGGAATTCTAGAAGTCCATTTGTAAGCTCTGTTGCACCAGAATTTAGTTTTGGTGAATTTGAATCGAGTTCTGTTATTGCATCTGTAAATAAATTTACTGCTTCTTCACTTTGTTCTGTTCCTTCTCTTAACTGTGATGAACCATCTTTTAACTTTGAAGCTGCATCGTCAAGTTTTACAAGAGAATCTGAAAGTTTCATTAGTTCTGATGTGTCCATCTTTGATGCTGCTTCTGCCATAGCTTTTTCAAGCTGCGAATTTATTTCACTTGCTCCATTAGATAATTTTTCTGTTCCTGCCTGCAATTCCTTAAGACCTGAAGGCAATTTTTCTGTTCCTGCGTTTATTTTTTCCGAAGCTGCTACCAACTGATTCATGCCACCCTTTAATTCTTTTAAGCTTGAAAGATCACTAGACATTTCACTAAGTCCACTTAAAGCTTGAAGTTTTGCTGCAACATTCTTAGTAGATGATCCAATGCTTTGTGCGTTTTGTCCAATATTTTGTGCAGATCCAGCAAGTTGTGAAATAGCTTGTTGAGCTATAGCTCTTGATTCTGGATCTTGAATTTGATTTAATTGACCAATAACCTGCTTTATATCATCAACTGATGCACCAATAGATTTTGTACTTTGACCAATGCTTTGAAGTTCTCCTTCTACATTAATATTTTCAATTCCAGATAGATCTGGCACAGAAATTCCTTGAACTTTTGAATTTAACATTTGTAAATTTCTATTAAATTCACTTTCACCTGTTGCAAGTTCACCTGCACTTTCTACAGCTTTATTTGCTCCAGCATTTAATTCAGTTGCACCAGCTGAAAGTTTTCCAATTCCATTTTTAAGTTCAATTAATTTTGACATGGCCTCTTCTTTTAGTTCATCAATTTTACTTAACTTGCTTGAACCTTCTCTAAGCTGTGATGTAGCATCCTTTAACTTTCCAAGTCCATTATCTAGTTCTACAGAGCCATCATGTAGTTTTTTCGCTCCATCCTTCATTTCACCAGTTTTTTCATTCATTTTGCCAACTGCAGATGTGTAATCGCTAATTCCTGAAGTTAATTTGCTGCCACCCTCATACATTTCTTGTGCAGCATCTGGCACTGGTTTTACTTTTTCAATAACTTCGTCTAACTTATCTTCAAACTCTCCAGATTTTTCGTAAAGTTCATTGGAACCATCTTTAAGCTTAACCGTTCCATCACCTAATTCTGTAATTCCATTGTTTAATTTGTGTTGTGCATCAGATAATTTTGTAGAAGCGTCCACTAATTTTTTTGAATTATCTTCAAGTTCTCTGACTCCGTCGCGAAGTTTGTCTATTGTTTCTAGATCAGCTTTATTTTGAAAAAGTTCATTTGAAATTACAACATAAGCTTCCACTGGATCGTAGTTATTTACATCCATTTCTATCTCTGCTTCACTTTTAAATTCTTCCATTTGTCTATCTTCTAAAATAGTTTCAAAATTTTCTCTTAACCCTGGAGTTAAAACTGAAGTTACAAGTTCATTTTTTCCATCCTTTGCAATCTTTGCGTCCTTTGATTCGATATTTGATACAATTTCTTGTGGAAACGACATTGCTGCAATTGCAGCATAAGGTGCGTAAACTTTAGTGTTTTTTCCTCCAATTTTTTTAATTACATATTTATTGTTTTCTGTAGAAATTACTACTTTAAGATGACCTGACTTGCCTTTAAGTTCATTATTTTCAATTTTTTCGCCATCAAGATAATAATCAATTTTTACATCAATGGGAATATTTTCTCCGCTCTTACCTTGGTAATAAATGTCCTTAACATTTTCATCCCAATTTATATAACCATTTTTATTTTCTATTTTCTCATCTGTTTTTAAATTTTTAATATTCTTTAAATTAGATTTGTCTTTTCCTTTGATGTCTTCTTCTGAATTTAACCATACTGAAACAGTCTTATCTTTAATGTTATCATCTTCTTTTAACACATAAACAGTTTCACTTTTATTGATAATAGTTGATGCTGCAAAAGCTGTATTTGTCAAAATCATTGATGACAAAACAACTGTAATGACACCTTTTTCAATTTTTTTATTCATTTTTCTTCTCCTTAATTTAAACCCTTAGTAGTTTTCTTAATTAGTGTAAAACTAACTGAAATAATAGCTGGAAGTAATAGTATAATCACACACATACTAATAATTGCACCTCTAGCCAAAAAAGTACAAATAGTCGATACAATTTCCATTTTTGAATAAATTCCTACTCCAATAGTGGCTGCCATAAAGGACAAAGCTGATGTAACAATGGACTTTGAGGTTTCCTTCACAGAAATTTTAAGTGATAAGTCTACATCTTTTGACTTTTTATATTCTGCCAAAAATCTATCTGTCATAAGTATTGAGTAATCAATAGTTGATCCAAGCTGTATTACGCCTATTATTATTGAAGTTATAAAAGGTATTGTGTGATTTAGATAAAAAGGAATGCCCATATTTATTTGAATTGCAAGTTCAATTGCACCAATTAAAACTAGTGGAATTCCCAACGATTTAAATACAATTGCAATGATTAAAAATACTACTGCAATAGAAATAATATTTACAATTTTAAAATCCCGATCTGAAATAACTGTTAAATCGTCAGTTAAAACTGCTTCTCCTGTCAAGTAGCCTTCTTTGTCGTACTTATTTATAACACTTTTCATCTCATCTACTTGTTTTTTCACCTCAGGCGATGCTGTTTGAAATTTTGAATTTGCCATTATCATTTGGTATCCATTCTTTGAAAAATTTTCTTGAACTTTCTCAGGCAAAAATTCACTAGGAAGAGTAACTCCAGTAATAGAATTTATACTTAAAACCGAATTGATACCATCTACGCCCTTTAAGTCACTTATTAAACCTTCCAAATCTGAATTTGAAAGATCATCTTTTACAACTATAAAATGTGTGCTCGCCATGTCATAATCTTTTTTCATTTTATTTAAAGCAACAATTGAATCCAAATCCTGTGGCAAAGATCTATCTAAATTATAATAAAGTTTTGTATTTACTGATCCGTAAACTGCTGGAATAAATAACAAAACAAAAACTAAAAAAAGAGCTTTTTTTCTTTTTATTGTAAACTCAGACAATTTATTAAATTCAGGAAGCATAACTTTGTGATTATATTTATTTACGAATTTTTCAACTACAAGTAACATTACAGGTAACACTGTAACTGTTGATATAAGACCGATTAAAACTCCCTTACTCATTACAAGTCCAATATCTTTTCCAAGTCCAAGTCTCATAAAAATTAAAACTATAAATCCTGCAAAAGTTGTAAGAGATGATGCAAATAGTGAAGAAATTGTTTCTTGAACTGCTATGTCCATAGCATCCCTTTTGTCTTTTACAGTTTTTTTCTCCTCTACATACCTATGATACAAAAATATAGAATAGTCCATAGTTACTGCCAATTGCAAAACTGCTGCAATGGCCTTTGTAATGTAAGATATTTCTCCCAAAAAAATATTTGTCCCAAAGTTGTACACAACTGCGTAACCAATAGTTAACATAAATACAAAGGGTACAATCGTAGATTCATTTGTAAGAGATAAAATTATAAGTCCAAGTACAACAGCAAGTGCAACGTAGATAGGCGTTTCCTTATCGATTAAATCTTTAGTATCTTTTACCAAAGATGAGATACCACTTAGATACTTTTTATTTGATTCAATCTTCCTAATTTCATCAATGGCAGACATTGTCTTTAATGAAGATGATGAATCACTAAACTTAACTATCATAAGAGTTGAATCTTTTGCATAAAAAATATCCTTTATCTCGTCAGGCAAAAATTCACTAGGAATCATGTCTCCAACAGTTGAAGATTTTGAAATTACATCTTCTACACCGTCTATTTCTAGAATTTTTTCTCGTAAAACTTCAGCTTCATGATCCGTTCCCTCGAGAATTAACATTCCTGTGGCGGCATTTTTAAAATCTTTATCAAGAATCTCTTGTCCTTGCGTGGATTTTAAATCTCCAGGAAGATAAGACAAAATATCGTAATTAACTCTTGTAAGTTTATAACCTAAAAATGAGGGAATAAGAAGAAGTGTCATAATAATTAGGACAAACTTTGGCTTGTGAGATATAAATTTTGTAAATTTTTTCATTTAATCACTCTATCTAAAAAGTCTATTTACAATTTTAAATAAAACTGGCTTCATATCATTTATTCCTAGGACAGAATCATCCATTAGCGCCGATTCACAAGTAGAAAGCACAATTTTAATTGCTAGTGACATAATAAATAACCTCTCTTCATAGGAAACAATTGCAGGAAATAAATTTGAATATTTATTTAAAATAAAATGAAGAGTGGTTTCTGCCTCTTTAAATCTGTTATCATTTTCAACTTTTGCATATAGAGCCCAATTCAAATTACTTGAAATAAGTTTTAGTTCAAAGGGATTATTTATCAAATGGTCAATAATATAGTCGAAAAAAGAAATTAATCTCTTTTTTAAATCCTTTTCTTTACACTTAGATTCGACATTATAAACTAATTCCACCATAGTATCTAATACTATCTTTTCTTCAAGATCTTTTTTATCTCTAAAATATAAGTAGAAAGTTCCAAGACCAAGATCTGTTCTACTCATAATATCTCTTATTGAAGTTTCCTCTATTCCCTTTTCTTTAAAGGACGCAAGGGCTGCCTTAGTAATTTTATTTTCTTTTTCTATTTTTCTTTCTTCAGGTGTCAAATCTAACCTCCTATTTTTTTTGAACATAGTTCATCTTTGTGAAAAATATGATAACTCTTTTGTGAACAAAGTTCAACTATTTTTTTATATTGCCAAAATAAAAATATAAAATTAGTTTTTTATAGAGTACTATAAAATATTTAACTTATAATTAGACTTATTATTTAAATATTGAAACTATTGAGAAAATTTAATTAAGATAAATTCAGAAAAAAATTCCAGAAAATTATCAATATTGTAAAATATTACAATAAAGCTGTTCCAAAAGATTTACTAAATAGAAATTTTATTGATTTTGGAAATAACATTAAGCAAATTTTACTTTTCTTAAAATTTTAATTTACTTCCTTTTGTTCCTAACAATAATCTGAATTAATATTGTATTTTTTATGTATCATATTAAAGTCTTATTGAAGTTAGTACAAATATTTATTATTAAAAAGATTTTCTTTGAAGATTCCCTCAAAGAAATAAAATTTCCAACAAAGAATCTTTTAATAAATTTTTTTAGAAAAGGTATAAAAACTACATACATCCAAACGTTTTACTACTATATGTAATGAAAAAATAGTAAATATATAAATATTTATTTTTTAGATTTTTAACTCACAATAAGAATTTAAAATCTAAAAATACAAAAAAAAATTGCCCTATTATTGAGCAATTTTTTTGTAATAAATTTTACTTACTATGAAAGTTAATTTGCTACAGGTTCATTATCTTTATTTCCCTTAATTCTATCTTCTCTCATCTTTAACCTGTTAGCTTCAAGTTCTCTCTTCCTTTCGAAAGCATGAAGAATAAGTGCAAGAGTTACAACCCCGTAAGATATGAATGTTCTAAAGTATTCACCCATCATAGCATCTCCCGTTAAAACTCTTCCTGCTTGTGGAAGAACTATAAACATTAAGTGGAATAAGGCAGTACCTAAAATAACATTTGGTATTGATGCCTTAGATACAGATGCACCACCTACAAGAATTGATGCTGCTGCATAAAGTGCTGCTTGATCTTGACCTGCATAAGTTGCAAGAGTTCCTATATTTTGAAGATAAATAATTTGTCCATAGCAAGCAAGTACAGTGGACATAACTATTGATGCTATTCTAATTTTGTCAGAATTCATTCCTGCGTTTGAAGATACAAATTGATCTTGTCCTACTGCCTTCATGTCATGACCAAGTTTAGTATTTCTAAACCAAACTATGAATATACAAAGTAGAGCAATAATTGCAATTGTAACTACTGGCACATCAAACAAAATTTGATGTTTTGCAGTAATCGGAATATTTATTCTAAATTTTAAAATATTATCAAAACCCTGCGCAGATGCTAGTGTAATGGAGTTTTTAATACCATAGCCTGCTGAAAGTACCATGGATCTTGTTCTCATTGGAATTAAAGTTCCACAAAAATACAATAGGAAAAGCATATACCAACCTAGTATAAAGAATGCAAGCATCATTGATGTTATCATTTCTCTTCCCCTTGCTCTATTTAAAACTCTACCAGAAAATTGTCCAAGCAAAATTGCAATTGGTGTACCAATAACAGCTGCTATTAAAAGTCCAGTGGCTCCAGTAAATCCCCAATCCTGTGCAAAAATAATTCCAATTTGTCCAGCCATTGCTCCTAGTGGAATACCAAAGTTAATACCCATACCAGCAATAATCGGTATTATAAGTGACAACACAAGGAATGTATTTCTTACCATTCTCTTTGAAAGTTCATTTGTAATATAAGATAGTGGTGGTTTAGCAATAATAAGACCTGCCACAACTATTATTATAAACAAAATAGGAACCATAAATCTGTATAAAAACTCTTTTAAATTAAATTTCTTATTCATCTTTACTCCTCCTTGTTAGTGCGTAAATTATCATTCCATTTGTTATTATCATTCTTAGTATTTCTGAAATATCTATATTTAATGCACCATTTATTACAGTAGGAGTAAGAGTAATTACACCTTGGAATAAAAACGTACCAATTATTACATTTGGAATTGATGCTTTGTTAATACTTGCACCACCTATTAATAATGCCGCTACTGTTTGAAAAGTAAAAGCAAGTGGTGCTTGGTAAAGTTGTATAAACCCATAGGATTGTTGGTAAATAACAATCCCTACTGCTGCAATTACCGTTGAAAAAATTACAGATACAAGTCTAACCCCATTAATATGAATTCCTGCAGCTTTTGCATATTCTGAGTTAGAACCTACTGCTGTCATAGCTGTACCAGTTTTTGTCTTAAAAAATGCCCATACAATAAATGCCATTAATGCAAATAACAAAAACATTCCAACTGGTACTCTAACACCAAATAAACTTATACTTAAAAAATTATTTAAAACACCTTCGGTTACTTTTGTCCCATCTTCTAAAATTTTTGATTTCATCCAATAATCGGCAACAGGAATTTGTTGAGATAATCCCCTTCCTCCATAACTTAGGACAGAAACTGGATTCTTATAAGGAAGAATTAAATAAGCAATACACATAAAAGCTGTAAATGAATATCCAACATATGTTGCTATAAGCATTTCATCGCCCTTAATTCTATTTAAAAGTAATCCGTAAAAAAATCCAAATACAACTGCAATTAATGCAGCAATAATCATTGCAATAAAAATGCCAGTAAAACCTTTAAATCCAAATTCAATAGATGTTACACCACCAAGTATACCTGCTACAATTCCAATTGGGATGCCAAAGTTAAGTCCACAACCAGATTGTACCATTGGTACAAGTGATAAAACTAAAACTGAGAACATACCAAATCTTGATAAAACATTCTCTATTGAGTCCACAAGAGAAACACCAGCCATTGGAGCTGCGATAAAAAGTATTAATAAGAAAACTCCAATAATAAGTCGAGGAATTCCAATTTTATGAATTAAACTTTTCTTTTTAGTCATTTACTGCCTCCACTTCTCCACTCATTAAAAGTCCAAACTTTGATGGATCAGACTTTGCTGGAAGTATTCCTGCGATTTTTCCTTCACAAATTACAGCAATTCTATCACAAATACTTCTAAGTTCTTCAAGCTCTGATGAAACCATTACAATAGTAGTGTTGTCTTTTTCATTGCTTTCTGTAAGAGCATCAAGAACAAGTTCCTTTGCACCAATGTCAATACCTCTAGTGGGTTCTGATACAAATAATAAATCCGGTTCCATTGCAAAAGCTTTAGCAAGACAAATTTTTTGTTGATTTCCACCAGATAAATTTCCTGCCTTTTGGTCTGGCCCAGTAGTTTTTATATGAAGAGATTCAATATACTCATTTGAAAGTTCTTTCATCTTAGCTTCATCTCTAAACTTAAATCCAAAAACTTTTTTTATGAATTTTTCTTGTACTTGCATAGCATTAAAAGCTATGTTCCAAAAAATTGGCTCTTCTAATAAAAGACCTACACCTCTTCTATCTTCAGAAACGAAAGCAATTTTATTTCTCAAAATATCTAGAGTATTTCCTAATTTTAATTCCTTGCCATTATAAATTAATTTACCACCTACTGGATAGGTCCCTAAAATTCCATTTGGAATACCAAGCTTACCTTGACCAGCAAGACCAGCGATACCTAAAATTTCTCCTCTAATAACAGAAAGGCTTACATCATAAACTGCTTCGCCAGGCATATCAACCCATAAATGTTCGATTTCAAGAATATGGTCATTTTCATCTAAATGTTTTTCCACTTTCTCTACATCAATTTTTTTACTGTCATCATCTCTACCAACCATCCATTTAGCAATTTGCTCAATAGATAAATTTTCGTTCTTTCTGTCTTCAATTATTTCACCATCTCTAAGCACAACAACTTGATCACATACATTTACGATTTCACGAAGTCGGTGAGTGATAAAAATTATAGATATGCCAAGATCTGCAAGAGTTCTAAGTGAACTTATAAGATTATTCGCCTCAGTTTCAGTAAGTACAGCTGTTGGCTCGTCCATAATTATTAACTTTACATCTTTTCTAGTCATTTCTCTTGCAATTTCAATAAATTGCTTATGACCAACAGGCATTTCAGAAACAAGTGCATTTGTGTCAATGCTTACTTCCAAAGTGTCAAGAGACTTACCTGCTATTTTAATATTTTCCTTAGCATCTATACTCTCTAGTTTTTTACCAAAAATTTTAGAAATCACAGAGGAATTTGTCTTCTCCATATCGAGAGTAATATTTTCTGCAACTGTAAATCCAGGGATTAAACTAAATTCTTGATGTACCATGCCTATGCCCGCTTTTAAAGCGTCAATTGGATTTTTAAAGTCAATTAATTTTCCGTCAAAATAAATTTCACCGTTATAACCGCCAGTGTCTTTAATAACTTCCATACCGAAAATTATATTCATAAGAGTTGACTTGCCAGCACCATTTTCTCCAACAAGTCCTAAAATTTCTCCCTTTTCAAGAGTAAAATTTACATCCTTTAAGACGGCATTTTCGCCAAAACTCTTGCTGACATTCTTGACTTCAAGTAAACTGTTTGTCAACAAAATCCCTCCATCTTCTTAATAATAAAATTAAAATCAACGGAAATCCGTTGACTTTAATTTCTTTTATAAATTAATTATTTAGCTTGTCCTTCGGCTTGCTCTTGAGAAGCTTTAATTGCATCTAAATCGACATTAAGATTCAAATACTTTTCAGGAACTTTAACTTTATCCATACCTAGGTAACCTCTACCATATACATAAGTGTCTTGAGATAATAAGAAGTGATTTTCCTTAGTTTCTCCAGAAGCTCTATCTATATAGTTTTCAGCCATCCATTTTGCACCTTCAGTATATTTTTGGATAGAATTAACAATTTGTTCCTTGTTAAGAAGTTCGCCTTGTCCCTTTAGAACATCTATTACATGATCAAGAGAACCAAGAGTAAGTGAATAACCTAATGAGTAAGCCCAAGTACCCATTCTCTTGTCGCCACCTTTTGCAATAACAGCTTTTTCAACAGCAGCATTAATTGCTTGCCAATCCCCTGCCATATCTTTAATATCAACAGAGAAAGCTTTTGGATAACCCATAATTGGAGATGGTAAATCTTGTTCTACAAAGATTGCTCCACCAGCTGCAACACCTCTAAGAAGTGGTTCAGTATGTGCATCATTTGTACAGAAGAATGCAGTGTCTTTGCCGTATTTGTCAATCCAAGGTTGGATATTTTCAGCTATATATTGTTGTGCTCCTGGAATACCAATATCAGTTGTAGGGTCAGGTGCATTTAATGAAATAAATTCAAGTCCTAAATCCTTACAAGCTTCTTCCATGATTGCTCTTCTAAGAGCCAAAAGCTCAATAGACATATGTCTAGGAAATGTAATGTGAGCAAATTTCTTAGCTCCCATTTCTTTAGCAGCAGCTATAATTCTATAACCTCTAGATACATTATCAGCATCCATTACAAGGTCAGCTGCTTTTTCTACCATTACTGTATCTTCTTGAGCAACTAAGTTTACAAGAATAATATCAGGTCTTTTTTCTCTAATTTGATTAAATGCTGCAACTGTTCCTGGAACTGATTGATTTACTATTACAGCTTTCATTAGAGGGTCATCTGCCATTGCTACAATTTTAGAAATTGTAGTTTCTTGTTCAGCTTCAAATCTATCGGGATAAGTGTCGTGTTTAATAACTCCACCCTTATCAGCAGAACCATAAAGTTCAATTGCCTTTTGAGCAGCACGGAACTCATCTTCACCTTGTGATACTGTGCCAGTTATAATTCCAATATGAAAATCTTCGCCATCTTTAAGCGTTTCAAATTTTGCCTTTTGACCAGCATCAGCAGTAGTAGTTGAAGCAGCTTCTCCGCCTTCTTCTTTTTTAGCTCCATTATCTACTTTTTGACAAGCAGTAAAAGCTAAAACTGATAACATTAATATCATAATACCCATAAACCTTTTAAATTTTACATTCATTTTTTACACCTCTTCTAATTTATTTAATATTGGTTTATAAATTAAAAAGATTTTATCACATTAAATAGCAAAGGTCAATAGAATTCTCATTATATGTGCATATAAACGAATTTTTTAAATACAAAAATTTTACCTAATATTTACGCAAAGTAAAATTTAGATTTTATATATTTTTCAAATTAAATCTTAGGTCAAATTTCAATTCTCAAACGATTTCTTAAAACCTTCAAAATCTATAATTCTATAAATAAAGACTATTAATAAATTAAATAATAAAAGATAAAAAATAATCCTTTTTCTACATTTCCCTTTACACCGATAAATTAATACAAAATAAAAAGCCTGAGAAAACTATCCTCAGACCTTGCTATAACATAAATTTTGATTTTTCACTAAAAGCAAAAAATAATAATTGCTTTTTCTAATTGTTTTAAAAATTTTAGTATAATATTTTTATAATATTGCATTTATCAACTATGAACTATTCAAACAAAATTTATTATTTTTTAAATTAAATGCTTTTAATTATTATTAATATATAATTATAAAAAATTCTAAATAATTTAAAAAATAGATTAATAAAATTTTTTCTTATGTAAAATTTTTATTAATCTATTTTCTTGATAAATCATAAAATTAAATATGACCCTAAATAAAAATAACAACTTCTAACTGTTAGTACTTATTATCATTCTATAAATTTATAACAATTAGAAGTTGTATTTTTTATTTAACAAATTTATTCGGTAGTATTGTAACTGTGGAAGGTACATATGTTATTATTAGTAAAACTAATATCAAAACTATTAACATAGGTATCAAATCTTTCATTTGTTCTTTTAATGATACTTTAGTAATAGAACCAGCAACAAATAAGCATACTCCTAATGGGGGTGTACACATTCCAATAGTTAAATTAACAGCCATAACTAGACCAAAGTGAATAAGGTCTATGCCAAACATTTGAATTATAGGCAAAAATAATGGTGTAAATATTACAACAGCACTAGTAGTATCTATAAATGTTCCTGCTATTAACAATATAATATTTATTATTAATAGTAACATAAATTTAGAGCCAACATTATCAGCTAAAAAAGCTCCTACTGTTTGTGGTATATTATTAACAGTTATTACCCATGTAAATAATGAAGCTGCCCCTACTACTAATAGAACTTGTCCAGTAGATTTTGCTGCATCTAATAATATTGCCGGTAAATCACTAAGTTTTAACTCTTTGTATACAAACAATCCAATTATTAAAGCATAAAAAGTCGCTACTGTTGCAGATTCTGTAGGAGAAAAAAATCCACTCATTATTCCACCTATTATAATAATTGGCATTATTAATGCTAATATTGCATCTTTTCCTGCAACTAATATTTCAGAAATTGACGCTTTTTTATCCCTACCTATATAGTTCCTTTTTTTCCCTACAAAGTAAGAGTAAATCATCAAGGCTATGCCCATTAGAATTCCAGGTATAAACCCACCTATAAATAATTTTGCTACACTAACATTTGCCATAACTCCGTAAATTAAAAGTGGAATTGATGGCGGAATTATTGGTCCTATTGAACCGCCTGTTGCAAGTAAAGGAGCACAAAACTCCTTATCGTAACCTTTTTCAATCATTATTGGTGCCATTATTCCACCTATAGCGGCTGTTGCCGCTATAGCCGATCCAGTTATCGCAGCAAAAAACATACAAGCTAAAATACTTACCATTGCTAATCCACTCGGATGATGTCCAATGAGAAGATCAGCAAAATTTACTAATCTATCACTCATTCCACCCTTAAGCATTAAACCACCAGATAAGATAAACAAAGGAATTGCCGTTAAAGCTATACTGTCAACACCTGTAAATAACCTTTGAGCTACCACAAGTAAAGGATAACCATCTGAAACAATCTGTCCTAAGGAAACTATTCCTAATGCAAAAGCTATTGGAATTCCTAAAAGAAACGCTGCAAATAATAATACAATTATCATTCAGTTTCACCATCCTTTATTTTTTTTACCTGATGTATTATAATTTCAACATCATATAATATCAAGAATAATGCACTTATTGGTATAGAAGCATAATAATAAATCATTGGTATAGCTGTATAAGGAGCTTTTTGAGTTATTCCTGTTTTAGAAAATTCGATTCCATAAATCAGCAAAAATACAAAAAAACCTAATAGTATAATATTTATAATAATTTGCAATATCTTACTAATTTTAATAGGAATAGAAGAAAAAATTATGTCAATGTTTAAGTGATCATTTGTTTTTAAACAATATGCTGCTCCTAAAAAAACTAAATATACAAAGCTTAATCTTATTATATCTTGTCCCCATGCAACAGGCATTTTGAAGAAAAATCTCATTATAACTTGTAAAAAAGTAACAATAGCAAGAACTGCCGAACTTAATATCATTATGAATCTAATGATTTTTTCAAGATACTTCATATAACCTCCTAATGCTATTTTACATATTCCCTAACTTCATCAACAAATTCAGGACTTACTAATTTTTCAACATCTGGTTTTTTGTATATGTCTTTAGTCGCTTCCACAAA
Organism: Peptoniphilus sp.; assembly: GCF_022767005.1. GTDB lineage: Bacteria > Bacillota > Clostridia > Tissierellales > Peptoniphilaceae > Peptoniphilus_A. The sequence continues at coordinate 2,660 of NZ_JALEOV010000083.1, read as the reverse complement.
AGAATTTTTATCAACTTCAGTTATTACCATTCCATTGTTTTTTAATTCTTCTAAATACTCTGCCTCATGCTCTGATACAACTTTTCTTTGTTCTTTTGCAGCTTTATTTGCCGCATTTTGAACAAGTTCTTGTTGTTTAGGTGTAAGTTTTTCAAAAAAGTCTTTATTCATAACCATACTTACAGCTGCATAAGTGTGTCCATCTAAAGATAAATACTTTTGCACTTCATAAAATTTTTGAGTTGCAACTGTAGCTATTGGGTTTTCTTGACCATCAACCATTCCCTGTTGAAGTGCTGTATATAGTTCATTAAAAGATACTGGAACAGCTGATGCTTTTAAACTATCAAGTAATGCAAACCAAATAGGTGCTTCTTGTACTCTGAATGAAAGCCCCTTCATATCATCTACAGTTTTTATTTCTTTCTTTGAATTTGAAAAATGTCTAAATCCTAACTCTCCAAAAGCTAAATGCTTAAAACCTGCCTCTTCAAATTTTGGATTTAACTTTTCTGAAATAATACCATCTAAAGCTTTATAAGCTTTTTCTTGATTTTCAAATAAGTAAGGTATTGATAATATTTGAATTTCAGGAACCCATGCTGGTAATGTTCCATCTGAAGTTACAATTGTCATCTGTATAGTTCCTAGTTTAGTACCTTCTGCCATTTCTCTTTCTCCACCCAATTGGGCATTAGGATAAACATTTACTTCAAAATCATCTGATGATTCTTCTAAGTACTTTTTAAATAACTCTGCTGCTATCGTTGATTGATGTTTTTCATTCCCCACACATCCAAGCTTAATCTGTATTTTTCCAGATGACGAATCTTTTGCAGTTTTATTTTCTTTTTTAGAACCACATCCCGTTATTGTCAATGTAATTATTAAAAATGCTAAAATAACTGAAATTATTTTTTTTAAATTTTTCATAAAATCCTCCTATTCACTGAATAAAAATTATCTCTCTTCTTCTAGTATTACGTTAATATCATAATTTAAGTTAATAGTTTTGCCTAATACATCATCTACCATTTTTGAATTAAATTTATTTCCATATTTAAATCCATCAACTAATGGAACAGTTCCTGAATAAATTATTGAGTTTTCAATATCGCCAACTCTTTCTTTTAATTCAGTTATTATTTTTTCAACTGGTAAAATTGAACCCAATGTATCATTTTGATATTCTATTTCTTTACCATTGATAACTTGATTAGAAATCAATCTTATAGAATCCCAATGATCTTTTACGTCATCATAATCCCATATTTCTTTTGCTATAGGTTTTAAACATACTTGTTTAGATTTAAAAATACTCACACTCTCTAATCCTCTATCTGTATGATCTGATCCAACAGTTATATATATTTTACCTTCTTTTATTAAAATAATATATTCTACTTCTCCCGAAGTTTGTCCACCAACAAACTTCAATTCAGTATCTTGAGTAACTATTTCCTTAGATACTTCAAAAATTGTAGGAATCCTTTTTGGGGGCTTAACACCTAATTCTCTTTCCAACTCATCAATATGTTCTTGAGTTTTTTTCATATCTCTTCCCGCATATCCGATTACATAAACTTTATCAAAATTAAAGTCAATAATTTTATCATTTAAAATAAATTTTAAATTTTTCAACTAAATCACCCTTATTAATACAACTCTGGACGTCTATCCCTAAAAACATTTATACTTTCTCTTATTTCCTTTATAATACCAAAATCTAATTCCCCAGATTTGATTTCATTTGATTCATATGGATTGATAACGTATTCTCCCCAAGGATCGATTATCGCACTATGTCCTCCAAAATCTCCCACACTATTTACACAAACAATAAACATTTGATTTTCAATGGCTCTTGCTCTATTTAAGATATCCCAATGCATAATTCTTTTTGCTGGCCAAGCAGCTGAATTAAATAACACTTGAATATCTCCTAAAGCATATTTCCTTATCCATTCTAAGAACCTGATATCATAACAAATCACCATTCCACACTTTACGCCATCTAACTCAAAAGTTACTAATTTGTCGCCTCTTTCAAATAATTCATCTTCTCCTGAAGGAGAAAATAAATGAACTTTATTGTATTTAGCTATTTCTTTTCCACTTCTATCGAAAATATAAGAAGTATTATATAATTTATTATTCAATTTATTAGAAACTGAACCACCAACAATATTAACATTAAATTCTTTTGATAATTTTGATAAAATTCTTTTTGCTTCTAAACCTTCATTATCACTTATTTCCATAACATTTAATGGAATAAATGAGGTATTCCACATTTCTGGTAAAACTATAACATCTGGATCAAAAAACATTGCTTCCTTGATTTTATTCTCAATAATTTTAAAGTTTTCACTTACTTCGCCCATTTTAAGCTCACATTGAACTAAACTAACCTTCATATACGCCTCCTCATATGTACTTGGTATACCGTATACTAAGATTATCAATAAAGAAAACATTTGTCAACAGTATTTTATCAGATTTATTAAATAATTTTAAAAGGCTAATTGTATAATGAAATTGAACTAAAAAAATTCCATAGCTTATCACCTTTGGTATAATTGATTTACCACAAAACAAAACCAAAAGGTGATAACTATGGAATATAATAATACTACAACAAATTCAAGAAAAAATAAACA
>NZ_JALEOV010000067.1 GCF_022767005.1 Peptoniphilus sp. | reverse complement strand
TTATCTTTAGTTAAATAATATAAGTTGGAAGCTACAAATTTTATTTGTTATAGAATATTTGAGGTAAAAAATGAATTTTGATTATAATGATTATCCTCACCCTTCAACGAGAAGAGTGATTTTTGGGAAAAATGGAATGGTTGCAACATCATCTCCCTATGCAACAAGTGCTGGCGCAAAAATTTTACTTGATGGTGGGAATGCAATTGATGCTGCTTTAGCAATTTCTATGACGCTACCAGTTGTTGAACCAACTGGAAATGGTCTTGGTTCTGATATGTTTGCAATTATTTACTTTGAAGGGAAACTTTATGCAATGAATGCAAGTGGTAGAAGTCCAAAGAGTATTTCTATTAATGCGTTGAAAAATAAAGGACATAGCAAGATGCCAAGCTGTGGTGTAAATGTAATTAACACGCCGGGACTAATTGGCGGAGCAATGAAACTTTATAGTGACTTTGCAACAATGCCAATTGAAAAAATTTTTGAACCTGGAATTTCTTATGCGGAAGAGGGATTTGCAGTAACTCCACAAATTGCAAAGCTTTGGAAAGAAAGCGTAGAAAAATATAAAAAATTAGATAGAGATGAGTTCAAGGAATTTTTTAAAACTTTTACGATTGATAAAAGAGCGCCAAGGGCTGGAGAAGTTTTTAAATGTCCAGAAATGGCAGAGACTTTAAGAGAAATCCGTGACACAAAGGGAGATTCTTTTTATAGGGGAAGTATTGCGGAAAAAATTTCAAAAGAAGTAGAAAGGCTTGGAGGTTTTTTAAGTGCAGAGGACTTAAAAAATTTTGAGCCTAAATATGTTGATCCAATTTCAACCAATTACAGGGGAATAGATGTATGGGAGATACCTCCAAATGGTCATGGAATTTCTGTTTTAATGGCATTAAATATTTTAAGTAAAATGGAAATAAAAGATAGAAGTGATGTGTCAACTATTCACAAAATTATTGAGGCTATAAAGATATCTTTAACTGATGCAAAAACTTTTGTGGCAGATAAAGATTTTATGAAGATAAAAATAGAAGAGCTTTTATCAGATGAATATGCAGAAAAAAGGCGAAATAATATAGAAGATTTTGCAATTTTGCCAAAATCCTATGCAATAAAATCATCGGACACAGTATATTTTGCAACTGCAGATAAATTTGGAAACATGGTCTCCATGATTCAGTCAAATTATTCGGGCTTTGGTTCAGGAATAGTTGTGCCAAAAACTGGAATTGCACTAAATAATCGCCTGGAAAATTTTTATTTTGAAGAAGGACTTGCAAATTCTCTTGAAGGAGGAAAGCTTCCTTATCATACAATTATTCCAGGATTTTTGACAAAGGATGGTAAAGCTCTTGGAGCTTTTGGGATAATGGGAGCTTTTATGCAGCCACAAGCTCATGTACAAGTTCTTATGAATATGATTGATTTTGACTTAAATCCACAAGCTGCACTTGATGCACCGAGAGTTATGTGGATTAATGATAAAAAAATTGATGTTGAATGCGACTTTGATAGTGATATAATTGATGGTCTAAAGAAGCTAGGACATGATGTGAATGTAGTAAGCGATTTTAAAGACATGGGTCGTGGACAAATTATTTTGAAAAAAGATGATGTATATATTGGTGGAACAGAAAAAAGGACGGACTCCAATATTTTTGCTTTTTAGAAGGTGATTAAGTGAAATTTAAAATTCATTCGGATTATAAGCCAACGGGAGATCAGCCTCAGGCGATAGATAAATTAGTTGAAGGTATAAAAAAAGGATATAAGCACCAAAATCTTTTGGGAGTTACTGGGTCTGGCAAGACTTTTACCATGGCAAATGTAATTGAAAGAGTTCAAAAACCAACTCTTGTCATTGCGCACAATAAAACTCTTGCCTACCAACTTTGTTCTGAATTAAAGGAATTTTTTCCAGAAAATGCTGTGGAATTTTTCGTATCCTACTATGACTATTATCAGCCAGAGGCTTATGTGCCGGGTACAGATACTTTTATAGAGAAGGATTCTTCTATAAACGATGAGATAGATAAACTTCGCCACTCTGCAACTATGGCACTTTTCGAGAGAAAAGATGTAATTATTGTTGCATCAGTTTCCTGCATTTATGGTTTGGGAGATCCAATTGATTACGAAAAACTTGCCATTTCACTTAGACCGGGAATGATAAAAGATAGAAATGATGTAATGAGTAAACTCGTCGACATTCAATATGTAAGAAATGATTATGAATTTAAGCGTGGAACTTTTAGGGTTCGTGGAGATATTTTAGACATTTTTCCGGCAGCTTCATCTGAAAATTCAATTCGTGTTGAATTTTTTGGAGATGAAATAGATAGAATTACGGAAGTAAATGCTCTAACTGGTCAAGTAATTGCATACTTAAATCACGCCTATATCACTCCTGCATCTCACTTTGCAACTTCAGAAGAAAAGGTAAAGAAGGCAATTGTAACAATAGAAGAGGAGCTTGAAGAAAGATTAAAGGTTTTAAAGGATCAAGAAAAACTTTTGGAAGCACAAAGACTTGAACAAAGAACTAGATACGATTTGGAGATGCTTTCTGAAATGGGATTTTGCTCGGGAATAGAAAATTATTCTAGACATCTTTCTGGAAGAGCTCCAGGTTCAAGACCTTACACCTTAATAGACTATTTTCCAAAGGATTTTTTGACGATAATAGATGAATCTCACCAAACTATTCCTCAAATTAGAGGAATGTTTAACGGGGACAGATCTCGTAAAGAAACTCTTGTAGAATATGGATTTAGACTTCCTTCTGCTCTTGACAACAGACCTCTTAGGTTTGAGGAATTTGAAGAGATGATGCATCAATGCGTCTATGTTTCTGCAACTCCAGGACCCTATGAGCTCGAACATACTGAGCAACAAGTAGAACAAATTATTAGACCTACTGGACTTCTTGATCCGTTAATTGAAGTTAGACCAATAAAAAATCAAATTGATGACATAACAAATGAAATAAATGAAGCTATCGAGAGAAAGGAAAGAGTTTTAATTACAACTCTCACTAAGAGAATGTCCGAAGATTTATCGAGACATTTAAAAGAAATTGGGTATAATGTAACCTACATGCACTCTGATATTGATACTTTAGAGAGAATGAAGATTATTAGAGATTTAAGACTTGGAAAAGTGGACGTCCTTGTTGGGATTAATCTTCTTAGAGAAGGGCTTGACCTTCCAGAAGTTTCAAGAGTTTGTATACTTGACGCAGATAAGGAAGGTTTCCTTCGTTCTGTAACTTCTCTTATTCAGACAACAGGTCGAGCTGCAAGAAATGCAGGTGGAAAAGTTATAATGTATGCCGATAATATTACCCAATCAATGAGGATAACAATAGATGAAACTTCTAGGAGGAGAAAAATCCAAGAAGAGTACAACAAGGAGCATAACATAACTCCAAAGACAATAGTAAAAAGTGTGCGTGAAGTAATAAATACAACTATTGCAGCAGAAGATGTTGTGGACTTTAAAAATATTAAAGATCAAGAAGATGAATTTACAAAAGATGAAATTGATGGAATGATCAATGCTTTAAAGCCTGAAATGTATAGGGCGGCAGAGGAATTAGACTTTGAAAAAGCCGCTGAAATAAGGGATAAGATAAAAGATTTAAGAGAAAAGAAAAAGACTGCCCTTCTTTAATGAGGTGTTATATTGAAAGATGAAATAATAGTAAAGGGAGCGAGAGTCAACAATTTAAAAAATGTTGATTTAAAGATCCCAAGAAATAAGTTTGTAGTTTTCACTGGACTTTCTGGCTC
>NZ_JALEOV010000064.1 GCF_022767005.1 Peptoniphilus sp. | reverse complement strand
AAAATATTACATATTTAAAAGAAAGGATGAGTAAAATGCCACAAGTTATTAAGAGAAATGGCAAAAAGGTTGATTTTGATAGAAATAAAATCGTAATCGCCATAGAGAAAGCCATGCACTCAAGTTCTGGCGTATATGTAGAAAATCAGGCGCTAGAAATTGCAAAGGAAATTGAAGCCCTTGCAAACCAAAAGGAACTTCCTCTTTCAATCTACGACATAGAGAGCGAAGTTTATTACCGTTTAATTCAAAATGACAATCCTGCCACTGCGAGAGCCTATGAATCTTACAAATCTGTTCAACAATATAAGCGTGAACAAAATACTACTGACGAAGATATTCTCGGTCTATTAAATGAAACTAATGAAGATTTAATGGACGAAAATTCAAATAAAAACGCAATTATCGCATCTACTCAAAGAGATTTAATCGCTGGCGAAGTATCAAAGGACATTGCGAAGAGAAAAATGATCCCTGCAGATTTAGTTGAAGCACATGAATCTGGTGCTATTCACATTCACGACATGGACTATTTTATCCAACCTATTTTTAACTGCTGTCTAGTAAATATGAAGGATATGCTTGACAATGGGACTGTTGTCAATGGCAAAATGATCGAAACTCCAAAATCCTTCCAAGTTGCTTGCAATGTTATGACACAAATTATTGCACAAATTGCATCAAATCAATATGGCGGACAAAGTATTAACATTTCTTGTCTCGGCAAATACCTAAGAAGATCTTACGAAAAAAATCTAAATCTAGCACTTGATACTTTAGGCGACATTGAACTTGCTGAAAAAATGGCCAATAGAATGACTAAAAAGGATCTTGAAAGTGGCATCCAAACCATTCAATATCAAATAAATACTCTCATGACTTCAAATGGTCAAGCTCCTTTCGTAACACTTTTCATGTGGCTTGAAGACAATGATCCCTATGTTGACGAAGTTGCTAAAATAATCGAAGAAATTTTAAAACAAAGAATTCAAGGCATAAAAAACGATGCAGGAGTATATGTAACTCCAGCTTTCCCAAAATTAATTTATGTTCTTGATGAAAATAATATTAACAAGGACTCAAAATATTATTATTTGACTTCCCTTGCTATTAGATGTACTGCAAAGAGAATGTACCCTGACTACATCTCTGCAAAGAAAATGCGTGCAAATTACGAGGGCAATGTATTTTCTCCAATGGGCTGTCGAGCTTTCCTTCCTCCATACAAGGACGAAAAGGGCAATTACAAATTTGAAGGAAGATTTAACATGGGCGCTTGCTCTATAAATTTACCTCAAATTGGAATTTTAGCTGGTGGCGACGAAGAAAAATTCTTTGAAATTTTGGAAAAAAGGCTAGACCTTGTAAAAAGAGTTGGACTACTTCGCTATGAACATTTAAAGAAAGTTACTAGCGATTCATCTCCAATTCACTGGCAACATGGTGCCATTGCAAGACTAGGTAAACACGAACCTATTGCTCCACTTTTATTAAATGGTTATTCCACAGTTTCCCTAGGCTACATTGGAATTTATGAAGCAACTATTTTAACTAAGGGCGTAAGTCATACAGACAAAAAGGGCTATGCCTTTGCTATGAGAATAATGGATGCACTTAACGCAGCTGTAAAAAAATGGACAGAAGAATATGGAATTAAATTCACACTTTACGCAACTCCTGCAGAATCACTTACACAAAGATTTGCAAATATCGACAAAGAAAGATTTGGCATAATAGAAAATGTAACTGACAAGGGTTACTATATCAATTCCTTCCACGTCGATGTTCGTGAAAAAATTTCTGCTTTTGAAAAATTTGCCTTTGAATCAAAATTCCAAGATAAATCCACTGGCGGATGTATATCTTATGTAGAAATTCCAAACATGGGACACAATTTAGAAGCACTTGAAACTATCGTGAGATTTATTTACGACAATATTCAATATGCAGAGTTTAACACAAAATCTGACTACTGCTCTGAATGTGGCTTTGACGGCGAAATAAAACTAAATGAAAATGGCGAATGGGAATGTCCACAATGTCATAACACAGATAGATCCACACTAAGCGTCGTAAGACGTACTTGTGGTTACCTCGGTGAAAACTTCTGGAACGAAGGACGCACAAAGGAAATTAACGCAAGGGTGCTACACATCTAATGAATTACGCACAAATAAGAAGGTATGATGTTGCAAATGGACCTGGGATTAGGAGCACAATCTTCGTCACAGGTTGCACTCACAATTGTTACAACTGTTTTAACAAAGAATACCAAGATTTTAGTTATGGAAAAGCATGGACTGAAAAAGAAACTAGAGAAGTAATTGAATATTTAAAACTAGACGAAGTAAAGGGGCTTACCCTACTTGGAGGTGAGCCCTTTCAAAATGAAATTGATCTCTTAAAAGTAGTCAAAGACATAAAAAAAGAAGTCCAAAAGGGAATTTGGGTCTTCTCTGGATATACTTATGAAGAAATATTAAGGGATGAAAACAAAACAAACTTACTAAAAGAATGTGATGTCTTAGTCGATGGTAAATTTGTTGAAAACTTAAAAGACTTGAGTCTTAGATTTCGTGGCTCCTCAAACCAAAGGATTATCGACATAAAAAAATCCTTAGCTTCAAATAAAATAATTTTATTTGACTTAAAGTAATTTACACAATTTTAAATTTTTATAAAAACCTCAGTGAATTTACTGAGGCCTTTTTTCTATTTAGTTTCCGGTGGAATTGGCTCTTCTAAATATTCATTATCAAAAAAATCTGTACCATCATTTGCATTGTTTTGGAAAGTTCCAAAGATAGAAACATAGTCCACATCATCAATAGTATAATAAATCTCCACTATAAGATACTCCATAAAATATTTTTCATATTGCGTGCTATACCTTTTAGTTTCATAAAAATAAGTCCCATCATCAAGTCTATCAAGTTCTCCCTCTATAATGCGTTTTTTATTTTTGTCCTTATAACTAGAAGCATGAGCATTAATTCTAATTTTTGGAGTTTCAGGATAATAAATCTTCCCATCTTTTTCAAAAGTAAAATAAATTTTACTATCCTTATTTAAATGAATAGAAGTAATATCCCCCTCTATCCTTCCATCAATCTTATCTTTTACTCTCATAATCTTATTTTCAGGCATATTTTCATATTCTGATTTTTTAAAAGTCCTTACAATGGGTTTTCTATCATCATTGGAAACCTGAATATTTATCTTAACACCATTAATGGAATTATTTCTCATAAAATTTGGCGTTGGAGAAAAATAGACATGTATAGAAACAAATAAAATCACTATAATAATAAAAATAATAGAAAAAATTTTTATTATTCTATTTAACATATAATCACCTTATAAATAAATACCCTAAAAATATTAAAATTACCAATAAAAAAATCTTCCAACTAAGGAAGATCTTTCTATCTTTAATATGTAATGAGATAACTCATTGTGGAATAATTAAAGCAAAATATTTTACTAATTTTAAAAGGAGTATTTAAAATAAAAAGTCTATTGACAAAGAAAATCTTGCATCAATAGACCTTTTAACTGGCGATGACTTACTCTCCCAGGCCGTTGCCAACCAAGTACCATCAGCGGACTAATGCTTAACTTCTGTGTTCGGTATGGTTACAGGTGTGTCCATTGTCCTATTCTCACCAGATTTTCTTAAAACTAATCTACTTTTTCTTTTTTGGTCAAGTCTTCGACCTATTAGTACTCGCTAGCTTAATGTATTGCTACACTTACACCTTGAGCCTATCTACCTCATTTTCTTCAAGGGGTCTTATCTTTCGAGGGAAATCTCATCTCGAGGGGGGCTT
>NZ_JALEOV010000054.1 GCF_022767005.1 Peptoniphilus sp. | reverse complement strand
TATTGCAATATTTTGCGAAAAAATATTATTGATTGGTTAAATTGAAAAGATACAAATAAGAAAGACATTTTTGTACATAGACATTATACTGACGATAATATTTACTCTATCTATTTTCACAATTACATTAACTTGATAAAGAGTCTTACAAATTTTAATAAAAATTAATTTATGTTTGCAAATTAAATTTGCAAACTTTTTTATTTTTTGAAGAAAACTTATAATATGATGATATAATAATAAAATCAAAACTTTTAGGGAGATTATTTTGAAGAAAAAAAGAATTTCTACTGCCATGTTATTTATAATTTTATTTGGCATTGTTAGTTTATTTTCAGACATGACACATGAAGGAGCATCGAGCATTAGAGGAGCTTATCTTACTGTACTTGGCGCATCGGCAGGTACCATTGGTTTTATTTCGGGGCTTGGCGAATTAGTTGGCTATTCCATGAGATATGTCTTTGGAAAAATTACTGACAAAACTAAAAAATATTGGCCAATGGTAATTTTTGGTTACGTGCTAGATATCTTGGCTGTTCCTGCTCTTGCACTTGTGGGCGAAAGTGGTTGGGTTGCTGCATCGCTTTTACTTGTGGTGCAAAGAATGGGGAAGGCAATAAAAAAACCAGCTAAAGATACTATCATGTCCTTTGCAGCATCACAAGAGGGAGTGGGAAAGTCCTTTGGCATACAAGAGATGCTAGATCAAATTGGAGCATTTCTAGGTCCAGTTCTTTTATATTTAGTGATGTTATTTAAAACAGAGGGTAGCACCTTTGAAATTTATAGAACTTGTTTTGCATTTTTGGCAATTCCCGGTTTCATTACAATTCTCCTTTTGTTTTATACGAAGATGAAATTTCCAAACCCAGAGCATTTTGAACCACAGTCAAAAAAGGAAGAACCCTTTAAAATGAAAAAGTCCTTTATATATTATATTGTGGGAATTTCTTTTTTTGCCTTTGGTTTTATCGACTACTCAATAATAATTATGCACATAACAAAAAATTTCACATCAGTAGCAGGGAACTTCCAAGAAACATCAAATATAATTAACAGCGGAACAATCCCACTACTTTATGCAGGAGCAATGCTTGTTGATGCCATTGCGGCACTGATTTTCGGTCATATATACGACAAAAATGGAGTAAAGGCACTAGTGATTTCCACAATTATTTCTGCACCTTTTTCAATTTTTATCTTCGGATTAAAAAGTCTTCCAGCACTTTTATTTGGCTTAGTCCTTTGGGGCATTGGCATGGGTGCACAAGAATCAATTTTAAAGGCAGCAGTAACTTCCATGGTGCCAAAAGAAAATAGAGCCACTGGATATGGGATTTTTGAATGTTCCTTTGGATTTTTTTGGTTCTTGGGTTCATGGTTACTTGGCGTAATGTATAGTATTTCTATTCATGCTATGATAATTATTTCTATGTCTGCACAACTTCTCGCCATTCCACTTTATTTAAAAGTTGCAAATAAAAAATAATTTTAATTAGCGAAAGATCGCCCTTTTATTGCATAAATACTCTAGAATTTTTACTGAAGATTTACATTTTTCTTACTTTTTCTTTAAAAAAGTTCAATTATATTGTAAGATTAAATTGAATAAAAAATTGGGAGGATTTATGTCAATTAACTACTTTATCGAATTATTAGGAGGTCTTGCCTTATTCCTCTATGGTATGGAAATGATGAGCAGTGGTCTGGAACTAGTTGCAGGTGACAGACTTCGTGTTGTCATAGAGAAAATGACATCGAGTTTTTTTAAGGCAATACTTGTTGGGACTTTTGTAACTGCAATAATTCAATCATCATCTGCCACTACGGTAATGGTCGTGGGTTTTGTAAATGCTGGACTCATGACAATTTATCAAGCAGTTGGAATTATAATGGGGGCAAACATTGGTACAACTATAACCGGACAATTAGTGGCACTAAACATTTCTACAATTGCACCTATAATTGCCTTTGTTGGATTTTTATTAAATACATTTTCAAAAAACAAAAAGAAAAGATACATTGGTCAAGCTGTAATAGGACTTGGATTTTTGTTTATGGGAATGCAATTTATGAGTGATTCCATGGAACCACTGCGAGAATATCCTGGATTTGTAACTCTAATGACAAAATTTGACAATCCAATACTTGGTGTACTTGCTGGTACGATTATCACTGCAATAATTCAGTCATCATCAGCATCACTTGGTATTTTGCAGGCAATAGCAAATCAGGGAGTAATACCACTTCAATCATCAATGTATATAATCTTTGGATTTAACATTGGTACTTGTATTACATCCGTTTTGTCATCAGTTGGCTCTTCTAAAAATGCCAAAAGAACAGCATTAGTCCACGTGCTATTTAATATTATTGGGACAATAATATTCGTAACATTATCCTTTATCATACCTATTGATAAAATAATAATGAATTTTTCAAGAGATTTGCCAGCAGCACAAATTGCCAACTTGCACACAGCCTTTAACGTGGCGACTACACTTATGCTTTTTCCATTCTCTAAAAAACTTGCAGACTTATCCTTTAAACTCATCCCTGGCATAGACAAGGAACAAGAAGAAATGTCTTTACAATATATAAACAAAAATATTGTCAAAGACGCGCCAGCAACTTTCACTGATGTGAAAGCAGAAATAAGAAGACTTCTTGAAATTTGTAACGAGAACTACAAAAACTCAGTTTCTTTACTTAGAAAATTTGATGAAGAAGTATATGATAAAATATTTAGACAAGAAGAAGTAATAAATTATTTAAACAAAGAAATTTCAGCTTTTATAATTGACTCCCTTGGACTTGCAATGAATGAAACCACTTCAGCAAATTTTGCAGCATATTTAAGGATATCTAGAGATATGGAAAGAATTGGAGACCACTCCAAAAATATAGCCGAAGTTGCCAAATTAAAAGAGGACCAAAAACTTGAATTTACAGATAAAACCTTTGAAGAATTAAAAGAAATAAATGAATTAATCGAGAAGATGTTTAACTCGGCAATTGGAGAATTAGACAAAGACGAAAGAGTCGCCTTTTTGCGTGAATCTAATGAATTAGTGCAAAAGGAAGCTTCTCAATTTAGAAACAATCATATGCTTAGGATGAGAGAAAAAATTTGCAACCCTGAAAGTGGACTTTTATACGAAAAAACACTTGCAGCAATGGAAAGAATTTCATCTTATATTTCCAATGCAGGAAAACTTGCAATTTAATAATTTTAAAAATCTGCTCATAGTAGCAGATTTTTTATGCGAATTTTTATCTTACATAAAAGGAGAAATAGAAAAACTATTTTACAATAAAAATATATGTTTACAAAACAAAGGTTTTAATGATAAAATGACTTTGGTGGTAATATGGAATTAATAGAAAAGCTAAAAATACTATCAGACGCGGCTAAATATGATGTTAGCTGTTCTTCCTCTGGATCAAACAGGAAAAATAGTGGTGGACTTGGCAACGCAAATGTGAGTGGAATCTGCCATTCTTGGAGTGAAGATGGCAGATGTATATCACTTTTAAAAATACTTTTTACAAATCATTGCATTTACAATTGCAATTATTGTATAAATGCAAGAAGCGTCGACTCAAAGAGAGCAGCCTTTACAGTGGATGAAGTAGTAGATCTTACAGTGAATTTTTACAAGAGAAATTACATTGAAGGATTGTTTTTATCTTCTGGAATTTTTAAATCTTGTGACTACACAATGGAAAAATTAATTGAAGTGGCAAAAAGACTGCGCGAAGGTGAAAAATTTAATGGCTATATTCACATGAAGGCAATACCAGGTGCCAGTGAATATTTAATAAAAGAACTTGGACGCTATGTGGATAGGATGAGTATAAATATTGAGCTTCCGACGGAAAAGAGTCTAGCGCTTCTTGCACCAGAAAAGAAAATTACCGAAATAACAAAACCCATGGATTTTGTGTCAAAAACATTAAAATTAAATTCCATTGAAAAGAAGAAATATAAGAATCTTGGAAGAAAAAGTTTATTTTTACCAGCGGGGCAAACTACGCAGATGATTGTTGGCACAAGCGACATTCACGACAGAGATATCATGATGAGATCTCAGTCACTTTACGACGACTATTCTCTAAAAAGAGTTTATTATTCTGCATATGTGCCAGTTCGTGAAAATTCTAATTTGCCAAAGTTTGCGACGCCACTTCTACGAGAACACAGAATTTATCAGGCAGATTTTTTGATTAGATTTTATGGGTTTCGTGCGACAGAACTTTTAAGCGAGAACAAAAAAGATTTTGATTTAAATATGGATCCAAAGATGGACTGGGCAATTGAAAATTTTGTCGAGCCTATTGAAATAAACAAGGCAACGCTTGATGAACTTTTAAAAATCCCAGGGTTTGGTCCAAAATCTGCACACAAAATTATTGAGGCTCGAAAGTCCTTTGCCCTGAATTTTGAAGATTTAAAGAAGCTTAGAATTTCTACAAAGAGAGCCATAAATTTTATAACAGTTTCTGGGAAATATTATGGCAAAAAGTTTGACTCGAGAGAAACTCTTCGCTCCATAATTTTGGAAAGAGAAAATTCAGAACAGCTCACATTTTTTTAGCGAGGAAAATATGATTTATGTATATGATGGAAGCTTCCAAGGACTTTTAACAGTAATTTTTGATTCTTATAAATTTTTGGAAGAAGTGGAAGATATTGTCAAGAACACTGAACAAATAGACTTTATTAACGATAGAATAAAATGTGTAACAGAGATTAATAAAGCAGAACGCGTAAAAAATTCTATAATAAAAAATTTTTCCTATTCATTTTACGGCAATATATTTATGGTTTTTTCATCAAATAATGAGAAAAAAGAAATTGCCATAGCAAAGACATTGAAAAAATTATATGTAAAGGGATTTTATTATATTGAAAGTGCCGATGAATACGTAGTTTTATTTAGAAATATTTTAAAAAGAGTTTCAGAGGAAATTCATTCATACAAGGGCTTCCTTCGATTTGATGAAAAAGATGGCTTTCTATTTGCAAGATTTAGTCCAGAAAATGACATCTTGTATTATATCTTTAACCATTTCAAAAAGAGACTTGTAAAGACAAAGTTTATAATTGCAGATACAAAGAGAAATCGGGCGGTAATTTATAACGGAGTTAGGGCAGAATTTTTTGATTATGAGATGAAAGAAAATTTTAAAATTGAAGATAATTATGTGGACCTTTGGAGAACTTTTTACGATGCAATTGCCATCAAGGAACGTAAAAATGAAAGGCTTAGGATACAGAATATGCCGAAAAAATATTGGAAGGATCTTCCAGAGATAAATAGATTTTGAGAAAGTTTTATGAATTTTCATAAAGCTTTTTTTATTGTAAATTGGGGTATATAAAAATTGGAGGAAGAGATGAAAAAGAATAGAATTGCAAATCTAAATGAGTATATAGAAAAAAATTATCCCAAGGCAGTTTTTATGGAATCAAGTGAAGTTAAAATGCAAAACTTTTTGCAAAGAGATTTTGAAGATGGAAGCAACAATTGTACTATTGCAAGTTTGACGAGAATTATTAGCTATTATTTTAAAGACCTTGACAAATTTGAAATTTACGAAGAAGTTTTTAAAATTGCAAGGAAAAATGGCTATTTTGGAAATATTGGAACTATTCCATTTTTTATTTCACGCATTGCAAACACTTATTTTAGAAAAAATAATATGAATCTAAAGTCAAAGGGTATCTACATGGGTAATTTTTATTCAAATGTAAAAAATGAAATAGATAATTTTCGTCCAGTTCTCATGAATCTTGGAAGTGGATATTATAAAAGACATTCTTTAGTTATTTTTGGATATTCAATTTATAAATTTAAGGGAATGAAAATAAAAATTTTACACGTCTATGATGGATGGAACAAAACTCCTTCTTACATAGATTACAATGACTTAAAAGGCTTGAAAAATTTTCCTATTTTTTCTTACAATATTTTTAACATTGACTTATCCTCCTGAATATAATAAAGTTTATGTCTAAAGAAAAAGGTGATGTAATGGAGAGAAATTATTTGAAATTTTTAGTGTCTGAATTAATCTTTGTAAAAGAAGACACAATTATAAATTTGATTCCAAAGACTTATGAAAGATATAATGAGATTTTTGGCGAATTGGAAAATTATGTAGATAATTTAAACTTAAACATTAGAAAGCTTAGAAGAAATATAAAATTATTGGACAAATTTTCGCCTGAAGATGCAAAAAACAAGTCCCAAGAAGAATTTGAAAAAGAGTTTAAAGAACTTGAAGCAGACAATAAAGCAAAATTTACACAAGAAGATGAAATAGTAATTACTGATGAAAAGAGAAAAGAAATCGAGGATATATTTAGAGAAGTAATCTTTTATTACAGTCCAGCTTTTTATGATTTTCCTGTTGAAGAATTTGAAAAGGCAGAAGAACTTTTCAAAAATTGTGACGAAGAGGGACTTTTGATTTTTTTAAATAGAGAAAGACCAAGAGAGCTTCACATAAGTAGCGAAAAATTACAGTTTATGAGAGATGATCTAGAGATAGAAATCTCAATGATGTTTGACAAATTTCCTCTAAATCAATTGGATATGTTAGAAGACAAAGAAGCAATTGATTTTAATTTAAACCGACTAAAAAATGTCTACGAAGAGTACCAAGAAATATATGGAGGTCTTGGTGAAGAATTAAATATAAAAGTTGCAGAAAAATATTCTACCCCGTAAAAGTTTACGGGGTGTTTTGCCTTGGATTTAAATTTTTTAATTATGATATGATTTTTTTAAAAGAATATTTGTACAATTTATTGCCAATTTTCCAGCTACTATTCCAAGGATTATTCCGGCAATTATATCCGTTGGATAATGCACAAATAGATACAACCTTGAAAAGGCAATGAGTGCTGCTAAAATAAGTGTAAGCACTCCTATTTTTTTGTTGTAAAAATAAATTACAGTTGCTGCTGCAAAGGATGATCCAGTGTGTCCTGATGGAAAAGAAAATCCTATGGGCTCTTTTATCAAAAGATTTACATCAGCTATTGTAAAGGGCCTTGGTCTTGCTATTATTGGCTTTAAGATTAGAAGACCAATGACTGAAAAAGTAATTAGTGCTACCGCCAGGGTAAAACCCTCTCTTTTTAATTTATTGTTATTTTGAAAGAGCGAATATATTGCAGCCACAATCCAAATAAATCCGCCATTGCCTAGACTAGTTATAAAGATCATAAGATAATTTAAAACTGGAGAGTGTATAGTTTGCAAAGTTTCTAAAAATTTTATTTCCATGTTATTTTGTTTTAAATTTGTATTTTATAAAAGTCACAAAATTTTTTAGGTTATTTTTAAGGAAAGCGTCGCTGTGATAAACTAAGTAATAAGTTCTACTCATAGAGATATCTGAAATTTTGTGTTTAATTATGTCGTCATCATTAAAGGACGAACTTGCACCAATAGAAAGTGCATCACTATTTTTTACAATATTCAAAACCATGTCCTTATTTTGGCAAATAAATTTTAAATCTATTGGAATATTTTTTTCACGAAGATAATTCAAAAGTATTTTTTTAGAACAATCATCTAAATCCCCAAAGACAAATTTTTTGTTTTTCAAATCATCTGGTTCAAGTACTTCTTTGTCTTTTATTTCAGAATCTTTTGAAGAAATTATAAAAATTTCATCTTCAAAAAATGGCTCAGATAAATTGTTTTCAACTCCAGCATCTCCGTCTATTATCGCAAGATTTATTACACCGGAATTTAATTTTTCAATTATTTTTTCACGAGAGTCAACATACACTCTTATACTAACATCGTTGTTCTGCTTTTCATACTCATCTATTATCTCAAGTAAAAATTGAGAACTAAAGTTTGAGCTCACACCTAGATTAATATTGTGGGCGGTAGATGAGCTTTGTAAAAAAATTAAAGTATTTTCAAATTGATCCAAGATATTTAGGGCAAAATCATAAAGCCTTAAGCCAACATCAGTTATGTATAATTTTTTAGAAACCCTATCGAACAATCTTACATTATACTCATTTTCTATTTGTGAAATTGCATGAGAAACAGTGGGCTGCGAAATTTCTAAATTTTTAGCAGCATTTGACATATTCTTTGTCTTAACAACTTCAATAAATATTTCCAAATCCCTTATAGTCATATTAACCTCCTTTAAGCATATTTTATTATTATTTTTAATAAAAAGCAAGAAATATAGAAAAAAGGTTATAATTTTATTTATTAAATTTATTATGCTTAATATTACAAATAAATGTACTTCTCAATATTAAAAAAGATTTGCAAAAAAAGAGACAGAAGATAAAAACCTCTGTCTATCAAGATTTATTTATATCATAAATTTTAATATTTTCTTGCCAAGCTTTATCATTAGCCAAATTTTCTTGGAAGATGCCTTCTTTTTTCATGTAGTCGATAAAAAATAAATTAAATTTTTCTGCGCCTTTGACATTTAAGTGATGAGGGTCGTAGAAATCATCTTTAGTCAAATTTATTTCATCATAAAATTTGTTGAAGTCAATAAAAGTTGCGCCTTTTTTTTCTAAATAATTTTCAATTGTATTTATATTTTTCTTATAAAAATTGTAGTCGTAAACTGGTGTCTTGACAAAATATAGTTTTACACCATTTCTATTTGCTAGGTCTATGATCTCGTCAAAGGCTTTTAGATTTTCTTTTAAATAATTTTTTTCATCAAAGGCAGAGATAGAATTTAAGTAAATATCTTTGTCTTGAACTATATCTTTTTTGAAGTCCTTGCTTTGTCCCTTTAAAAGCACATAACCCTTTAGATAATCTTTGTAGGAATTTTTGTCAAAGTTGTAATCTTCGTCTTTTAATTCATCCCATCTGCTATGATAGCTAACTAGGGGAAGGATTGATATTGCTTTAAATTCTTTAGGGACTTTTTTTATAATCATTTCTATTTTATTTTTAGACATTGGCAAATAGTCTGAGTAGGAATTTACAACGCTAGCATCTTCTTGGATTTTATAAATTGAGGACTGTATGTCGACAAAAATTACGCTTGGGTGTTTTATTCTAAGGGCTTCCTTTACATAACTTGCAGTAATTTGTAGAGGCTGTTTTTGAGAACCTAAGACATAGGATTTAACACCAGTATTTTCATAAATCACTAGAGGCTCAAAGCTGCAGTAAGTATGACTTGAGCCAAAAAACATTGCATTATAGTCTTCAGTTTCGTTAAAAAATCCGCCAATTTTATTTCCCATATCCCAAGGCTTAGAAAGAGATTTTCTCATAAAGATGTTATTTAGTTCTATGACGCCAAAAATTACTATGGCAATAAATATTATTGATTTTAAAATTTTTAGAAATTTTTTCATTTTATCACCTAGAACTGAAAGTATATAAAGGCGGATTCAGAAAACTCAGGACCATATACGCCAAAAATTATTATTGCGAAGATAAAGACTAGATAAATTATCCACCTTATTGGAAGAATTATCTTTAAAATACCTTCACTTAAATTTATTTTATTGTACTTTAAAATGTCAAAGATAAATAAAATAATTACGCCAAAGAGAAGGGGATAAATATTTGAAATGCCAAAGGAAGTTTTTGACAAGTCTTTTAATAAATCGTTGCTTCCACTGTTATTTAAAATGGCAAGTAGGTATTCGTTGCCTTGGTGAATATTTTCTGCCCTAAAATAAATAAAGGCAAAGACAACTATTATAAAAGTTACAAGTCTTCTAAAGGTATCCACAAAAATATTTTTGTGATGACTTTTTTTATTAAGACCAAAAATATTTTCTAGGACATTGAAAGTTCCGTGGATAAGTCCCCATAAAACAAAGGAAAGATCTGCGCCATGCCAAAGTCCACTGACCAAAAAGACTATAATCAAATTGCAATATTTTCTTAGCTTTCCTCGTCTGTTGCCGCCAAGAGGAATGTATAGGTAGTCCTTAAACCAAGTGGAAAGAGAAATATGCCATCTTCTCCAAAATTCAGTAATGGATTTAGATAAAAGTGGCTCTTTAAAATTATCCATTAGGTCGATGCCAAGAATTTTTGCAGATCCCTTTGCCATTATGGAATAGGAATAGAAGTCGCAATAAATTTGGAGTGTAAATAAAATGCCTGAGATAATTAAAATTTCTCTAGGAAAGTTTTCGTAATTTCCAAAGACTTCATTTACGAGAATTGCAGCTCTGTCGGCGATAATTAATTTTAAAAACATTCCATAGGTAAATAGGACTAGACCGTGAAGGAGATTGTCGTAGCTAAATTTTTTTGGACTTTTTAATTGAGGTAGTAAGTTCACACTTCTTTCAATTGGTCCAGCCACAAGTTGTGGGAAGAAGGATACAAAAAGTGCATAATCCACGAGGTTTTTTTCTGCGTGGAGATCTCCTCTATATACGTCAATCGTGTAGCCAAGTGCTTGGAAAGTGTAAAAGGAAATCCCAACGGGAAGTAGCACGTCTATTGCTATATTAAAATTATTGCCGGAAAAACTATTTATTATATCGGCGAAGAAATTAAAGTATTTAAAAATAAAGAGTATGCCCAAATTTATAAAAAAGCATAAAAATACAGCAAGCTTCATTTTTTTAACATTTGCTCTATTTTTCTCAATATATATTCCAGTTATATAGGTTATAAATATTGATAGGAGCATTAGAAATGTGTATTTAACATTCCAAAAACTATAAAATGTGAGGCTTGCTAATAGTAAAAATATATTTTTAAATTTTCTCGGGAATAAGTTGTATAAAATAACAACTATGGGCAAGAAAATCAAGTATTCAAGTGAATTAAAAAGCATAAAATCCTCCAATTACTATATAATATAGCAAAGTATGGAGGATTTCAATAATTAGATTATTGGGAGGCTAGGCTCATTTTGTACTCACGAGGAGTTTTGCCAGTGTACTTTTTAAAAGTCATAGTAAAATGCGGTTGTGAAGAAAATCCACATTCATAACTAATGTATTCTAAAGTTTTTTTGTCTTCTGAAAGAAGTTTTTTTGCCTTATTTGTCTTTAATGTGTTTAGATACTGGCAAAATGTAAAGCCAGTTTCTTCCTTAAAAAGTGAACAAAGGTAATTTTTAGAAAGGTGAAGTTTATTTGCAAGGTCTTCTAAATTTAACCCCGTTGCATATTCTTTATTAATGATTTTAAGTGCATTGTCTATAATTTCGTTTCTTGAAAACTCCATTTCATCAAGTAAAGAATTGGAATAAGCTTCTATCAAGCTATTTGCGACATTTTTTAAAGAAGATTTATCACAGACATTTTTGATTTTAAAAGTAAAATCGTCGTGAATGTCTGCAAGGTCTTTATTATAGGTAATTAGAAAGTATGTATATAAGAATGTATTTAAGTCGTCCATTTGTTTTTTCACCTTATCAAGAGATTTTGCAATAGAAATTTTTGAGATGTTTTCAAAAATTTCTTGGGCACAATTTATGCACTCTGGCTTTGTTTTCTCTGCAATTGTAAGATAATTTGTCATAATTCCTCCTATTTAATTATTTTTTACTGAAAATTTAAATTAATTATAACTCAATTGATATTAAATATCAACTAGCAAAATAATTTTTAATATTCTATCCAATAATAAATTAGTGAAAAAATCATAAAGAGTTTTGCAATTTTGCAAATTTTGTTGTACTATAATGTCCTTGCAAAAATTTATTGTGAGGAATTAAAATAAATAAAGGAAACAATAAGTTCTTCGATACAATAATTAAAATAAAAATAGTTAATAAGGTCCAAAATTAGCATAATGTGGTGTTAATTTTTAATAAATAGCATATAATAAACACATGGAGGGATTACTGTGACAATTTCAAAAAACAAAATGATTGAACTAGAAAAGAGAACGATAGAGGAGTTTAAAATTGATTCCCTTATTTTAATGGAAAATGCAGGTATGGGAATTTTTCGTGAAATTAATCAGTACGATTCTTTTACAATAATTTGCGGTAAGGGAAACAACGGCGGTGATGGACTTGTAATCGCAAGACATTTAATACTTAATGGGAAAATTGTTGAAGTTTTTGTAGTCGGAGACAAGGAAACAAAGGAGTTTTTCAAAAATTTAGAGATTATAAAAAAACTAACAGATGTAAAATACATTGAAGACGATAATTTTGATGAATTAATCGAATCTATTGAAGTAAATGAAATTACAGTGGATGCGATTTTTGGAACAGGACTTAATAGAAACTTAAATAAATTTTATAGACGTTTAATTGATACTATAAATGTTCATGGAAATTATATTATTGGCGTAGATATACCTTCTGGCATGGATGCAGATACAGGCGAAGAATATGGAAATTGTGTAGCTTGTAATGTTACCTATGCAATATCCGATATAAAAAATGGAGAGCTTTTAAACAGCAATGTGGGAGAGCTTAAAAAAATATATATTGGGATTGTGAGGTACAAAGATGAGTAAAAAAATCAGTAGAAATATAAATTTGACAGAAGGTTCAATTGCAGAGGGACTTATAAAATTTGCAATTCCCCTTCTTCTTACGAATTTTTTGCAGCAATTATATAATACAGCGGACCTTATGATCGTAGGAAGATTTGCAGGGAAAAATCCCATGGCAGCAGTTGGTGCAACGGGACCTGTTTCAAACTTATTAATTGGACTTTTTCTAGGGCTTACTACTGGTGCATCTGTCATCATTTCCCTTTACTATGGTTCAAATGATAGGGATGGATTGAAAAAATCCGTAGGTGTTTCTTATTTTCTCGGGCTAGTATCAGGGCTTTTTATAACAATTTTTGGCTATTTTACGACGCCCTTCTTTCTTAGAATTATGGATACGCCGCCAGAGATTTTTGACGATGCAATAACTTACATGAGGGTTTTCTTCTTGGGAACTATTCCAATTTTGATTTACAACATGGGTGCATCTATTTTAAGAGCAACAGGGGACTCAAGGAGACCTTTTAACTTTCTATGCGTTTCTGCTATTGTAAATATTGTTCTCGACTTAATTTTAGTAGGATGGCTTCAAATGTCTGTACTAGGTGCTGGTATTGCAACTCTTGCATCACAAGTTGCATCAGCAGTTCTCGTTACTTATTCGCTTTTAAAAACAGATGGGTCTTACAAGCTTAGAAAAGAAGAAATAAGACTTCACAAATTTGAGGCAAAAAGAATTTTTGAAGTTGGAATACCAACGGGAGTTCAAACAGCACTTTTATCCTTTACAAATGTAATTTTTCAAGCAAAGATAAATTCCTTTGGTCCCGATGCTATTGCAGGTGTTGCAGCAGAAGGAAGGATTGATGGATTTTTGTTTATGTCCCTTCAAGCCATTGCCCTTGCGGCGACGACTTTTTCGGGACAAAATTTTGGCGCAAAAAAATACGACAGACTTCGCGAGGGGATTAAAGTTTCCCTTTTGATTGTATTTGGAATTTCCGCAGTCCTATCAGTAATTGCCATTGCCTTTGCTGGACCACTTATTTCAATATTTAATTCTGATCCCAATGTAGTGGACTATGGTTCTGATTTTTTGAGGATAATAAGTCTTGGAATTTGGTCCTTTGGACTTTCAGAAACTATTTCTGGATTTATTAGAGGAAGTGGAAACGCAATGGGACCAATGGTCATTTCCCTTTTGACAATTTGTATTTTTAGATTAGTGGTAGTTTACTTTGCAATGCCAATATTTAATTCCATAAGAGTAATAAGTATAATTTATCCAGTTTCATATTTTGTAAACTTTTTTCTCATGACAATTTATTATAAATTTGGCAAATGGAGAAAAAATATTGCTATGTAAAATAATTGGCGCCGAAAGGTGCCTTTTTAATTGCAATGAAGGGAAGATTTATTGTAAACTATAACTAATATATATGAAGTAGTGATATTATGAAAAAGAAAAGTATTTTTTTAATATTTATTTTAGTTGCATTGATTTTTTGGGGAGTAAATAATTTTAGACGCTATCCAAAAAAAGTTGTGGCAGAAGTGCTTTACACCATTGACGATAGAATTTTTGCCTTTGCAGATGACTATATCGAAGATTTTGGCATAAGTGATATTTTTGAAAAAGTTAAAAGTTCGGGAGATTATGGTCTAAGGTTGAGTAACATTAAGGAAAATGGCGACAAATTAAACATTATAAATTTTCAAAGTGCGACAAATAAATCGATGTACTTGCTTGAAAGAAAAGAAGAAGATAAGAAAATAAAGACAATGGGAGAAAAGATTGTAAATAGCGATGTCTATCTTTATAGAGATGAAATTTCTGATCTTCCTCTTTATATCGATAGAAATACAATGTTAAATTTATCTCACGACTCCAATGTCTTGGGAGATCTTGGCTACGACATAAATAACAAAAAGTTATTTTTGCCGCCAGTTTCTTTTTCTGAAAAAAATTTAGAGCTAAAAAAATATGTAAAAAAAGAGTGGACTAGAGTAATTAGAAAAACTAATGTAAAAAATATTTCGACAAATATATATGAAATTAGTGTGAAGTCCCAAGACCTTGAAAAACTAATGGATAAGGTTGAAGAATTTTATAAAGAAGAAAATTACTTTCCCTTTACAATTTTAAGTGAAGTCCTAAAAAAAGAATTTTCAAATATTTATGACGACTTAGAAAAACGAGATGTAATAGTTTTTTACATGGAAACTGACGATGACAAAAATCTTTTAAAGCTTCAGTCTGATGATGGGAAATATATGCTAAAAATAAAAAAGGACTTTGAATTAAAAATTCCTCACAGGCATATTTTTATAGAGCATGAAGAAAATGAAAGTTTAAAGACAATTAAGGGAAAGATAAATCAAAGGAATTTTAGGATGAGTTATTATCCAAAAAACAAAAATCTCATCTATCACGACGAATTTATGCACATCAATGCAAGCTTTTATAATCTAATAAAGTCAAAAAAGTTTAAGGTAATAGCTGATATAGATGGAAGCAAAATAAAAAAAGTGAGTCTTAATTTTTATACGACTCCAAATAAAATTGAAAAAGAAAAAAAATATATAGAAATTTTAAAATTAAGCAAAAAGGATTGGAATAATTTAATAAAAGGAGCAAGTAATGAAAGATGATTTTAACAACAAGGGTAAATTAATATTTAGAATTTTATTTGACTCCCTAATTGTAGGAACCTTTGCGGGACTTTTTTCAGTATTGTATAGATTTGTAATAATGAAAATGGATTTTTTCAGAAAAAATTTATACAGTGAATTTAACTTAAAATCAATTTTGGTTTTAATTATCCTTGCAATAATAATTTCCTTTGTAATTTATATATTATTAAAATGGGCGCCTCTATCTGGTGGAAGTGGAATTCCGCAAATTCGAGGAGAAATACTGGGCAAATTTAAAATGGATGAAGTGCCAACACTTATATCAAAAATTGTAGGTGGAGGACTAGGAAATCTCATGGGTTTTTCCCTTGGCAGAGAAGGTCCATCAATACAAATGGGTGGCGCAGCGGCAAAAATTATTGGGAAGGCAATAAAAAGACCTCCAGATGAAATAAAATACATGATTACAGCAGGAGCAGCAGCTGGACTTGCAGCAGCTTTTAACGCACCAATGGCTGGTTGTATTTTTGCAATAGAAGAACTCCATAAATCCTATTCAAAATTTGTTCTCTTGCCTTCACTTGTAGCATCAATAGTTGCCAATTATGTTTCCTTTGTAATAATGGGAGCAGAGACATCCTTTTCTTTCTTTGTAACAAAATCTCTTCCAATGAAATTAATTTGGGTGGCAATTTTAATTGGAATACTAACAGGTATAGTTGGCGGAGTTTATAATTATTTAATTACAAAATTCCAAGATCTTTTTAAGAAAATAAATTCAAAATTTTTAAAGTACGCATTATTAATGGGCGTTACAATTATAATTGGATTTATGTTCTTTGAAGGAACTGGCGGAGGTCATGGACTCCTAGAAAAAATGGCAAAGGGACAATTTCCCGCGAAATACATCTTGGCAATACTTTTAGTAAAATTATTTTACACAACATTTTGCTACGGCTCAGGAGTACAAGGAGGTATCTTTTTGCCAGTCCTTGTAATCGGCGGATCTTGTGGAGCACTTATTTTTTCAATATTACAAAATAATTTTGGAATAGAGGAGTATTATGTAAACTTTATAATCCTTGGCATGAGTGGGATTCTAGCATCAGTAGTTAGGAGTCCCATACTTTCAGTAATTTTAGTATCGGAAATGACTTCAACATTTGAGCATTTAATAGCTCTTTCCATAGTTGTAATGGTTTCTTACTATGTGGCAGAAATTTTAAAAGTTGCACCAATTTATGACACACTTTTCGAAAGACAATTAAGGGACAAAAATTTACTTAGTCCAAAGGAAAGAGAGCTTGGCGACTATTCAATTTTCGAGTACACGATAACGGATGGATTAAAATTTATAGGGAAAACTTTGAGAGATATAAATTTTCCAAAACATATAATAATAATGTCAATAGAAAGAGAAGGAGTTGAAATCGTCCCAACAGCAGATGATATTATACTTTATGGAGATAAAGTAACGGTGCTAGTAAAAGCGGAAGATGCCTTAGAGATAGACGACTTTTTCAAGAATGAATAAAATAGAAAAACTAGAGTTGAAATAAAATCAATTCTAGTTTTTATTTTAAGTTATAAAATTCTTGATTATAAGCTTTCTAAATATTTTTTTACTTGAGGTCCTACAAAGGCTTTGTCATCTTTTAAAAGTATTGGTCTTTTTACTAACATTCCATCTGTTGAAAGTAGTTCTAATATTTCATCTTCAGTCATGTCATTTTTCTTGTCCTTTAGTCCAAGTTCCCTATATTTTATGCCACTTGTGTTAAAAAGTTTTAGCACATCAATATCTGCTCTCTTCATTATTTTTTTGAGTTCATCTGCTGACAATAGCTCCTTGTCAATTTCTCTGTATTCATAAGGAATATTTTTTTCTTTTAATAATTTTTCTATATTTTTGCAAGTGCTACATTTTTTGTAGCCGATTAATGTGTTCATTTTTAGCCTCCTTAATTTAAAAACATTATACTACATAAATTTATAAAAAAATTTATAAAAAAATTTATAAAAAAATAAAAAAATTTTCATAAAAAGTGTTTAAAAATAAAAATACGTGGTATAATATTAGTACCAAATAAGATTACTATATTAAAGTAGAAAATAAATAAAAGTAAAATCTTATTTGGAGAAACATGACAATTCCATCCAATATTCGTAAAAATGTTTTTGATTTTGTTAAATTTACGAGTTTTGACTTAAAACGCCAAGACTTTTATATAAATCGAATAGTTTTTAATGGACGTTATAATGTGTAAAATGATGGTAAATAGTTTGTTTTGATATTACTCTTAGTTTTTATATGATGAGGTACACAGGCTTAGAGTTGGGACTGTGAAGAATATCAAATTGTATAGGACTTAGGTAAAATAAGAATATAGGTGATAGACGTGATTGAACCAAAAAGTTTAAATTGGATGGAATTGGATATTTAAAAAGAATGTCATTTGTAAATTAATATGGCATTCTTTTTTTGTGCATTTTTATGCTACATAGCTAAAAGTAATATTTTATAAATCTCTTTCTAAGAAGTTAAAAAATTGGTGTAAGAGATTTTATTCAAAATAAATAAAAATAAGAAATCGCCACGAAATCGTGACGATTAATTTATTTATCTAAAATTTTTGCAGCCATTTCTTTTCCAAAGTCGATTAACTGTTTAATTTCTTCGTCAGTTGCTGCACCTTGAATTTCAAGTTGTGTGTCAAGTACATTGTAATTTCCATCTTCCATGTATTTCTTTAGAGTTTTAAGTGCTCCACCAGACCATGAGTAAGATCCAAAAATTCCCCAATAATTATTTTTCATCCTTTGGTGAGAAACTTCTGTCAATAGATAATTCATTGGTGGGAATAGATTGTTGTCATAGGAACATGAACCTAAGATAACGCCCTTGTATCTCCAAATATCTGATAGTAGATAGGAGAAAGAAGTCTTTGTTATGTCGCGAATTTTAATATTTGTAAGTCCGCCTTCAGAAAGTCCTCTTGCAACAGCTTCTGCCATTGTTTCTGTGTTTCCATACATTGATCCATAAATTACTACACAACCGTCAATTGTTTCTTGTTTTGCAAGGGATGTGTATATGTCGATTATTTTTTCAGGGTTTTCTCTCCAAATTGGTCCGTGATCTGGACAAATTAACTCGACATCAAGAACAGCTAATTTTTTTAGAGCTTTAAGTGCTTGTGCAGCGTATTTGCCCACAATATTTATGAAATATCTAGTAGTTTCTTCAAGGTAATTGTCGTTGTAGTCAATTCGGTCATCAAAAATACCGCCGTCAAGAGTCCCAAAGCCGCCGAAAATATCTTGTGAGAAAAGTGTCTTTGTAGTTTCTTCGTATGCTACCATGGATTCAGGCCAGTGAACCATAGGAGTCATGTAGAAAGTAAATTTTCTATTTCCCAGTTCTAATGTTTCGCCTTCTTTTACTTCTACGATATTGTCCGTAACTTCATAGAAATTATTTAACATTGCAACAGCTTTTTTGTTTGTAACAAGTTTTGCCTCTGGATAAATGTCCAAGATTGACTTAAGAGAAGATGTGTGGTCCGGTTCCATGTGATTGATTATTATGTAATCAACTTTTTCACCTTCGCCAACTATTTCGTTTATTTTTTGTATATAATCATCTACTGTGTTGACTTTTACCAAGTCGAAAAGTATATTTTTTTCGCCTTTAACTAAGTAGGAATTATAAGCAACTCCATTTGGAAGAGGCCACATTCCTTCAAATAATTCTGTTTGTCGGTCATTTGTACCTATATAATAAATATCATTTTTAATAGGAACTGACAATAAATTTTTCATAATACCTCCTATATTTAAAGCTTTATTTTAAGTTCAACAGGACAGTGATCCGATCCCATAATTTCCTGATGAATTTTTGCATCTATTAAATTTTTTTCAAGGCTATCTGATACTACAAAGTAGTCTATTCTCCAGCCAATGTTTCTTTCTCTCGATTTTGCAAAATAGCTCCACCACGAATATTCATCGGTAAGCTCTGGATAAAAGTATCTAAAGGTGTCGATGTATCCGTTATCCAAGAGTTCTGTGAATTTATTTCTCTCTTCATCAGTAAAACCTGCAGATTTTCTGTTAGTAGATGGATTTGCTAAGTCAATTTCTTTGTGAGCTACATTTAAGTCGCCACATAAAATTACACCCTTTTTTGCCTTTAAATCATTTAGATAAGCTCTAAAGTCGTCTTCCCAAACTTGTCTGTAATCAAGTCTTTCTAATTTTCTCTTTGAATTAGGTGTATAACAAGTAACGAAGTAAAAATTTTCAAATTCTAGCGTTATAACTCGTCCCTCGTTGTCGTGTTCCTTCCTTCCAATTCCATAATTTACGTTAATAGGTTCTTTCTTAGAGAAAATTGCCGTACCCGAGTAACCTTTTTTCTCTGCATAATTATAAAATTCGTAGTAACCAGGCAGGTCCATTTCAATTTGACCCTCTTGGAGTTTTATCTCTTGAAGTGCAAATATATCAGCGTCAAGTTCCTTAAAGTAGTCCATAAACCCCTTTTTAATGACAGCTCTAAGTCCATTTACATTCCAAGAAATCATTTTAAATTCCTGCATATGTCCTCCTAATAAAATTCCAAAAAGTCGTGTCTTTCGCCTTTTTCTTTGAAGCCTAAGATTTGTTCCATATTTACATTTTCAGTAGCACGAAGAATATTTATGTCAACATTTTTGTTTTCTTTTTTAAGTTCTTCGATTAAGTCCTTTATAAAAAACCTCTTGTTGCCAGATTTTTTCTTTGTAACAGTACAAGCGCAATCAAGGGCAGATAGTCCAGTGGACTTCATAAAGCGTATGATTGCTTCTTCACGAACTAGATACATTGGTCTAATAAGTTCAAGACCTTCAAAATTTTGCGATTTTAATTTTGGCATCATAGTTTTAAAATCGCCGGCATAAATAATATTTAAAAGAACTGTTTGGATGACATCGTCAAAGTGATGACCAAGGGCAAGCTTATTGCAGCCAAGTTCTTTCGCCCTATTGTACAAATTTCCACGGCGCATTCTAGCACACATATAACAAGGAGAACCGCCTTCGGACATTTTTTCTGCAACAGAAAAAACATCGGAGTTGTGAATCTTAACTGGTATGCCCATTTTTTCACAGTTGAACTCAAGCCTTTCTCTATTTTCAGGAAGATAACCTGGATCCATTGTTATAAATTCAAGTTCAAAGGGTACTTTGTTATGCCTTTTTAATTCCTGCAATAATTTTGCAAGAGTAAGGGAATCCTTGCCGCCAGAAATTGCAACGGCAATTTTGTCGCCGGGACTGATTAATTCATATTTATTTACACCTTGTACAAATTTTTTGTAAATATCTCGTCTATATGTTTTTATAAGGGACCTTTCTATGTCCACAGTGCTTTTTATTGCTTCCAAAAAATTTCACCTTTACCAATCTATTCTCATTATAGCACAGTTATTTTTTAAATTTAACTAAATACAATTTGTAAAGACGCTAAAATATTTTTGTATCGCCTAAACTTTTGCTTAAAAATTATAACACAATGAGTTATTAAAAATTAAATTCTTTGATAACTTTTGTTTAAGTTCTAAAGACCATAAAATATCAAAAACCTTCGCAATGTGGTATAATTTATATAATTTAATTAAAGACGCTACAAAATTAAGAGCGTCATATTGTAGAGAGAAAAAAAGGAAGTATCAAATGGTAAATTATAATGTTAAGAAAAACTTCACATTACTTGTGGATTTTTACGAATTAACAATGGCAAATGGATTTTTTAAAGAAGACATGAGAGAAAAGAAAGTCATCTTTGATATGTTTTTTAGAGAAGTGCCTGACAATGGCGAGTACACAATTGTTGCTGGGCTAGAACAATTAATCGAGTACATGGAAAATCTTCACTTCTCTGAAGATGACATAGAATTTTTGAGAGGCAAAAATATTTTTGACGAAGAATTTTTAGATTACTTAAGTAATTTCAAATTTGAATGCGACGTGTGGGCAATGCCAGAAGGAACTTTAGCCTTTCCTGGCGAACCTCTTGTTACAGTAAGAGGTCCTGCAATTCAAGCACAAATGCTAGAAACAATGGTTCTCTTAACCTTAAATCATCAATCAATGATTGCTACAAAGGCATCAAGAATTGTAAAACAAGCAAAGGGCAGACCAGTTGTTGAATTTGGATCGAGGAGAGCACAGGGATATTCTGCCGCAAACTTAGGGGCGAGAGCTGCATACATTGGTGGATGCGCAGGGACTGCCAACACATTATCTGACAAAATGTTTGGAGTGCCAGCCCTTGGTACTATGGCACACTCTTGGGTTCAAATGTTTGACACAGAACTTGAAGCCTTTAGAGCCTTTGCAAGAGTATATCCAGACAACTGTCTTTTATTAGTAGATACTTACGACACTCTTAAAGAGGGCGTGCCAAATGCAATAAAAGTTTTTGACGAAGAAGTTGTCCCTCGTGGATTTAGACCTAAGGGCATTAGAATTGATTCAGGAGATATAACATATATATCAAATAAGGCAAGAAAGATGCTCGACGATGCAGGCTATCCCGATGTACAAATTATGGCGTCAAACTCACTTGATGAGTACACAATAAGGACAATTTTACATCAAGGAGCAAAATTAGATTCCTTTGGAGTAGGCGAAAGACTTATTACATCAAAATCATCTCCAGTTTTTGGCGGAGTCTACAAATTAGTTGCAACTATTGACGATGACGGAAAAATTATTCCAAAGATAAAAATATCCGAGAATGTTACAAAAATTACTACTCCAGGTTTTAAAGAACTTTATAGATTTTACGAAAATGAAACTGGAAAGGCAATGGCAGATGTAGTTGCATTGAGAGATGAAGAAATACCAGAAGACAATTATGAAATTTTCCACCCAGTTTACACATGGAAGAGAAAAACTCTTACAAATTACACTGTAAAGAAAGTTCTCGTACAAATTTACGACAAGGGCAAACTTGTATACAAACTTCCAAGCCTTGAAGAAATAAAGAAGAAGGCTGAGATGGAACTGGACACATTGTGGGAGGAAACTAAAAGACTTGACAATCCAAATGAATACATCGTGGACTTGTCAGAAAAACTATGGAAGGTTAAGGACAATTTATTAAAGAAACACGGTAAGAATTAAAAATAAAATTAGAAGGGGAGAAATATGCAGTATTACGGAAATGTTTTTAGACCGCCAAGTGAGGCAAGGTCATTAATTATTCAGGCGACTGTGGGATGTTCTCACAACAATTGTACATTTTGTTATATGTATAAAGATGATGACTTTAGGATAAGACCTCTTGAAGATATTAAGAAGGATTTAATAGAAATGAGCTCATATAGAGATTATTTTGAAAGAATATTCTTGGCTGATGGAGATGCACTAATCTTAAAGACAGAAGACCTAGTTGAAATTTTAAGGACTATAAAAAAATATTATCCCAATGTAAATAGAGTTTCATCTTATGCAACTGCTCAAGACATAAATAGAAAGTCCCTTGATGAATTAAAAACCCTTCGTGAAGAAGGACTTGAAATGTTATACATTGGATTTGAAACTGGGGATGAAGAGCTTTTAAAAGAAATCAAAAAGGGTATTACCTATGATGAGTACGTAACTGCGATGAAAAAGGCAAAGGAAGCAGGGTTTAAAACTTCTGTAACTATTATTGCAGGCTTAGGCGGAGTTGAAGGTATGGAAAGAAATGCAGTGGGAACTGCAAAACTTGTATCGGAAACTAAGCCGGACTTCTTGGGATATCTCACTATGAGAATTTACAAGAATACACCACTTTACTCAGATTATATTTCTGGCAAATTTAAAATGCCTAGTGCAGGCGAAATTTTAGAAGAGATGAAAATATTTTTGGAGCACGTTGATTCAGAAGGTACAGTCTTTAGGTCAAACCACGCGTCAAACTATGTTCTACTTGCTGGAAATCTAAATGAAGACAGACTAGATCTCATTAGGGCAATAGAAAAAACTTTGAAAAAGAAAAATTTTAGACCTGATGCATTGAGAGGTTTTTAAATTGAGTAAAAAAGATTTAAAAAATAATGAAGATTCAAAAAAATTAGAGGATTTAAAGTTAAAAGAAATTTCAAAACATCAAAATAGCGGTGTAATTTCCTTTACAAAGGAAGAAGACAAAAAATCTCTTGCGGTAAATCCCGTTAGATTTTTACTCCCACTAGATTATAGCAAAGCTCCTTTAAAAAAAGATAACCTTGAAATTGACTTAAAGGAAAAGGAAAAACCCGACGACAAGGGCTTTGAAATAATTATGGAAATAAATCCAAATATTTATGAAGATAAAAAGAAAAAAAGTAAAAGGAAAAGTAATTTGCCAATGCTTTATAATCAAGAAGAAGTTAAAGAGGAAACTCTTGGCGTTATCGACGATTATAGAGAGCTCTTCTCAAGACAAATGAAATTGGCACTTAGTTTTTCTGAAATCTACATCAATAGCATAGCGGATATGCAAAAATCTTTTTTGGAAGAGTATTTTAATTTTTTAGATAGCCTTTCAAAAAAATAAGGAGAATTAATGGAAGAAAAAAGAGAAATAAGAGAAAGTGTTAATAGCCCGCTAAAGAAATTATCCTTTAAAAATGAAGTTTATAAAAAGATTTTTTTAACGGGACTTGCACTATTATTCATTGCCTATTTATTTTTAAACAGCAAAAGTATATTTACAGGTTTTGGCACATTGCTTGGCATAATGGCACCCTTCATACTTGGGGGAGTAATTGCCTTTATAATGAAAATACCTTTAAATTTTTTTGAAAGAAAAGTTTTTAGCAAAATAAAAAATAAAAAAATAGAAAAGCATAAGAGGACAATTTCCATAGCCCTAACCTTTATATTTATTATTCTAGTAATATTTATAATAATGGCAATAATTGTACCTCAGCTAATCAATTCCTTTGACGGAATTAGAAAATCACTGCCAAGCTTTTTGCAAATGGCAATTGACAAGACTAGAGAAATTCCATATCTAAGTAATTATTCAGACAAACTGCAAAGCGAGTACAACAATTTAAGTTGGAACGAAATATTTAATAGAATTAGGGACTTTGTAACATCAAGCGAAAGACCATCGAATATACTTAACAGTGCAATTTCAACTGCATCGAGTATACTAGGCGGACTAGTATCCTTTATGCTTGCCCTTATAACATCAATTTATATTTTGGCTGACAAGGAAAGACTTGGATACCAAGCTACGAGAATTTGTTATTCTTTCTTTAATAACAAAATTGCAGATAAAATAATTCACGTAGTGCGTCTTCTTCACGAAAACTTTTTTGGATTTATAAGGGGACAACTTACAGTATCCACTTTTATAGGGATTGCAACTTTTGTATCATGTTTTGTAATTGGAGTTCCCAATGCAGCAACTCTTGGAGTTATAATTGGAGTTACAGATCTCATTCCAATCATTGGACCTTTTTTGGGCGGAGCCATGGGCTTTATAATGACTGTAATAGAAGATCCTACAAAGGGAATTATATTTATAATTTTAATCTTAATTCTTCAACAAATTGAATCAAACTTAGTATATCCAAAGATAGTTGGAAACAAAGTAGGACTGCCATCACTTTGGACACTAGTTGCGATTACAGTTGGTGGGTCTCTATTTGGAGTAGTAGGAATGTGGGCATTTATACCTTTAGCATCCACTCTCTATGAACTAATGAGAGAATATACTGCATATAAAATTAAGGAAAAAAATTTAGAGCTTAGAATTAAAAAGGTTTAATAAAAAAATGGCTAAATATACAAAAATATTTGATATTTAGCCATTTTTTATAATATTATTAGTTTTTTAGTATTTATCGTTCACTTACAATTATTTTTCTGCGTCCATAATGTCGCCTTCGCAGAATAGGTAAGTTCTCATTTGTTTGTCCCAACCTTCTTGGTTTCTTCGTAACCATTCAAGTGTCATCATTGCGTGTTCCATTTCTTCTTCTGCATTGTGCCACATTATTTCCTTTAATTCTTTATCTTCAGTAACTGAAACTCTTTGGTAGTACCAATCAACTGCTTCAATTTCTTCTTTTAATGAATTAATTGCTCTAATAATTTCTCTTGATTTTTTTGTCATTTCTTCCGCTGGTTCATGATAATCGTTAGCCATAATATCCTCCTTAAAACAAAAATTATACTTACAATACTATTATAACATTAATGTATAAAAGGTCAAAATGAGTAATTTTTGAAATATTATTATTTAGGGTATAATAAAAATAAGTTAAAAAAAGGAGAGGTTATAATGATAGAGTTTAAAAATGTCAGTAAAATCTATCCTGGCAATCAGGTTGCAGCTGAAAATATAAATTTAAAATTTAAAGATGGCGAGTTTATATGCTTTATTGGAGCCAGTGGATCGGGTAAGACTACTTGCATGAGAATGATCAATAGAATGAATGATATAACTAGTGGAGATATTTTGATAAATGGAGTTAGCATAAAAAATATGGATCCAGTTGATCTGAGAAGAAAAATTGGATATGTAATTCAACAAATTGGACTACTTCCACATATGACAGTCTACGACAATATAGTTCTTGTGCCAAGGCTTTTAAAGTGGGATGAGGATAAACTTAGACCAATAGCAGAAAATTTAATCGAAAAAGTAGACCTACCCTTATCTTACTTAGATAAATACCCATCAGAACTATCTGGAGGACAACAGCAAAGGATTGGAGTAATAAGAGCTCTTGCAGCAGACCAAGATATTATTCTAATGGACGAACCCTTTGGTGCACTTGACCCAATAACTAGAGATGCCTTGCAAAAACTTGTGAAAAGACTTCAAAAGGAAATGGGAAAGACCATAGTATTTGTATCTCACGACATGGACGAGGCATTATCCCTCGCAGATAGAATTGTAATCATGAGAAAGGGACATGTGGAACAATTTGACACGCCTGAAAATATTTTAAAAAATCCAAAGAGCAAGTACGTGGAAGATATGCTTGGCGAAGAAAAATTAAATGAAGCAAAAACATCTTACAGAACTGTAGAAACAATTATGTTAAAAGATCCAGTTTCACTTTCTAGCGATAGGTCTACTTACGATGCCCTTGCCCTTATGAGGAAAAGAAGGGTAGACACAATTTTTGTAACTGACGAAGAAGAACATCTTCTTGGAGCAGTTGGAATGTTTGACATAGGAAGATTTGGTAAAAAAATAAAATCTCTCGACGAAGTAATGGAAAAAGTCTATGCAATAAGAGAAGACACAGTTATTATGAATGCCATAAGAGATATTTATAATTTGGATATAAAAAACCTTCCAGTAGTAGATATAGATAATAAACTCGTTGGACTTGTAACTAGAGCTTCGGTAGTAGATACAATTTACACAAACCTTTGGGAAAATGAAAGCGAAGAAGAAACTGAAGAAATTTTTGAAGATGACAACTTGTCAGAGCTTATGAAAGATGCATCAGGAGAGACATCTAAAAAGATAGGTGAAGATAATGATTGATTTTTTACTTGCTAATAGTGGAGAAATTTTATCAAAGTCAATAGAGCATCTTTTTATTGCATCAATTTCACTATTTTTTGGAGTTTTAATTGCAGTTCCATTAGGAATATTTTTAACTCGCTCAAAGACCACGGCAAAAATTGTAATGGCAATTGCATCAGTACTTCAAACTGTACCGTCCTTTGCACTATTGGCACTAATGATTCCAATCTTTGGAGTTGGCAAAAAACCTGCCATAGTTTCACTTTTTATCTATTCACTGCTTCCAATTTTGAGGAATACTTATCTTGGAATAGCAGGAGTAAATGACAAACTAATTGACGCAGCAAAGGGCATGGGCATGACGAGGTCGCAAATTCTTTTTAAAGTACAAATACCAATGGCTATGCCAGTAATTATGAGTGGGATAAGACTTTCTGCCATTTATGTACTTGCATGGACTACTCTTGCATCCTATGTTGGAGCAGGAGGACTTGGAGATTTCATCTTCAATGGACTTACAAATGCCATAATGCCAATGGTCGTATGGGGTACAATTCCCGTAACACTAATGGCTATAATTGTTGACTTTTTCTTTGGAATTTTAGAAGACAAACTTTCACCTAACAAGACAAGTGAGGTGGCGTGATGAAGAAATTAAAAAAATTAACTTTAATTTTTGTGATGGCTTCCATATTTTTGACATCTTGCACTCTACCTGGCATTGGTGGAAACACAAAAACAAACGTAGTTGTTGCAACTGGGTCAAATACAGAAAGACAAATATTGGGAGAAATGGTTAAGCAAATGATAGAACATCACACAGACCTTGATGTTTCATTAATAACAAATTTGTCATCTTCAGTCTTAAACCACATAGCTATGTTAAAAGGGGATGTCAACGTAGTTGGTGCTATGTACACAGGTACTGCACTTAGTGGCGAGCTTGGAATGAAACCAATAAGAGATCCAAAAGAAGCACAAGAAGTTGTAATGAAAGAATATTACAAGAGGTGGAATAGATTTTGGTATCCATCCTTTGGCTTTGACAACACATATGCCTTTATGGTTACTAAAAAATTTGCAGAAGAAAACAATCTTAAAAAAGTTTCAGATTTAGAAAAAATAAAGGATAAAGTTAGCGTTGGAGTTGACACAGCTTGGATAAAGAGAGAGGGCGACGGATATAAGGCCTTTCAAGAAACTTATGGTTATGGATTTAAAAGAGTCTATCCAATGGATATTGGACTTGTCTATACAGCACTTGCCAGTGGTGAAATGGATGTAGTTCTTGGATATTCAACTGACGGAAAAATTTCATCTTACGATTTAGTAATATTAGAAGACGATAAAAGACTTTTCCCACCCTATGACGCATCACCTATTGCATCAGAAAAAATTGTGGAAAAATATCCAGAAGTAGAAATTGCAATAATGAAACTAGTAGGACAAATTTCATCAAAAACTATGCAGGAATTAAATAGACAAGCAGACGAAGACTTAATCGAACCAGCGAAGGTAGCGGAAAACTTTTTGAAAAAAAATAATTATTTTGAAAATGTAAAAATCGACAAAAATAAATTGCAAGAGTATAAAGCTTTTGTGGAAGGAGGAAAAAATGTCTGATGTAATAATGTACTACGCACAAAATTCAAGCTATGTTTTTGAGCAATTTATTAGGCACTTTTTAATTTCCATTTATGGAGTTTTATTTGCA
The DNA here is from genome assembly GCF_022767005.1 of Peptoniphilus sp. Taxonomy (GTDB): domain Bacteria; phylum Bacillota; class Clostridia; order Tissierellales; family Peptoniphilaceae; genus Peptoniphilus_A. Next base: position 3,086 of record NZ_JALEOV010000054.1, on the reverse strand, counting down.
TCAATAATTGCAATACCTCTTGGATTTTTCGTGGCGAGAAAAAGAAAACTTTCAAGACTTACAATTAGCATTGCCAATGTAATGCAGACCATACCTTCCCTTGCAATGCTTGCCATACTCATGTTTTTAATAGGAACGGGACCAAATACAGTTGTCTTTGCCGTATTTTTATATGCAATCCTTCCAATATTAAAAAACACAGTTTCAGGAATAAATTCTGTAACGCTAGAACTTGTTGACGCAGCAACAGGTATGGGCATGACAAAAATTCAGCTAATGACAAAAGTTGAATTGCCCCTTGCAATTTCAATTATAATGGGAGGGATTAGAAACGCCTTAGTCCTTGCCATAGGCGTAACGGCAGTTGGAACATTTATTGGCGCAGGAGGACTTGGAGATATAATCACAAGAGGAATAACCGTAGCCAATGGAAGTCCAATAATAATTGCAGGAGCAATCCCAACGGCACTAATGGCAGTTGTGGCAGACTTTATACTTGGAATAATAGAAAACAAACTAACACCAAGAACATTTACAAAAGTTTAATTTCATTAAAAGTAAATCAAATTTATAAAGCAGCTTAAAATAAAAAAATTATAAATAAGACTATTTATAAGACAAAATATTTAATAGCAAAGAAAAAGGGGCTGTTGCAAAAGTCCCAAAATAAAAAAGGCGAGGATAATAAAAACCTCGTCTTTTTTGATACAATGTATTTATGAAAACTAAAAAACACACATTATCATTAACTAATTATACGCTAGTTAATGGAACAATTCAATTAAAAATAACTTTAATATAGAATTATATTCTTAACTGTCAAGACATATGTTACAGAAATAAAAAAGGCTTTGATATGATTGAGGATATAGAAAAATATATGGAAAGCTATAATTGTGATAAATCAGATGTTTGTACTGATTATTTTGATTATAACTTTTATGGATTATGAATTTGAGGTATAAAATGAAAGTTATAAATATTAATTCAATAGAAAAAGTGAAATTAGAACGTGAAATTAAAGACTATATAGCAAATCATTTAGAAGATTTTAATGAATTTTGGGTAATTTCAAAGTTCGCCATATTAGCCGATGATATGGTATTTGCTGTTGATAAAAAAATTGAGATAAATACCATAGAAGCACCTGTAACTGACTATATAATGATTATAGAGGGCAGTAAAATTGCTTTTCAAATTTTTAATATAGTGTTTTTTGATAAAGATGAAATTGATGAAGTGGCACAACTTCAAGATATATTTACAAAAGATGAAATAAGATATATGGAAGTTTTTGATGAAGAGTATGAAGAAATAGAGGTATAAAATGAATTTAGAAGAAAAAAATGATGTTTACTTATATAGTAGGTAAAATTACAATAGGAGCGATTATAATGTTTATAGTCGCTTGTTTAAATTAAAATATGAGGGTATAATAAGAATATGAGTAAGAAAGAAAAAATAATAAAATCTTTTTTAGATGTAAATATATCTAAAAATTTAAAATATAAAGACTTTTTAACACTAGCCTCTATTCTTAATTGGGAAAAAAGAGAGGGAGCTGGTAGTAGTGAAAAATGGTATTTTAATGATAAAATGATTTTACGGATGCACAATCCGCATGGAAAAACCTTTTTAGGTAGAGGTAGGGCGGAAGATATCAGAGACGCTATCATAAAAGGAGGATTTTATGAAAAAATATCTTAACTATAATGGTTATTTAGCATGGTATGAGTGGATAGATGAAGATAAAGAATTTCATGGAAGAATTTTGGGAGTAGATGCTATAATTGGACTTTATGGCACAACAGAAGATGAAATAAAAGAAGATTTTAAAAATGCTGTAAAGGATTATGAAGAAGATTTTAAGGAAAAGGGAGTAATTCCTATAAATAGAGTTAAAGAGGCAATAACTCTATAAAATAAAAAAATAAATTAATTCAAGAGGCTGTTGCAAAAGTCCCAAAATAAAAAAGGCGAGGATAATAAAAACCTCGTCTTTTTTGATACCATGTATTTATGAAAATTAAAAAACACACATTATCATTAACTAATTATACGCTAGTTAATGGCACAATTCAATTAAAAATAAACTTTAATACAGAATTATTCTTAACTGTCAAGACATATGTTACAGAAATAAAAAAGGCTTTGATATGATTGAGGATATAGAAAAATATATGGAAAGCTATAATTGTGATAAATCAGATGTTTGTACTGATTATTTTGATTATAACCTTTATGGATTTATAGATTATGGGTGGATATAATATTCACTTGTAATTTACAATACTTGTTAAAATGAGTACAAGGGGTATAATTGATGTATGTATAGTATTGAAATTAGTAGACAAGCAATTAAAAATCTAAAAAAATAGATAATAGACAAAAAAACAATACTTGAAGCTATAAAAAACTTCAAGGTTTACCACAATATAGATTAAGAGTAGGTGTATATAGAGTAATATACACAAAAGAAAAAGAAAATATCAAAATTATAAATATATTACCAAGAGGAGAAGCATATAAAAAATAGGGGGCAATATGGATACTTTTGTAAAAGATATGAACGAATTAACAACAGAAGAACAAGGGGAATTTGTTAGCCTTAATGAGGCGATAAAGGAGTTGGATTTATGAATAAAACTATAATAAAAGCTTATGATATTTTTAAAATATTACCAGATGAAGCACAAAAAAGAGTTTTAAATTATATAAAAGCTCTGAAATTAACATCGCAACAAAAAAGCAAAGATAAAATAAAACAATAAGTATGAATATATAGAACTTATTAAGATTAAAAAAGAAGGTGGTGTTGCAGAATAGATAATTCTATTTTGCAACACCACCTTTATAGTGTATAAAATAGCAATTAAATAAAAAGAAATTCAGGAATTTAGATTTACAATTAAGTTGTATAAACTGTAAACTCCAAGAGGAGATTTTATATATTCTTTTTGATTCTATATAATATTTTAAATTTTTAAGTTATCTATTATTTGTAAGTAAGAGAAATGACAGGTAAAGAAAAAGGAGAGTTGTTTATGAAGATAAAAGAATATATTAAACAACTGGATAGAATAATG
>NZ_JALEOV010000044.1 GCF_022767005.1 Peptoniphilus sp. | reverse complement strand
AGGTGGCGACTCAACAAGAGATGGTTTCAAAATTAGAAGAATGTCGACAGAATATGGCATCGACATAGTTACAAGCCTTGACACATTGGCAGCTAGAGTAGCTGTAAAAAATAAAAAATTCCACGAAGAAAACATGGATATCTACGAAATATCAGAATTTTAATTAGATTTACTTTATCTTTAAATATAATTAAGATTTTGATTTTGAATTGTTAAAATTTTTAAATCTAAGAAGCCTCAGCATAATAGTGCCGAGGCTTTTAATTTTTCTAATTATTTAATTTTTTTGAAGATAAATAGATGCTCATGGGCAATAAGTAAAAAATTATATTTAACACTATTTGTCTTCCAAAAACCTGTCATTTTACAATTATGCTGCTCTTTTATTATAATTTCTTTAAGATTGAATCCAACATTTTCAAAAATGCGCATTACATAGAATGACAATGGTATCATGTTACCTTTTTTACGAATATCACCCATTAAAATAGCACAAAATTTATCCGTCTTTAAAACTCTATAACTTTCTGATGCAACTTTTTTCATCTCTTCTAAAAAATCCTTTATTTCTAAATGAGATAAATCTTCTTCTATATTTTCACTGTATTTAATTATATTTGCATAAGGTGGATGTGTACAGATTAAATCAATGCTATTGTCGGAAATAAAATCAAGTTTTTTCGCATCTCCCTTTCGCAAAAAAACTTTACCATTAGCTCCCTCATGTTCAAAATTAGTTTTTTCTTTACAGCGACTAAGAGCAAGATTATTAATGTCTACACCAATTATATTTCTATTTAATAATTTTGCTTCAACAAGAGTTGTACCTCCACCTACAAATTGATCTAAAATTAAATCATTTTCCTTTGAATATCTTAAAATAATATTTCTTGGTATGTAAGGAGACCAGTTGCCTCTCCACTTATTGTCATGTGTCGCCCAATCTCCTCTTTCAGAAAAAGACCAATGAGTTGTCATCTCAAGTTCAAAATTTTCAGGCTCCCATTTTTTTATTTTATCATCCATTGCTTAAATACCTCATTAATAATATACTAAGATCTCTAAGGAAATGTTTGACTATTCTTGCGTAACTTTTTGAAGCCTAAATATCCATTTTAACCAAGAATATACTGTGCTTGCTCTTCTTGTTATTTGCCCTTCATTACAAACATTATATTTCCTCATTGCATTCTCTATATCCTTCTTTTTTGGGAATTGTCCTGTAGTAAATGTTTCAAAGAAAAAAACATTAAATATTTTATGTCTTAATATTAATTTTACAAGTTCTAATTGTCTTGGCTTATAATTCATTTTAGCAATTTCTTGTCCCTTTTTCGTTAATCTTATTTTCACGACTTTGTTCCACTTGCTACTTTCCTCATCAAATTCTTCTCCATGATATTTTTCAAAAATACCTAAATATTTTCCAGCGTTAAAATAATATCCTGCTTGTCGTATATCAAATTGCATAATTTCAGCAACTTTTGCTGGAGACATATCTTCCTCTTTTAAAAAATCAATTAGAGAAATAATTTTTTCAAAACTATCTGCTTGTACAAAAGGAGTTTTTTCATAATCATTCATATTGTCACTTATAGTAACTTTTGTTTTTTTATATACTTCAAGAAGATCATAACAAGTGATTTTTGTGTCTTGTAGTGTATAATTTTTTTCTTTTATTAATTCTATTGATGAGTAATTATTAAGGTCATTAAATCTATATTCTAATAATCTATATATTTGATTAGAGTATATTGAAAATAATAATCTTATAGGTTTTTTAACCTTATTTCTCCACAGTCTATATGGATAATATAATTGTCGTACATGAAAATCTGGATGAATTACATTTTTTGCTTCAATTATAACTACTGATTTGTCATTTTCTAATCCAGCGTCAATTTCACATTGAGCATTTTTGACATCAATACATAGAGGATCTTTTAAATTTCTATTTACAAAAAAATTAAATTCACCTGTGCCCATTCTCCCATTAAAAGTTGCATAGTTTTCTCCATCTCCTAAAAAATCTTCTAAAATAGGAGATAGCATCAAAACATTAATAGCATTTGCTTCTGATGTAACATTTTCTATGTCAATGCTTTCTAAATCTGGGATTTCTACCTTTTTCATTTTTGTAACATCTTCGGTATATTTTGGCAATTCCTTATATAGATTAAAATTGCTCAATATATATGAACTTCTAGATGTTGGTAAAATATTTATCTCTTTTGATTTTAAAATACTTGGAAGAGATTCAGAACTATCCCACTTTGCCATAAGTCTTGGCTCTTTAAATTCTTTAATTTGCTCAGCTTTTATATTAAAAAATCCCTTTTCATTTACTTCTTTCTCTATATTATATTTATCAAAAAGTTTTTCCCAAGCACTATTTGTACTTATTTTTGCCATAATTTCTCACCAATATTTCGTTTATTTCTCCTCTTTTATTGCCCTTTGAATTAATTGAACGTCTTGCTTTAACTATTGTAATGTCATAATCTTTATAAAGTTCTATAATAAAGGGGTGTGCAGAATTAGAAAGCATAAAATTAATTCCTCTTTCATTTAGCTTATCACATTCTTTTTTAAGTTCTTGCTGATCTTTTTTATTAAATCCATTTTCAGTATATCCTGTAAAACTTGAGGAAGAAGATATTGGCATATAAGGCGGATCAAAGTATACAAAGGCACCCCTTCTTAAATTTTTCAAAGCATCTCGATAGTCTCCCTCTAATATTTTTATATCATTTTCGTTAAAATATTTTGACATCGCTAATATGACTGGTTCATTAATAATATTGGGATTCTTATACTTTCCATAAGGGCTGTTGAATTGTCCTGCTTGATTAACTCTAAATAAACCATTAAAACAAGTTTTATTGAGATAAATTATCCTAGCAGCCTTTTCTAAATCATTCATATTGTTGTATTTATCATCTCTATCTAGTGCTCTAATTTCATAATAGTAATCTTCGCAATTTCTATAATCATGTTCTTTTAAAATATCTAAAAGACCCTCTGGATTATCTCTAACAGTCCTATAAACATTAATTAGATCCTTGTTAAAATCATTTATTATTGCCTTTTTTGGTTGCAAATTAAATAAAACTGCTCCGCCACCTACAAAGGGTTCAACATATGTTGTTATTTTTTCTGGTATAAGAGGATTTATTTCATTTAATAATTGTCTTTTTCCACCAACCCATTTTAAAATAGGTGCTAGAATTATATCCTTCAATTTCTTATACCTCCTCCATTTAATAAGTTTTGTCTTCTTTAAAAATATTATATTCTATAAATTTTTTTATTACAAACTTTTATCTTTGAAAAATTATTAAAAATGCAAAATTATCACGTTGCCTTTACAACTATTTAATATTTAATTTTTCTTTTAGCTCCTTTATGGCACTATCTAGTTTTTCTTCGTCTAATTCTCTATTTTTATTCTCAATTGCC
>NZ_JALEOV010000022.1 GCF_022767005.1 Peptoniphilus sp. | reverse complement strand
ATATCCATGTTTTCTTCGTGGAATTTTTTATTTTTTACAGCTACTCTAGCTGCCAATGTGTCAAGGCTTGTAACTATGTCGATGCCATATTCTGTCGACATTCTTCTAATTTTGAAACCATCTCTTGTTGAGTCGCCACCTCTAGTTGGAGTGTTAACTACAATGTCGATTTCTCCCTTTCTTATTACATCTAGGATATTTGGTCTTGGGTCATTGATTTTTCCAATTTCTCTTGCGTCAATGCCTTCTTTTTTAAGAAGTTCACAAGTACCCTTAGTTGCGATAAAATTGTAACCTAAATCCTTCATAGATTTTGCAATTTCAATAAATTCAGCCTTGTCGTTGTCGTTTACTGTTGCAAGAACTGTTGAAGCTTTATCTTCAATGGCTGAACCTGATGCCAAGAATCCTTTGAAAAGTGCTTCGTCAATGTTTTTACCAATTCCAAGAACTTCGCCAGTGGATTTCATTTCAGGTCCAAGGGAAATTTCAACTCTGTTAAGTTTTGACATAGAGAATACTGGAACTTTAACTGCCATTAGTTTTGGCTCTTTATAAATATCTACTCCGTAGCCAAGGTCAGATAAATTTTCGCCAAGCATAGTTTTTGTAGCTAGGTCAATTATTGGCACGCCGGAAACCTTTGAAATGTATGGCACAGTTCTTGATGCACGAGGGTTTACTTCGATGATGTATAAATCATTTTTGTATTCGATAAATTGTATATTTATCATGCCCTTTACATGAAGTGCCTTTGCAATTTTCTTTGTGTAATCTAATATTTTTTCTTTGATTTCATCTGAAATGTTAATGCTTGGATAAATTGTAATTGAGTCGCCAGAGTGAACTCCTGCCCTTTCAAGGTGTTCCATAATTCCAGGGATTAGGACATCCTTGCCATCAGAAATTGCATCAACTTCAATTTCACGACCTACTAAATATTTATCAATTAAAACTGGGTTTTCTGAATCTCTTTCAAAAGCACTTTGCAAATAAGTTTTTAAACTTTCTTCGTCATAAGTTATTTGCATTCCTTGACCGCCAAGCACATAGGATGGTCTAACAAGTAGTGGATAGCCAAGTTCACAAGCTGCTTCAAGTCCTTCTTTAACAGTGAATACACCACGTCCCTTAGGTCTATTGATTTTCAAATCTTCAAGCATTTCATCAAACTTTTCTCTGTCTTCAGCTCTGTCAATATCACAGAAGTCTGTTCCCAAGATGTTAATTTTTTGTGAGTGAAGGTATTTTGCAAGCTTAATTGCAGTTTGACCACCAAAGGCAAGGATTACGCCAAGAGGTTTTTCTATTTCAATAATGCTTTTAACCTCTTCCTCAGTAAGTGGTTCGAAGTAAAGTTTGTCAGATGTGTCAAAGTCAGTAGAAACAGTTTCTGGATTGTTGTTAATAGTAATTGTTTCTATGCCCATTTTTATCAATGCCTTGATTGCGTGAACGCTACAATAGTCAAATTCAATTCCTTGACCAATTCTAATTGGACCAGAACCAATTACGATTATTTTTTTATTATCAGACACAATGTTTTCGTCTGTCTTTTCATAAGTTGAATAATAGTAGGCGCCATTTTTTCTAAAAGGAGAAGTGTCAACTCTTCTATAATTTGGAAGGATTTTATTTTTTTCACGAAGTTCAATTACATCTTCCATTTCTACGCCAAGAGCCTTTGCAATAGTTTTATCAGAAAAACCTAACTTTTTAAGTTTTAAAAGTTCCTCAGGATTAATTGTATCCATGCTTAATTTTTTTAGATTTTCTTCTTCACGAACTATATTTTCGATTTTTTTCAAGAAGTAAAGGTCAATGCCCGTAATGTCGTGGATAAGTTCAAGAGAAAGTCCACGTCTAATAATTTCTGCAACATCAAAAAGTCTTTCGTCATCAGGGAATTTAATTCTCTTTTTAAGTTCTTCAGTAGTTCTTTCTTCAGAGAACTTAGACTCAAGGGAGAATTTTGAAATTTCAAGAGATCTAATACCCTTTAATAGAGCTTCTTCAAAGGAAGAACCAATTGACATAACTTCTCCAGTTGCCATCATCTTTGTTCCAAGTTTTCTATTTGCAAATTTGAATTTGTCGAAAGGCCATTTAGGAATTTTAACAACTACATAATTACAATTAGGTTCATAATTTTCAATAGTTTCGCCAGTAGTTTCATTTTTGATTTCATTTAAGTTTAATCCAAGGGCAAGTTTTGTTGCAATTCTTGCAATTGGATATCCAGTTGCCTTTGATGCAAGGGCAGAGGAACGAGAAACTCTTGGGTTGATTTCAATTACTGCATAGTCCAAAGTTTCTGGGTTAAGTGCAAGCTGAACATTACAAGCACCTATTACATTTACATTTTCAACAATGTTTAGCGCAGCATTTTTTAATTTTTGAAGAACATCTTTATCAAGACTTTGGCAAGGAGCAACTACAATAGAGTCCCCTGTGTGAACGCCAACGGGATCCACATTTTCCATGTCGCACACAATAATTTTTTCGCCAGCAGAATCTCTAATAACTTCAAACTCAATTTCCATCCAACCACGAATGGATTTTTCAAGAAGACATTCATTTACTGGGCTAAGGCTCAAGCCATGAGATAAAACTTCCTCGAGTTCTTCTTCATTATAGGCAAAACCACCGCCAGTTCCACCTAAGGTGAAAGCAGGTCTAATTACTAGAGGATAGCCAATTTTTTTAGCGAGGATTTTTCCTTCTTCAAGTGTATTGGCGATTTCAGATTGGATAATTGGTTCGCCAATTTCTTCCATTGTTTTTCTAAAAATATCTCTGTCTTCGCCTTTTTTAATAGCTTCGATGTCAGTTCCTATAATTTTTATTCCATATTTATCTAAAATTCCACGTTTGTCAAGTTCCAAGGTCATGTTAAGACCAGTTTGTCCGCCCATACCTGCAATAAGTGAGTCAGGTCTTTCCCTCTCAATAATTTTTTCTATAAAAGAAATAGTTATTGGTTCGATGTAAATTTTATCGGCGATACCCTTGTCTGTCATAATAGTAGCAGGGTTTGAGTTCACAAGAACAGTTTCAACACCATTCATTTTCAAAGTTTCACAAGCTTGAGTGCCTGAATAATCAAACTCAGCAGCTTGCCCTATTACAATGGGACCAGAACCTATTACTAGCGTCTTTTTAATTGAATTATCTCTTGGCATTTTTTTCTCCTTTTCCAAATAAAAGATCAAACATTCTTAAAAATGGGCAAAAAAAATTTAAGGTAATTAAATTTGCTCAAAAAAAAATCATGCACAAGGACATGATTTTACTCAGTCCTTGGACTGATTTT
>NZ_JALEOV010000076.1 GCF_022767005.1 Peptoniphilus sp. | reverse complement strand
CCTATTTTCCTCTTGTGATAATATATAACTTAGGATGTGATTTTGTGATTTTAAATGAAATTAGAAATATAATGAAAGAAAAAAATATAGATTTTTATATTATTCCAACTAAGGACCCTCATGGTTCAGAATACCTTCCAGATTATTTTAAGGAATTGGAATTTGTAACGGGATTTACTGGTTCGCAGGGGACGGCAGTTATAACTATGGATGAGGCATATCTTTGGACTGATGGAAGATATTTTATCCAGGCCGCAAGGGAAATCAAAAATTTTGGTTTTGAACTTAAAAAACAAGGTTTAGATGGGGTTTTAAATTACGACGATTGGGTTTCAGAAAATATTAAAGACGGAGAAACTCTTGGAATTAATGCAGAATATTTTTCTCATGAAAGTTTTATCTTTTTGTCGCAAAAAATAAGGGAAAAAGATGTAAAAATCATTGACATTGACTTAATTGGAGGACTTTGGAAAGATAGATGTCCTCTTCCAAGTGATGATGCTTCTTTACTTGATGTAAAATACGCTGGGAAATCTGCTAATGAAAAAATTTCTGAAATTAGAAAGATTTTAGATAGTAAAAAAGTTGATTTAACCATAGTTTCTTCACTTGTTGATATTGCATGGACACTAAACATTCGTGGAATGGACATAAAGGATACTCCAGTATTGATTTCTTTTATGATTATTGAAAAGGACAAAGTTACTTTATTTACAGACAAAACTAAGACAAGAAAAATTGAAAAAGATATTTGTAAAGTAGCTGAATTAAGAGATTATTCTGAATTTTATTATTATTTAAAGAATTATGAATATAAAAAAATTTATTTAGATCCAAATTCTATTAACGAAAGAATTTATAAATCTATTTGCAATAAAAATGAAATAATTTTCGGCAATAACATTTCTGAAAATTTAAAATCAATTAAAAATGATGTTGAAATAAAAAATCTTGAAGAAACATATATTAGAGATGGAGTTGCATTATTTAAATACATTTATTGGTTGAAAGAAAATGCAGAAAATAAAATTGGTGAATATGAAGCTGCAATGAAACTTGACAGTCTTCGTGCTGAAGATCCACTATATATTTCAAATTCTTTTGAGACAATTTCTGCCTATGGAGCAAATGCTGCAATGATGCACTATCATGCAACTAAGGAAAATGAATCTATAATTGAGCCTAAAGGTTTTTATCTTGTAGATTCAGGTGGGCAATATTATTCTGGAACAACGGACATAACAAGAACTATTGCCATGGGTGAACTCACAGATGAAGAAATTCATGATTACACTTTAACTTTGAAGAGTCACATAAACTTAATGGATGCAGTTTTCTTAAAGGGGACATATGATTTAGCTTTAGATGGAATTGCAAGGTATGCATTGTGGCAAGAAAGATTAGATTACAAATGTGGCACAGGTCATGGAATTGGGTTTGTGCTTTCAGTTCACGAGGGACCACAGAGGATTTCGCCAAGAGCCCCTGCAGTCAGAATGAAAGAGAATATGATTGTATCAAATGAGCCGGGAGTTTATAAAGAAAATAAATATGGTATAAGAATCGAAAATATTATGAGAGTTGTCTTTGACTGTAAAACAGTAGATTCGGTATTTAATAAATTTAAGACAATTTCTTTTTGCCCTTTTGAACTAAAGGCAATTGATGTAAACTTACTTACAGATAGGCAATTAGAAGCTTTGAATTCTTATCATAAAGAAGTTTTTGCAAAATTAAGTCCATTTTTTGAGGGAGAAATTTTAGATTATTTAAGAGAGTCAACGAGAGAGGTAATTAGATAATTGATAGATTTAAGAGAAAGGCTTGACAAACTTCCTGATAAACCAGGAGTTTATATAATGAAAAATGAATTAGATGAGATAATTTATGTTGGAAAAGCTAAATCTCTTAGAAAAAGAGTTAGACAGTACTTTGGTTCTTATGGAAAGAGTTCAAAAAAAGTTGCCAGCATGGTCTCAAAAATTCACGATTTTGAGTATATTATAGTTGAAAATGAAGTGGAATCCCTTGTACTTGAGTCAAATTTAATTAAGGATAATCTTCCAAAATACAATATCCTTTTGCGTGATGATAAACAATATCCGTATATCAAGGTAATGCTAAATGAAAGATTTCCTAGAGTTATAAAAACTCGAAGAATATTAAAGGATGGGGCAAAATATTTTGGACCTTATCCAGATGTTTTTGCTGTAAATGGATCAATAGAAACTTTTGAAAGGATTTATCCTCTTAGAACTTGCAACTTAAATCTTGAAAATGTTGAAGAAAAGAGTTACAGACCATGTCTTAATTATTATATTGGAAAATGCCTTGGGCCTTGTATAGGCAATGTAAAGGACGAGGATTACAATATAATGGTTGATGAAGTTTTGAGCTTTTTATCTAGTTCTAATAACAAATTACTAGATAAGCTTCACGAAAAGATGATGGATTATTCAAGAAATTTGGATTACGAAAATGCTGCAGACATTCGTGATAGAATTAAAAATTTAGAATATTTAAAGGAAAGACAACTTATAAGTGATCCAGAAGCTCGTGATGATAAAGACATTATTGCTCTTGCAAAGGGGATAGAAGAAGTATTAATTCAAATTTTCTTTTTTAGAAAGGGAAAAATTATTGGCAGAGAGCACTATATGATAAGAGATTATTACAATGACAGTTATGATGAAATTTTCTCTTCATTTTTAAAACAATTTTATATTGGAGCAAGTTATATTCCAAAGGAAATTATTATTGAAGATAAACCAATGGATGCTAAAGTTTTAGAAGATTGGCTTTCAGAAAAAAGAGGGAACAAAGTTACAATAACTGTTCCTATAAAGGGCGATAAAAAAGAATTAATTAAAATGGTGAAGAGAAATGCTCTTGATATGATTGAAAAATATGGGGACAAATATAAAAAGCGTGCAGAATCAAATAAGTTGGCACTTGAAGAAATAAAAAACTTAATTGGACTAAGTGATACTCCAAGACGTATTGAAGCCTACGATATTTCTAATATTTCTGGCGTTGAATCTGTAGGATCCATGGTTGTATTTGAAGATGGAGATTCTAAAAAAAGTGATTATAGAAAGTTTAGAATTAAAAATGTAATTGGTCCTGATGATTATTCAAGCTTAAAAGAGGTAATAGAGAGAAGATTTACAAGAGGTGTTGAAGAAAAGAAAAGGGATAAGAATACATCTTTTTCAAATTTTCCGGATTTAATAATGATGGACGGCGGAAAAGGTCAAGTAAACGCTGCAAAGGAAATTTTGGATAAACTAAATTTAAAATTAGAAATTTGTGGGCTTGTAAAGGATGATTTTCACAGAACTCGTGGAATTATTTACAATAATGAAGAATATAATGTTGACTTGAATTCTAGAGCTTATAAAATGATTTACAAAATTCAAGAAGAAGCCCATAGATTTGCTATAAATTATCACAGAAATTTAAGGTCAAAAACAATGTTTAAGTCCGAACTTGATGACATAAAAATGATTGGACCTAAGCGAAAAGAGAACTTGTTAAAACATTTTAAATCCATTGACAAAATAAAAAATGCAAGCGTGGAAGAGCTTTTAGAAGTTGAATCAATGAATGAAAAAAGTGCTAATTCACTTTATGAACATTTTAGGAGAACAAAAAATGGGAGTTAAATTAAAATATATAGTAGATGAATTAAATTTAGAAATTATTCATGAGTCTACTGATTATAAAGAGATTGAAATTATAAATAGCGACATAAATAGACCGGGATTACAATTGTGCGGATATTATGCGAAATTTGTCAAAGATAGAATTCAGCTTATTGGAACTCAAGAATGGCATTATATAAATTCGCTAGACGATGAAGAAAAATATTCTACACTTGAGAAATTATTTAAGTACAATATTCCAGTAGTCGTATTTTCAAGAAATAATTTTATTTTTCCACAAGCAAAAATTTTGGCTAAAAAACATAATGTAACCATAGTTAGAAGTCCAGACACTACATCAAAAATTTTCAGTAAAATTATATCTTTAGTTGACGAAGCATTGGCACCTACTATGAGAATGCACGGAGTTTTGCTTGACATCTCTGGAATCGGCGTACTTATTACTGGAAGAAGTGGAATTGGAAAAAGTGAAACTGCTCTTGATTTAATTTCAAATGGCGCAAGGCTAATTTCTGATGACTCTGTAATTATAAAAAATATGGACAAAAAGTTAATTGGAAAATCTCCAGACATTACAAAATATTTTATGGAAATAAGAGGAGTTGGCATTATTGATATTCAAAAAATGTTTGGAATTGGTTTTGTAATGGAAGAAAAGGCAATAGAAGTTGTAGTAAATTTAGAAGATTGGGACGAGTCAAAGGAATATGAAAGACTTGGACTTGACAATAATTACCAAAATATTTTGGGCATTGATGTAGTTAAGTTTGATATACCAGTAAAACCAGGAAGACACACTGCACTTATTATAGAGGTTGCTACAAAAAACTACAAACAAAAGGAATTGGGATATAATCCAGCATTAGCTCTTAATGAGAGAATGTTAAAAAAAGTAGATTAGATTTAAGAGAGCATATTAGCTCTCTTATTTATTTTTATTAATAATAAATAAAAAAATTTTAAAAAATATATAATTCCACAATATGAAACGTCTTTCACAGTTCGCTGTTTTCAATTATTTAAGCTGATTTATTAATAATATTATTGAAATTTATTAAATTAAGTTCTATAATATAAAGAGTATGGTTAGTTTATATTTATATTATTAATAATGGGAGGATAATATGGCTAAAACATTTAAAACAATGGATGGTAATGAAGCAGCCGCTCATGTAGCCTATGCGTTTTCTGACGTTGCTTGTATTTACCCTATAACTCCATCATCTCCAATGGCTGAGCACATTGATGCTTGGGCTTCTCAAGGAAGAAAAAATATTTTTGGACAAGAAGTATTGGTTAAGGAGTTACAATCAGAAGGAGGAGCTGCAGGAGCTGTTCACGGCGCATTACAAGCCGGATCACTTACTTCTACTTACACAGCATCTCAAGGTTTATTACTTATGCTACCTAATATGTATAAGATTGCAGGGGAATTACTTCCAGGAGTATTCCACGTAGCAGCAAGAGCATTAGCATCTCATGCACTATCAATTTTTGGCGATCATCAAGACGTTATGGCAGCAAGAGCATCAGGATTTGCACTTCTTGCATCAGGATCAGTTCAAGAAGCAATGGATTTAGCTGGTGTTGCTCACTTGTCTGCAATTAAAGGTAGAGTTCCTTTTGTTCATTTCTTTGATGGATTTAGAACATCTCACGAAGTGCAAAAGATTGAAGTACTTAATTATGAAGATTTAGAAAAACTTGTTGACAAGGAAGCAATTAAAGAATTTAAGGAAAGAGCTTTAAATCCAAATGGACCTCAAGTAAGAGGTACTGCTCAAAATCCTGATATTTATTTCCAAGAAATTGAAGCTTCAAATAAGTACTATACAAACATAGTTGGTATTACTGAAAATTATATGAAAGAAATTTCTAAGTTAACAGGAAGAGAATATAATTTATTTAACTATTACGGAGCTAAAGACGCTACTAATATTATCGTAGCAATGGGTTCTGTTACAGAAACAATTGAAGAAGTTGTAGATTATCTAAATGCAAGAGGAGAAAAGACAGGACTTGTTAAAGTTCACCTATACAGACCTTTCTCAATTGAACACTTAATGAAAGCAATTCCAGAAACTGTTGAAAGAATTGCAGTTCTTGACAGAACTAAAGAAAAGGGAGCAGCTGGACAACCTCTATACTTAGACATTAGAGATGCCTTCTATGAATCAGATAAAAAACCACTTATCGTTGGTGGTATTTATGGTCTTGGATCTAAAGACACTAATCCAACAGATATTCTTTCAGTATTTGATAACCTTAAAGAAGATAAACCTAAAAATGACTTCACAGTTGGTATCATTGATGATGTAACTAATAAATCACTTCCAATTAAACAAGTAATTACAACTGAACCTGAAGGAACTATTAGATGTAAATTCTGGGGATTTGGATCTGATGGTACTGTTGGTGCAAATAAATCAGCAATTAAAATTATTGGTGATAACACTGATATGTATGCTCAAGGTTATTTTGACTATGACTCCAAAAAATCTGGTGGAGTTACAATGTCTCACTTGAGATTTGGTAAAAATAAAATCACTTCAACTTATTTATTAACTGAAACTGATTTTATTTCTTGTTCAAAACAATCTTATGTATACTCTTATGATCTATTGAGAGGACTTAAAAAAGGCGGCAAATTCTTACTAAATACTATTTGGAATGAAGAAGAACTTGACGAACATCTTCCAGGTTATATGAAAAAATACATTGCAGACAATGAAATTGAGTTCTATACAATTAATGCTACAAAAATTGCTGCAGAAGTTGGACTTGGCGGAAGAACTAATATGGTAATGCAAGCTGCATTCTTTAATCTATCCCAAGTACTTCCACTTGACGAAGCTGTTAAACTTCTTAAAGAAGCAATCGTAAAAGATTACGGCGCTAAGGGTGACGATATAGTTAAGATGAACTATGCTGCAGTAGACCGTGGAATAGATGCATTAAAGAAAATCGAAGTAAAAGATTCTTGGAAAAATGCTGATACTACTAAAGACTTCAAAATTGATGGAGCACCTGACTTTATCAACAATATTCTTATTCCAATGAATAGACAAGAAGGTAACGACCTTCCAGTTTCCGCTTTCGTTGATATGCCTGATGGAACATTCCCAGCTGGAACAAGTCGTTACGAAAAGAGAGGAATTGCTGTAAATGTTCCTCACTGGAAGATTGAAAACTGTATTCAATGTAACCAATGTTCATTAGTATGTCCTCACGCAGTTATAAGACCATTCTTAGCCGATAAAGAAGAAATGGCTAATGCACCTGAAGGATTTGAAACTAAAAAAGCAATAGGAAAGGGACTTGAAAATTATGAATATAGAATGCAAATTTCACCACTAGATTGTACTGGTTGTGGAAATTGTGCTCAAGTTTGTCCTGCTAAAGAAAAAGCACTTGTAATGTCTCCATTTGAAAATGAAATTGATGTACAAGCAGCTAACTGGGAATATGCTTCTGAACATATTAAGTCTAAAGAAGAAAATATTGAACCAAACAACTTCAAGAACTCTCAATTCCAAACTCCATATCTTGAATTCTCTGGAGCTTGTGCAGGTTGTGGGGAAACTCCATATGTAAAACTTGTTACTCAATTATTTGGAGATAGAATGAGTATTGCAAATGCAACAGGATGTTCATCAATTTGGGGCGGTTCTGCACCATCAATGCCATATTGTACAGATGATTGTGGAAATGGACCATCTTGGGCTAACTCATTATTCGAAGATAATGCTGAATACGGATATGGTATGGCGGTATCTCAAGAACAAACTAGAAATAGAATTGAAAATCTAATGAAAGAATTTATTGAACTTAATGTAGATAAAGATGCAAATGATGCATTTAATGCGTGGATAGAAGGCAAGGATGATTACAAGACTTCTAAGGCTGCAAGTGCAAATGTATTAAAAGTTCTTGATAAAAAATTCGGAAATGAAAAGGCTGACGATATCATTGAAACATTACAAAGCCTTGAAAGATTCTTAATTAAGAAGAGTCAATGGATCATTGGTGGAGACGGCTGGGCATATGATATTGGATATGGTGGACTAGACCATGTTCTTGCATCAGGTGAAAACATCAATGTATTAGTTCTTGATACTGAGGTATATTCAAACACAGGTGGACAAGCATCTAAGGCAACTCCAACAGCAGCAATTGCACAATTTGCTGCAGCTGGTAAGTTAACTAAGAAGAAAGATCTTGGATTAATGGCTACAACTTATGGTTATGTATATGTTGCACAAATCGCTCTTGGTGCAGACAAGAACCAAGCTTTCAAAGCAATTAAAGAGGCTGAAGCTTATGATGGTCCATCACTAATAATTGCCTACGCACCATGTATAAACCATGGAATTAGAGTTGGAATGGGATTCTCAGTAGAAGAAGAAAAGAAAGCTGTAGAAACTGGTTATTGGCATCTATATAGATTCAATCCTGAACTCAAAGCGCAAGGAAAAAATCCATTTATCTTAGATTCTAAAGAACCTACTAAACCTTTCAGAGACTTCTTAGATGGAGAAGTTAGATATACTTCACTTAAGAAATTATTCCCTGAAAGAGCTGAAAAACTTTATGAAGTAGCAGAAGAAAATGCTAAAGAAAGATATGCAAGTTATGTAACTCGTTCTGAAGAAGAATAAAATTACAGTATATTTTATAAATTAAACTCGCTTAAGGAAACTTAGGCGAGTTTTTTGTGTAAATTTTATTATATATGTGTTAAACTTTTATAAGTTAGTATTAGAGTTATGTTATTAACGTTGATTTTTTTAAGCTTTTGATATATATTAAAATTATTACTTGGAGGTCTAAATGAGATTAATTTTTGATGTAAATGGCGGAGATAATAAATACGAAATTATAAAGGGAGCAATTGAAGTTGCTAATGAATTCGATACAGATATTATTTTAGTTGGTAGGAAAGATTTTATTGAAGAGAATCTTCAAAAGCTTGATTACAATAAAGACAAGATTGAAATAGTTTATGCAGAAGAAAACATTGAAAATAATGAAGACCCTGCTTTCGCACTTAGACGCAAGAAAGATTCTTCTATTGCAGTTGCAATGAAATTATTAAAAGATAAGGAAGCTGATGCATTAATATCAGCTGGTAGCACAGGAGCACTTCTTGCAGGTGGACTTTTTATAGTTGGAAGGATCAAGGGAATAAAAAGAGCTGTTCTTCCGACAATTATTCCAGGGATAAAATCAAATACAATGATAATTGATTCAGGAGCAAATATGGATACAAATCCTGATCTTCTATTAGAATTCGCAATGCTGGGAGAAACTTTTTTAAGAGAATATTATAAAATAGACTCTCCAAAAGTTGGTCTTTTAAATATAGGTGTTGAAGAAGGCAAGGGAAATTCTCTTTATAAAGAAACTTATACAAAACTAAAAGATAGTGATATAAATTTTGTGGGAAATATTGAAGCAAGAAATATTATGAATAATGAAGCAGATCTTGTTGTATGTGATGGTTTTGACGGAAATATTTTATTAAAATCAATTGAAGGTGTAATTGATTTTGCTGTTAAAAATGTTTTTCATAGTATTCAAAAATCTGAACTAGATGATGAAAGTAAAAGTGCTTTTACAAAATTTTTAATGAATGAATTTAAAAATTTAGATGCGAAAGAAGTTGGCGGCACAATCCTTTTAGGAATAGATGGAAACATTATTAAAGCTCATGGGAATTCTGATAGCAGAGCAATAAAAAATGCTGCAAAATATGCTATAAATATAGTAGAATCTAATGTAGTTAATAAAATAAAGGATAAGGTGGAATAAAAATGAAAGAAAGAATTCTAGAAATTATTGCTGAACAATTTAACATTGATGTAAATGAACTTAATGAAGATATGAATTTTCAAGATGATCTTAATGCTGATTCCATTGAACTTGTTGAATTAGTTATGACAATTGAAGAGGAATTTGAGATAGAGGTTTCTGAAGAAGATTTAGAAAAATTAAAAACTATTGGCGATGTAATCGACTATGTAGAAGATTTGGATCAGTGATTTTATGTCCAAGGACAGTCTAAAATATCTTGAAAAAAAATTAAATTATAATTTTAAAAATAGAGAACTTTTAGAAAGGGCTTTGACTCACAGTTCTTTTATCAATGAAAATAATATGAAGTTCTACGAATGCAATGAAAGACTTGAATACTTAGGAGATGCAGTTTTAGGACTAGTCATTGGAGAATATTTTTACAAAAATTTTCCTGAAGATAGGGAAGGTTCTCTTACAAAAATGAGAGCTGAATCTGTTAATGAAAAAGTTTTGTTTTATATTTCTAAGAAACTAAATCTTGGTAATGCTATAAAATTTGGCAAGGGAGAAATAAAAAGCGGTGGAAGGAACAGGGAGTCAACTTCTGCTGATGCTCTTGAAGCTTTAATTGGTGCAATTTATTTAGATTCAAATTTTGAAAATGCTAAAAAGATTATTTTATGTTTATTTCAAGATTTTTTAGAAAAAGATAGCTACAAATTATTTAATATAGATTTTAAAACTAAGTTTCAAGAAGAAGTTCAAAAATCAGGCAAAAAAGCAGAATATAAATTAGTGGGAGAAGAGGGTCCTGATAATGACAAAACTTTTTTTACAGAATTGTATGTAGATGAAGTTTTAGTTGGAAATGGTAAAGGAAAATCTAAGAAAGAGTCACAACAAGAGGCTGCAAGAGATGCATTTAAGAGGAGTGGAAAAATTGTCTAAGAGAAATATTATACCAATTTTTATTCCACACTATGGATGCCCTAATGATTGTGTTTTTTGTAACCAAAGAAAAATTACGGGAATGTCTACAGATATTTCAAATAGTGATGTTGAAAATACTATTTTGGAATATCTTTCTTATTTTAAAAGGAAAGATAATGTTGAAGTTGCATTTTACGGAGGAAGTTTTACAGCGATTCCAATTGAAAAACAATCAGAGTTTTTAGAAATTGCACATAAATATAAAGAAAGAGGCCTTGTAAAATTCATTAGACTTTCTACAAGACCAGATGCAATTGATGATGAAACACTTAAAAATTTAAAAAAATATGGTGTAGATATTATTGAACTTGGAGTACAAAGTCTTGACCCAGAAGTTTTAAAACTTTCAAATAGAGGTCATAATGTAGAATGTGTTTATACATCTTCAAAATTAATTAAGAAGTATAAATTTTTGCTTGGACTTCAACAAATGGTGGGTCTTCCTGGCGATAATTTAGAAAAATCTATTTTTACAGCAAGGGAATTTGTAAAATTAGATCCCTATTGTGTTAGAATTTATCCAACTCTTGTAATTAAAGAAACGGCACTTTATAAAAAATTAAAAGAAGGTAAGTATGAAGCTCTTGATTTAAAATCTTCCATTAAATATGTTGCAGACATTCTTGATATTTATTATAAAAACAATATTAATGTAATAAGGGTTGGGCTTCAGCCAACTGATAATATTAATTATGATGGAGATGTAGTTGCAGGAGCATTTCATCCGGCATATAGACAGTTAGTTGAGTCTTTTTATTTCAAATGTGCATTAATAAATTATTTTAAAGAATCAAAAAATATTAAGGATGAGATTTTAATATATGCAAGTGGGAGAAATATTTCAAATATTTGTGGGCAAAAATCAAAAAATAAAAATGAGATAATGAAAAAACTTGGAATTTCAAAAATAAAGCTTCAAGAAAAAAGCCTTGGTTATTTTGAAGTGGAAGTTCATGGAAAATTCATCGAATTTATTGATGTAAGAGATTATTATAGGTGAGTAGATGTTTTTAAAATCAGTTACTATGCAAGGATTTAAATCTTTTGCAAATAGAACAAAAATTGAATTAGATAAGACTACTACAGCAATAGTGGGACCTAATGGAAGTGGAAAAAGCAATATAACTGATGCTATTACATGGGTGCTGGGAGAAACTTCAGTTAAAAATCTTCGTGGAAACAAAATGGAAGATGTAATTTTTTCTGGAACGGATATAAAAAAACCACTTGGCCTTTGTGAAGTTACAATTGTTTTTGATAATAGCGACAAATCTTTAAACTTGCCCTTTAATGAAGTTTCTATTACAAGAAGAATGTATAGATCTCTTGAGAGTGAATTTTTAATAAATAATAAAAAGTGCAGACTTAAAGATATCAAAGAGCTTTTTATGGACACTGGTATTGGAAAAGATGGCTATTCTGTAATAGGACAAGGGAAAATTGAGTCTGTTTTGAGTTCAAAGCCTGAAGATAGAAGAAATATTTTCGAAGAGGCTGCTGGTATTTCTAAATATAAGTATAAAAAAGTTCAATCTACTAATAAACTTTTAAAAACTGAAGAAAATTTAGTTAGAATTGAAGATATTTTATCAGAAATTGTACTTCAAGAAGAAAATTTAAGAGTTCAAGCAGAAAAAGCCGAAGCGTACTTAAAAGATTACGAAATTTTAAAGATAAGTGACATAAACTTTTCTTGTAAAGAGATAAAAAAAATAGAAGAAGAAAAAAAAGAATTAGAAAAAAATTCTGAAAATTTAAAAAATGATTCTGAGATAATTTCTTTAGAGCGTGATAAATTATCTAATGAACTGGAACCACTAGAAAATGAAATATTAGAAATTTCAAACAAAAGCAATAATTCCAATGAATTATTAAATCAGCAAAAAGAAGAATACGATAAACTATATTTAGATATAAATCTACAAAGTGAAAAAATAAATTCACTAAAGAAGGATTCCAAGAGAATTGACTTAGAAAATGAGTCTCTAAATAAAAATATTATTTTGTTTAACGAGAATTTAGAAAGCTTAGCAAAGGACGAAGAGATTTTAAAAAAATCTAAAGATGAAATTACAAAAAAATTAGATGAAAAAAGTAAGATTATCGTAGAATTAGAAAAAGAATTTAAAAATTTAGAAGAAATTGGAAATTTAAATTTTGAAAATAAAAATAAAATAAAAAATGAAATTGAAAATATAAAGTTCAAAAATGAAACTTTAAAGGATATTATTGAGGAAAAAAATAATAGAAAGTTAAATTTAGAAAAAAATATTGAGAGTCTAAAACTTAATGAATCTGAATTTGAAAGGCTTATTGAAAAAGAGTCAAAGGAAGTCAACAGATTAAAGAGTATTCTTGAAAAAGATAGTTTAGAGTTTCAACAAACTGAAGAAAGGATAGAAAAACTTAAAGAAAACAATAAAAATCTCGAAGATAATTTGATTTTAAAAAACAATAATTTAAATGAGGTAATGGCTAGATTAAAAATACTGGAAAATATGGAATCAAATTATGAAGGATATAATAGAACTGTAAAATCCTTTATGAATTTTTCTTCAAGAAATAATATTTTTAAAGATACATTATATGGACCTGTTGCGGAAAAATTTTCTGTGGAGAAAAATTATGAAAAGGCGATCTCCGTAGCACTTGGGTCAATGGCTCAAAATATTATTGTATCTTCAACTAAAGAAACATCAGAGATGCTAAAAATACTTGAAAAAAATAAAATGGGAAGAGCAACTTTTTTGCCTCTTGATAGAGTAAATGGCAGCAAGGTAAAGATAAACACATCTGAAGATGGAATAATTGGTATTGCATGTGATTTAATAAAATTTGATGATTTATTTAGTGGAATATTTTATAACTTACTTGGCAGAGTTATTATTGCTGATAATTTTAAAAATGCTAGCAATATTTCAAAAAAATATAAATTAAAGGTAGTAACTCTAAAGGGTGAAGTTTTTAATCCTTCTGGAGCAATAACTGGCGGTAGTTTAAATACTTATAACAGTAGTTTTATTTTGCGTAAAAATGAAATCACTGAATTGCAGACTAAATCAAGGGAAATAAATTCTGAAATTAAAAAAATTGAAAAAGATAAAGACAAAGTTGAAAAGGATATTTTTGATTTAAATAGTTTAGCCAATGAATTTTTAGAAAAGCAAAAATCCTACAACTTAAAAATATCAGATATTGAAAAAAACATATACAAAAACAAAAATGATAAAGATTTAAATACAAATTATTTAAATAAATATGAAAAAGAGAGAGAAGATTTAGAAGAAAACATTAAACTTGATTTTTCAAATTTGAACAAAAATATTTTAGAAATTGAAAATAAAAATAAAATTTTAGATAATTTATTACTTGAAGTAGATAGTGATGCAAAACTTTCTGATTTGTCAAAAGAAATTGAAATATTAAAGAATGAAAAAATTGATATTCAACTTTTAGAAAAAGAAAATCACGAGAAATTACTTTATAATAATAGAGAAAGGGAAAGAATTAATTCTGAAATTTTTAACATTAAAGAAAAATTAAAAAATAATAAAAATTCCCTAGATGATGCAAATACAGATATTGACCTAAAAGCTAATTCAAATGAAGAAAATAAAATTAAACTATCTAATTTAAGTGAATCTATTGAAAATCTTAAAATTTCTATAAACAATTATAAGGAACTTTTGGAAGAAAAAAACAAAATTTATTTATGCAAAAAAGACAAATTAAGTGAGTTAAAAGAAAAATTACTAATTATCAATTCTGAGTTAGAAAAAATTAATTTAAAAGTTGATATAAATAAAAATAAAATATTAAATGAAACTATAAGGTTAAATGAAGAATATAATGTAGATGATTATAATGAGTACGTCGACGAAAGTCTTTTTGACGTAAAGGAAAGTTTTATAAAAAAACTTAAAAAAAAGGTAAGAGATTATGGTGAGGTAAATATTTCATCTATTGATGAACACAAGATTGTTAAAGAAAGACTTGATTTTTATACTACTCAAAGGGACGACCTTATTAAGTCAAAAGAAGAAATAAAATCTATTTTAAGTAAATTAGATTATGAAATGAAAAAAATATTTAGCGAAGCTATGAATGAAATTTCTACAAACTTTGCCGAAATATTTAAAATTTTATTTAATGGAGGTAGTGCTGAAATAAACATTGAAGGTGATTTGCTAAATTCTGGAATAGAAATCAAAGCTTCACCTCCAGGAAAGAGACTTCAGTCCCTTTCACTTCTTTCAGGTGGAGAAAAATCCCTTACTGCTGTGGCACTTTTATTTGCCTTGTTAAAGTATAGACCTGCATCTTTTTGCATTCTTGATGAAATTGATGCGGCTTTAGACGATGCAAATATCAAAAGATATGCTGATTATCTTTTAACTCTGGATGGAATTCAATTTATAATTATAACCCACAGAAAACTCACAATGGAGATTGCAAATACTATGTATGGTGTTACAATGGAAGAAAAGGGAATTAGTAAATTATACTCTGTAAAATTAAAGGATTAGGAGAAAATTATGTTTGATTGGTTAAAGGATAAATTTAAGAAAAAAGAAACTGATATTAAAGAAGAAATTCAAGAAACTGAAGAAAAAGTTTCTGAAAATATAATTCCAGATGATGACGCAAATAAAGTCATCACTGAAGACTTAGAAAAAAATTCTGTTTTAGATAAAGATGTTAAAGATGTTAAAGATATTGAGGAAAAATCTGCTAGTTATGAAAAAATCAGCGAATATTTATCTGAAAAAGTTTTTGAAGAAGAAAAATCTCATGAAGAAGAAAATAATGAATCTTTAGAAATAGAAAAAGAAGAAGCTGAAGAAAATATCATTGAAGATTTAAAAGATAATTTAGATACTAATAAAGAAAAGCTTGAAAATGTAGAAGTTGAAGAAAAACCTAATAAAATTGAAGAAGAAATAAATTCTTATGAAAAACCTGAATTTGATGAAGAAATAGTAAAAGAAGATTTAGTCCAAGAAGAAACAATAGAAGAAGAACTTACAGAAGAATCTAAAAAAACTTCACTTTTCCAAAGATTAAAAGAAGGCTTAGATAAAACTAGAAAAGAAGTTGGAATAAAAATCAACACAGTAATCGGAGCTTATGTAAAAATAGATGATGAAATGTTGGAAGACTTAGAAGATATTTTAATTTCGGCAGATGTTGGAATGGAAACTACAATGAAGTTAATTGATAACTTGCGTGAAACAATTATAAGAGAAAAAATTAAAGATCCTAAAGAAGTTAAACCTCTTTTAATGGAAGAGGCAAAAAAATTGATGAATCCAGAATTAAATACAAAAATAATTTCTGAAGCACCAGTTATAATTTTAGTTGTTGGAGTAAATGGAGTAGGAAAGACAACAACAATTGGCAAACTTTCACAAAGATTTAAAGGGGAAAATAAATCTGTTTTAGTTTGTGCAGCAGATACCTTTAGAGCAGCAGCCATTGATCAACTAAAAGAATGGGGAAATAGAGCAAATGTTGATGTAATTAGTCACGATGAAGGGTCTGATCCTGCAGCAGTTGTTTTTGATGCGATTGAAGCAGCAAAAGCTAGAAAAACAGACGTACTGATCGTGGATACGGCGGGAAGACTTCACAATAAATCAAATCTAATGAAGGAATTAGAAAAGATCAATAGAATTATAACTAATAAATACCCCGAAGCAAATCGTGAAAATTTATTAGTACTTGATTCAACAACTGGTCAAAATGCCATTAATCAAGCAAAAACTTTTAAGGAAGTTACTGATGTTACTGCAATTGCACTAACTAAACTTGACGGAACTGCAAAAGGCGGAGTTGTCATTGCACTTCAATCAGAACTTGGAATTCCAATTAAACTTATTGGAGTTGGCGAAGGCATAGACGACCTTCAAGATTTTAATATTGATACATTTTTAGAAACAATTTTTGGTTAAAAATATTTATTAAAGTAGGATTTTCCTACTTTTTTTTAACGAAAAATTTTATTTCCAAATATAAAAAATTATAACAATAATTTTAAGTGTGAATTTTAACAATTTAACATTTAAGGACTACTTATTCATTTAAGTTAAATTTTTAGTAATAAATTATTATCAAATAAAGGTATTTCCATTTATAAAAAATAATTAAAAAAAGTAAAAAATGTTATTGACATATTTGAAGGTATTAGCTAAAATAATAAAGGTCAAGTAAAAAGGTTGACCAGGCTAGAGAATGGTGATAAAATGAACGAAAAATTTTTTAGGATGAACAACTTACTTGATTTTTATGGAAATCTTCTTACTGAAAAGCAAAGAAAAGCCGCATTTATGTATTATGTCTATGACTGTACAATAAACGAGATATCATCAGAACTCAATATCTCAAAACAAGCGGTTTTTGATAATTTAAAAAGGGCAGAAAATAATTTAGAAGACTTTGAAAAAAAACTTGAATTAATAAAAAATGCAAAAAAAGAAGAAGATAATAAAGAGATAAAAAGAAGAGAAATTGAAACTATATTAGAAAGTATAGAAAAAGAATCTTTAAATGAAAATAACGATATGAAGTTTAAAGAGCTAAGAAAAATACTTTTTGACTAGGAGGTGAATTTTTGGTATTCGAAAGTTTATCTGATAAATTGCAAAGTACTTTGCAAAAATTAACAGGAAAAGGTAGATTATCCGAAAAAGATATTGACGCAGCTATGCGTGAAGTAAAACTTGCACTTCTTGAGGCTGATGTAAATTTTAAAGTTGTTAAAGACTTTGTGAAAACAGTTAAAGAGAGAGCTTTGGGAAAAGAAGTTTTAGAATCTCTTACTCCAGGCCAACAAGTTATTAAAATTGTAAATGAAGAACTCACAAGTTTAATGGGGACTAACGAAGTTAAAATTGACTTTTCAAAAAAGCCTACAGTTATAATGATGTGCGGACTTCAAGGTGCAGGTAAAACTACTACGAGTGGTAAACTTGCAAATAAATTAAAGAAAGACGGTAAAAGACCTCTTTTAGTTGCTTGTGATATTTATAGACCAGCAGCTATAAAACAGCTTCAAGTTGTTGGTAAATCAGTTGACACTCCAGTTTTCACAATGGGAGATAAGATTTCTCCAGTAGATATTTCTAAAGCAGCTCTTGAGCATGCTAAGAAAAATGGAAATGATGTAGTTATCATAGATACAGCTGGTAGGCTTCACATTGACGAAAAGCTAATGAAGGAGCTTCAAGATATTCATGAGGCACTTGAGCCTTCAGAAGTTCTTCTTGTGCTTGATGCAATGACTGGTCAAGATGCAGTAAATGTTGCCGACAAGTTTGACGATATGTTAAAGTTAACAGGTGTAATACTTACTAAACTTGATGGTGATGCTAGAGGTGGTGCTGCTCTATCAATTAGATCTGTTACTGATGTTCCTATTAAATTTATTGCCAGTGGTGAAAAGATGGATAATATTGAAGTCTTCCACCCAGATAGAATGGCTTCAAGAATACTTGGAATGGGAGATGTGCTCTCCTTAATTGAAAAAGCACAATCAGCTGTGGATGAAAAAAAAGCAAAAGAACTTGAAGAAAAACTTAGAAAGTCAACTTTTACTTTTGAAGACTTTTTAGATCAAATGCAGCAAATGAAGAATATAGGGCCACTTGAGGACATTATAGGAATGATACCTGGTATGAATAGTAAGGCTTTAAAGGGTATTAGCTTACCTGACAATGAATTTGCAAAAGTTGAGGCAATGATTCTTTCTATGACAAAAAAGGAAAGACAAAAGCCTGAAATCATAGATTCATCAAGAAGAAAAAGAATTGCAAAGGGTTCTGGAACTAGTCCAGCAGATGTGAATAAACTTATAAAACAGTTTAAAGACATGAGAAAGATGATGAAACAATTTGGAAATATGTCCAAAAGTATGGGAAAGAGAAAGTTTAAATTACCTTTTTCCTTTTAATGTAGCTTATATATTTTAATATATAAATTTTATTGTGGAGGTGAATAATTTGGCAGTTAAAATTAGACTTAGAAGAATGGGTACAAAGAAAAAACCCTTTTATAGAATAGTTGTAGCAGACTCTAGAAGTCCTAGAGATGGAAAATTCATCGAGGAGATTGGTTACTATAACCCACTAACAACTCCTAAAAAAGTTGTTGTAGACTCAGAAAAAGCAAATAATTGGATCAAAAATGGTGCAAAACCTACTGATACAGTTGACAGACTTTTCAGAGAAAATTCAGTATATAATGCTGGTGCAAACTCAAATAATACAGCAGAAGCAAGTGAATCAGAAGCTACTGAATAACAGTATGTTTGGAGGACCAAAATGGTTGAATTAATTGAATATATTGCTAAATCTTTAGTTGACGATCCTTCTTCAGTTGATGTAACAATGACGAGGAATGATAATTCAATTGATATTACTCTTAAAGTTGCATCAAATGATATGGGAAAAGTTATTGGCAAACAAGGTAGAATTGCTAAAGCAATAAGAGCAATCTTAAAAGCTGTTTCACTAAAAGAAGATGTAAAGGTTAATTTAGAAATTGAAGAATATTAAAGATTCAATTACGTGCATTGGAAAGATAATAAATACTCATGGTATTAAGGGTGAAATTAAAGTTGAGCCTTATACTTTTGATAACAAAAGATTTTCTGAATTAAAAAGCGTATTTGTAGGCGATGAATTAACGGAATTTTCTATTAAAAGAGTTAGAGTGAATAATTTTGTCTATATTACTTTTAATGGCTATGAAAATATTAATGATGTTCTCACATTAAAGGGCAAGTATATTTATATTAAAGATGAAGATAGACTAGCTTTAGATGAGAACCAATACTATATTTCTGATATAATTGGCAAAAAAGTTTATGATACTGAAAAAAATTATATAGGAATATTAAAAGAGGTATTAGAATATCCTGCTAATGATATTTTTATAATTGAAAGTGAAGATAAAAGTATTTATCAAATACCTGCAGTTAAGGAGTTTATTAAAAAAATAGATTCTACAATAACTATTAAATTAATAGAAGGAATGATTTTGTGAAAATAAGTGTTTTAACATTATTTCCCGAATTCATAAATAACATTAGAGATTTTTCTATTGTTGGAAGGGCTATCGGCGAAGGAAAATTAGATCTCGAAACTGTGGATATTAGAGATTTTGCTATAAACAAATATCTACAAGTAGACGATTACCCCTATGGCGGTGGACCAGGTATGCTAATGCAAATTAAGCCAATAGTAGAGGCAATAGAATCTGTAAAGACAAGTAACTCTAAAGTTTACTATATGTCTCCACAAGGAGAGGTTTTAAATCAAGATAAACTAAAGGAACTTAAAAGTGAAGAACACATAATACTTTTAAATGGCCATTACGAAGGTATTGATAATAGAGTCATTGAAAATTATGTAGATGAAGAAATTTCCATTGGCGATTATGTTTTAACTGGTGGAGAGCTGGCTTCTATGGTAATTATAGATGGTGTATCAAGGCTTCTTGATGGTGTTCTTGCAAGCGATGAGTCTTTTAAAGACGAGTCTCATTATAATGGTCTTTTAGAGTATCCACAATATACTAGGCCAAGAGAATTTAGAGGACTTGAAGTCCCTGATATTCTTTTAAGTGGAGATCATGAAAAAATAAGAAAATATAGGCTTAGAGAATCTATAAAAAATACTTTGCAGAAAAGACCAGATTTATTAAAAAATAAGATTTTAAATGATGAAGAAAAAGATATATTGAAAGATTTACTGGAAGGAGGTAAAGACAATGGACTATATTAAAGCTATTGAAGATGAACAATTAAATGAAAATTTACCTAAATTTAATGTTGGGGATACTGTAAGTGTTCACTATAAAATTATTGAAGGCGAAAGACAAAGAATCCAAGTATTTGATGGAACTGTAATAAAGATTCAAGGAAAAAGCTCTAGAAAAACTTTTACAGTAAGAAGAATTTCTTATGGTATTGGAGTTGAAAGAACTTTCCTACTTAACTCACCAAGAATTGCTGATCTTGTTGTTACAAGAAAAGGTAGGGTTAGACGTGCTAAACTTTACTATCTTAGAGATAGACAAGGTAAGGCTGCAAAAGTTAAAGAAAAGACTAATTACTAAGAGTGGGACTTTAAGTCCTATTTTTAGTATCTTTTATTTTGAGCAAATAAATTAGAGAGGTGATATAAATGAAAAAGATTTTTTTTGGAATTTTTTTGATTATTATTTTGGCGGCAGGTGCATTTTTATTTGTTGAAAATAGAGGAACTACTAAAATTTCAACTAAATACGATAAATTTAACTTTATAACAGAAGATAAAGACATTGACAAAGAAGATTTTTGCATAGAAGATGGCATGATTTATTTATCTCTTGATTACATAAAAGAATATTTAGATGAAAATATTTTTTATGATAAATCAACTGGAGAAGTAAAAATAAAAAATGAACATGCAAATAAAATTTTAAAGTTAAATGAATATAAGGCAAAATTCAATAGCGGAACAATAGATCTAAGAGCACCAGTTATTGAAAAAAATGGGAAGATTATGCTTCCAATCGAAACATTTATATACGATTACAATGTAAGCCTAAGATATAATAAAGATATTAGACTTTTGCTTTTAGATTATAGAGATAAAGAATACGATTTAACTAAGACTACAAAAGAAACTCTTTTGAGAGAAGATAGTTCTCGTAGAAGTCCAATTATCAAAAAACTCCCTCAGGGTGAAAAAATATATATATATGGCGAAAAAGGCAAATACTATAAAGTTAGAATGCCTGAAGGATATGCAGGCTATGTTTTAAAAGATGGTGTTGATGAAAATTTTGAAAAGTTCACTTTAGCATCTGCAACAAAAAACACATCTAAAAGTCCAATTAATTTAACGTGGGATTATACCTATGCAGAACATTCTGATGAAAAAGTTAATCAAATAGTTGGAATTAATGGTCTTGATGTAATTATCCCTACTTGGTTTTCCATTAGAAATGGAAATGGCGATATGATAGATAGGGGAAACCTAAATTATATAAAAAAATATAATGATTTAGGAATAAAAGTTTGGGCTTATTTGGATAATTCTTTTGATCCAGATATTACTCATGAAGCTTTGTCTAATAAGGAAACTCGCAAGAAAATCATAGATAAAACTTTAGAACTTTGTAGAAAGTATAATATGAAGGGTATAAACATTGATTTTGAGCATACGAGAAATGAAGACAGAGATAATATAACTGCTTTTGTAAAAGAGTTTAGAGAAAGTGCTGGAGAAGATTTTATCTTGACAGTTGATGTGACTCCGCAAATTTCTTCTGATGTTACTAAAGAACCTTATGATAGAAAGGCTCTAGCAGAAATTTCTGATTATATAGTAGTTATGGCTTATGATCAACACTGGGGTTCATCAGAAGAAGCAGGTTCCGTTGCTCAATATAAGTGGGTTGAAGGAAGTATAAATGTACTATTTAGAAGCGTTCCTAATAAAAAAATGATTTTAGGTGTTCCACTTTATACAAGATTATGGAAAGACTCTAATGGAAAAGTTACATCAAAAACAGTTTCTATGTCTGAAGTTTCAAATATTATTGTTTCTAAGAATTTAAAACCAATTTGGGACAAAGAGTCACAACAAAATTATGTTGAATATCAAGAAAATGGTTCAACTTATAAAATTTGGATTGAAGATGCAAATTCAATTGAGAAAAAAGTTTCTCTTGTAAATAAATATAATTTAGCTGGAGTTGGAAGTTGGAGACTTGGATTTGAGACTAAAAATATTTGGGATGTAATTTCTAAAGAATTAGAAAAGACAAACTGAAATTGACAATTTAGTTTTTTAAGTATAAAATTGAATAGTATTAAAATATAATTTTATTAGGATGTGTTTAAAATTTTACCAGATACACATAAAATTGTGGCAAAAATAGTCCACGATAGAATAAAAGATAAATATAATATCAACTTAAATTTAGATAAATTGCTTTGGGGGTCAATTGCTCCCGATGTTTTACCTTACTATAAGACAAAAAGACATTATTTTGATGAATCAGGAGATTATATAGCAAGGGAGATAAGTAGACTTATTTATTTTTCTAGATATTCTTATTCTGAGGGCAATGAAAGTAAATTATTTATTAATTATATTAGTAAAAAGTTGGGCATAATTATGCATTATCTTTGCGATTTTGTATGTTATCCTCATGCTTACAGAATGACTTTTGTTGAAAATCTAAGAAAACATGTTAAGTACGAACAAGATCTAGCTTTATATGCTAGAGAAAATAAGTATTTAGAAGAAAATTATAAGGAAGTAATTTCTTTAGAAAATATTAGAATTTTTGAAG
This sequence comes from Peptoniphilus sp., assembly GCF_022767005.1. GTDB lineage: Bacteria > Bacillota > Clostridia > Tissierellales > Peptoniphilaceae > Peptoniphilus_A. The sequence goes on along the minus strand of NZ_JALEOV010000076.1, from coordinate 30,644 downwards.
ATTTAGATTTAAGTCTTGATAAAAAAATTAAAAAGTATTTAGTTAATGTAATTGATGAGTATAAGAATTCAAACCACAGTTTTGATAATGATTTAAATTTTGCTTTAAATTTATCAACAAATATTTCTATTCTTGTTATTGAATCAATACTTGAATATAGCGGGGAATTTGATATACAATTTATTTAAGAAGTAAAATTCTTTCATTCAATAGAGTGAAAGAATTTTTATAGTTATGGAGGAAAAAGATGAGAAATAATTCTAGTGCTACAAAATTAGACCTTAGAGAAACACAAATAGCAATTAAGTCAGTGAAAGATTACTTTCAAAGGGATTTAGCAAATACTTTAAATTTACAAAGGGTTTCTGCACCTCTTTTTGTTAGACCTGAAACAGGACTTAATGATAACTTAAATGGAGAAAAAGCGGTAGATTTCAACTTAAAAAATTATGGTATAAATGTTGAGATTGTTCAATCTCTTGCAAAATGGAAGAGAAACGCTTTAAAAGAATATAATTTCAATAAGTATGAAGGTATTTATGCAGATATGAATGCCATAAGAGCAGAAGAAGAGCTTGATGAAATTCACTCATCTTATGTAGATCAATGGGACTGGGAAAAAATCATTGATAAAAGTGACAGAAATAAAGAGTATCTTTATTTAACTGTTAAAGAAATTTTTTCGGTTTTTAAGAGAACAGAAGAATATATTAATCAAACTTATCCATATATACTTTCTAAAAAGTTACCTGAAGAAATATTTTTTATAACATCACAAGAGTTAGAAGATTTATATCCATGGAAAAGTCCTAAGGAAAGAGAAAAATTAATTTGTAAAGACAAGGGAGCAGTTTTCATCATGGAAATTGGAGGAAACTTGAATTCTGGAGAACCTCATGATCTTAGAAGCCCAGATTACGATGATTGGAAGCTTAATGGAGATATCTTATTTTGGGATGAAGTTTTAGATAATTCTCTTGAAGTTTCTAGCATGGGAATTCGTGTAGATGAAAATTCTCTAAAAAGTCAATGCGAACTTGCAAATACAACAGACAGATTAAACTTAAAATATCACCAAGACATTTTAAACGCAAACCTTCCATATACAATTGGTGGAGGTATTGGTCAATCAAGAATTTGTATGTTTTTTCTTGAAAAAAGCCATATTGGAGAAGTACAAGTTGGAGTTTGGGACGAAAGTAATTTAAATTATTGTAGAGAAAATAAAATAAAATTATTATAATTTTAAGAAATTTACAAATTGGATACAAATCCTTCGGTATATGTAGTATAATAATTTTATATGATACCGGAGGATTTTTTTATGGACTTGGCACAAAAATTAATTCAGAAACCTATTAAAAGTGTTGCCTTTAAAGATATAAAAAAATACCTAATTGCAAACTTCTTATACAAGGGTGATTTGGATAGCATAAATATTTTGCTTAATTTATACAATGTTTATGAGTCAATCGAAAATATATATCCAAGATATGTTACTCTTGAAAATTTGAGAAAAGATATAATTAAAATCTATAGGCAAAAGGAAGGAATAGAACTTATTGCACAGAACCTTTCTAGTCTAATACACGATGATATCAATAGATTAGAGCTTTATTTATATTTAGAAGCTTATAGGCTTGGATTTAATTCCAAAAAACATATTAATATACTCGAAATAATTACATTGAAGTATCTAACTATTGATGAACTTTATAATAGAAAAAAACTTTTTCAATATGAATTTCAAAATGAGGAAGTTTTGTCTTTTAAAAAGTTGATTTTTAAAGAAATTAGAAAAGATAAGCAAATTAGGATTTTTATAAAAAATACACTTTCAGACGTTAAGAAAAAGTTGCTTAATGAAAAAATAAATAGTATAAATGATCATCTTGATTTACAACTTTCTTTCAAAAGTGAAAACGACGATGTTAAAATTAGGGAAGTAGATTCATATTTGACTGATTCTGAAATTATTACTCTAAACAATAAAATTTCTAAGTTTCTTTACATAGATGGATTTAGGATTTTTAGGAATGGTTTTTGGGATGGAGTTAACGATAGAGTTTTAAAGAGATACAAATAAGGATAGTTTTATACTATCCTTTTTAAAGTGGTGATAATTTGATAATAATGGGTATTGACCCTGGAATAGCAATAGTTGGATATGGTTTTTTAGAATTAAAAGGAAATTCATATAAAGTTATAGATTACGGTGCCATTACTACAATGTCTAAGGTTCCACTTGCAGATAGACTAAATTTAATTTATGAAGAAATGAATGAATTAATAGAAAAATATAAGCCTATTGATATTGCTTTTGAAGAACTGTTTTTTAATAAAAATGTCAAGACTGCAATTACAGTTGCTCAAGCTCGTGGAGTTGAAGTTTTGTCAGCAAAAAAGAGTGGTGCTGGTTTGTATGAATACACTCCCTTGCAAGTTAAACAAGCTCTTGTAGGATATGGTAGAGCTACGAAAACACAGGTACAAGAAATGGTTAAGATTATTTTAAATTTAAGTGAAATTCCAAAGCCTGACGATGTAGCCGATGCTCTTGCAGTTGCAATAACTCACGGAAGTTCAATTAAGTTTAAAGAAAGTTTTAGGATGATATAATGATAGAATTTTTAAAGGGTAAAGTACACTCAACAGATAGGGGATATTTAGTTCTTGAAGCTAATGGTATCGGTTATATAATTAACATGATTTCAAGAGAACTTCATACATTTTATAAAAATGAAGAAGTTTTTATAAATATTAGACTTATCTTAAGAGAAGATGCTGCAGTTTTATATGGATTTAAAGATAGTGAAACAAGAGATGCTTTTGATCTTTTGACCACAGTAACAGGAATTGGTCCAAAACTTGCCATGGGGATTTTAGATGGAGATGACGCATCAAATATCGCAAAGTATATTATATCAAAGGATGACAAAGCTCTTATGAAGCTTCCCGGTGTTGGGAAAAAAACAGCACAGAGAATAATTCTAGAATTAAAGGATAAAGTTGAAAAATTAAATTTAGATTTAAATTTTGAAACGGAATATGTTAATACATTTGATGAAAATGATGATCCAGCAGTTGAGGCACTTATCTCATTAGGTTATAATGTATATGACGCAAAAAAAGTTCTTGAAAAGATTGATATATCATTAGATATATCTGATAGAATAAGAGAAGCATTGAAATTAATGGGTTGATATTATGGATAAAAATAGATTAGTTGAACCAGCTTTTATAGATGGAGATACAAAAGAAATTAGCCTTAGACCTAAGTGGTTAAGCGAATACATTGGTCAGGAAAAAATTGTAGATAATTTAAAAATTTTTATAGAAGCTGCCAAAAATAGATCTGAGCCTCTTGATCACACTTTACTAAGTGGACCACCTGGACTTGGAAAAACCACTCTCGCTGGTATTATAGCAAATGAAATGGGCGTTAACTTAAAAGTTACATCGGGTCCTGCAATAGAAAAACAAGGCGATCTTGCCAGCATTCTTACAAATTTAAATAATGACGATGTACTATTTATTGATGAAATTCACAGATTAAATAAATCTGTTGAGGAAATTCTTTATCCTGCAATGGAAGATCATGCTCTGGACATAATTATAGGAAAGGGACCTTCAGCTAGATCAATTAGACTTGATCTTGCACCTTTTACACTAATAGGAGCAACTACAAGAGCAGGGATGCTAACTTCTCCACTTAGGGATAGATTTGGAGTAATGCTAAAGTTAGATTTATACGATACAAAATCTTTAGTAGAAATTATTATGAGATCTGCAAAAATCTTAAATATTCCAATTGAAAAAGAGGGAGCTATGGAAATAGCTAAAAGATCTCGTGGAACTCCAAGAATAGCTAATAGACTTTTAAAAAGAGTAAGAGATTATGCCGAAGTAAAAGAGGAAGGGGTAATAACCACAAAGGTGGCTATGAAAGGTTTGAATCTTTTAGAAATCGATAAGTATGGGTTAGATAATATTGACAGAAGAATAATTCTTACAATGATTGAAAAATTTTATGGACGACCTGTTGGAATTGATGCTATTTCGGCTGCTATTGGGGAAGATAAGGGAACAGTAGAAGATGTATATGAACCATATTTAATGCAAATTGGTTTTATTATTAGAACTCCTAGAGGAAGGGTTGCTACAAAAAGGGCTTACGACCATTTTGGAATAGAATATAAGGGTGATTAAAATGAAAAAAATTTTATTGTTAGCCATAATATTTATGTTATTACCAATTAACATTTTTGCTAAGGATAGTTATGATAAAATTGATATTAAAATTGGGAAATCTGTAAATGAAAAGGAAAATTTAAAGCTAAAATCTAAAAGTAATTTATTTATTATTACTTCAGATGACCAAGTTATAAATAAGACAAATAATAAAGAAATTGACATAATGTTTGATGGGAAAAATATTAATTTAAAGGGAAATAATTTTAAACTAGCAAATTTTCCTCAAGACGGAGCTTTCTTAATAGGTTCTGATTCTCCAATATATGTAGATAAAATAAAAAGAAATTATAGAGGAGCAATTTCATTTAGAGTTAATAATGGAAAATTAGATGTTGTGAACAATGTAAATATTGACGATTATTTAAGAGGAGTACTTCCTAAGGAAATGAGTCCAGAATTTCCAATGGAATCATTAAAGGCACAGGCTCTTTGCTCAAGGTCCTTTGCAATAAATAATTTCAACAAATATATAAAAAAAGGATATAATCTCGACGATACTACAAATTCCCAAGTTTATTACGGAAAAGATGTTGAAGAAAAATCAACGGATAAAGCTGTAGAAAGCACATTAGGAGAAGTAATTAAATACGATGGGAAAATTGCTGAAACAATTTTTTGTGCATCATCGGGTGGATATACAGTTTCGTCATCAGAAGCTTGGGGCGGAAATTTTGTACCATACTTAATATCAAAAGAAGATCCCTATTCAGTTTATCCATGGGAGTATACTATAAAAGATAGTGATTTAAAAAAATTAGATTTAACTGATATATTGGGAGTTAACTTAGATTCAACAAGTTCTAATAGGGTTAAAAATATTACGTTTAAAACATCTAAAGGAAATATTACATTAAAGGCCAATGATTTTCGAAATAAAATAGGAAATACAATAATTAAATCAACATTATTTGATATTAATTGTGATAATGGCAAAATAATTGTAAAGGGAAATGGATATGGTCATGGTGTTGGCATGAGCCAATATGGTGCTGTAGAAATGGCAAAAAAGGGCAGTAATTATAAGGATATTATTGAATTTTATTTCCCTGGCACAAATATTGAAAAGATAAAATAACAGAAAGGCAAAAATGAAAACAAAAGATTTTTATTACGACTTACCAAAGGAATTAATAGCACAACATCCTACTGAAAAAAGAGATCATTCGAGACTTCTTGTTTTAGACAAAAAAACTGGAGAAATGGAACACAAACATTTTTATGACATAATTGATTATCTTAATGAAGGGGATGTTTTAGTATTAAATGACACAAAGGTAATGCCTGCAAGAATTTATGGACATAGAGAAAATAAAGAGGAAAAAATTGAATTTCTACTTTTAAATAGAAAGGGAGATATATGGGAATGTTTATCTAAACCTGGAAAAAAAGCACAAATTGGAACTAAAATAATTTTTAGCGATAAACTGTCCGCAGAAGTAGTTGACATTTCTCGTGATGGATCTAGATTTTTAAAGTTTCAATATGATGGAATTTTCGAAGAAATTTTAGATGAGCTTGGTGAAATGCCGCTTCCTCCCTACATTACTGAAAAACTAAAAGACAAAGATAGATACCAAACTGTATATGCGAGAGAAGAAGGTTCAGCCGCAGCACCAACTGCAGGACTTCATTTTACAAAGGAACTTCTTCAAAAAGTTAAGGACAAAAAAGTAGAAATTTGTTACATTACACTTCATGTCGGTTTAGGAACATTTAGACCTGTAAAGGTTGAAAATATTGATGAACATGAAATGCATTCTGAATTTTATATTATGACTAAAGAAGTTGCAGAAAAAATAAACGCTGCAAAAAAAAGAGGGAATAGAGTAATTGCTGTTGGTACTACAAGTGTAAGAACTGTAGAATCTATTGCCGACGAAAGTGGAAAGGTTCATGAAAAAAGTGGTTTTACCAATATATTTATTTATCCACCATATAAGTTTAAGTGCGTTGATGCTCTTATAACAAATTTTCACTTGCCAGAATCCACTCTTTTAATGTTAGTGTCTTCGCTTTCTACAAGAGAAATTATTTTAAAAGCATACAAAGAAGCGGTGAAAGAAAGATACAGATTTTTCAGTTTTGGCGATGCGATGTTTATAAGGTAGGTAATATGTTTAAATTTGAGTTATTAAAAACTGCCAAGGATTCAAAGGCAAGGCTTGGCAAAATTACAACTAATCACGGAGAAATTGAGACTCCAATATTTATGCCAGTAGGCACGAGAGCAACTGTAAAGACAATGACTCCTGATGAGTTAAAAGAAATTGGTTCACAGATAATTCTTTCAAATACTTATCATTTATTTTTAAGACCAGGTACTGACATAATAGAAAAAGCTGGTGGACTTCATAAATTTATGAATTGGGACAAACCAATTCTTACAGATTCTGGTGGATTTCAAGTTTTTTCTCTCTCAGACAATAGAAAAATAACTGAAGAAGGGGTTCACTTCAGAAGTCATATCGATGGAAGTAAAATGTTTATATCTCCAGAAAAATCTATAGACATTCAAAATATTTTAGGTTCAGATATAATAATGGCATTTGATGAATGTGCACCCTATCCTGTAAGTCATGAGTATATAGACAATTCTATGAGAAGGACTCTTAGATGGGCAGAAAGGTGCAAAGAGCATCATAAGAATATAGATAATCAAACCCTTTTCGGAATAATTCAAGGGGGAATGTATAAAGACCTACGAGAAATTTCTGCTAGAGAAATGGTTGATATGGACTTTAAGGGATATTCTATTGGAGGTTTATCCGTTGGAGAGCCAATTGATCTTATGAATGATATTTTAGATTTCACAACCGATTTTATGCCAGAGAGTAAGCCAAGATATTTAATGGGAGTAGGTAGCCCAGATTATTTATTTGAGGCAGTTGAAAGAGGGGTCGATATGGCAGACTGTGTTCTTCCAACTAGAATTGCGAGAAATGGAACAGTTCTTACTCATAATGGTAAAATTGCAATAAAAAATGCTCTTTACAAAGAAGATTTTTCTGCACTTGATAAAGACTGTGATTGCTATACTTGCAGAAATTTTTCCAAGGCATATATTAGACATTTATTTAATGTAGATGAGATACTTGGAATGAGGCTTGCAACTATTCACAATTTATATTTTTTATTAAATATGATGAAAAATATTAGAGAGTCAATAAAGGGAGATTATTTTTTAGAATATAAAAATGATTTCTACAAGAAGTACGGTTATAAATAATTTCTTGTTAAGTCATACAATTAAATGTATAATGTAATTATTAATTATATTATAAGAAAGGGGTTAGTAATGAGTCAAAACGCAATGTTAAATTTTATTCCTTTAATATTGATGTTTGTTATTTTTTATTTTTTCTTAATAAGACCGCAAAAGAAAAAAGCAAATGAAATAAATGAAATGCGTGAAAATTTAAAAGTTGGAGATAAAGTAATAACAATCGGTGGAATAATTGGAAAAATTGTCCTTATTAAGGAAGATTACTTAGTTATTGAAACTTCATCAGATAATTCGAAAATTGAAATTATGAAGTGGGGAATCAATGGCACTTATAAAAAGAATTCAGAACTTAAAGATAGTGAAGAAGAATAGGAGAAATTATGAAACATATAAAAACACTTACAAATAAAAATCTTAAGAAAACCTATGAAAAAGGCGGATGTGGTGAATGTCAAACATCTTGTCAATCAGCTTGCAAAACTAGTTGCACAGTTGGAAATCAAAAATGTGAAAATTCTGAAAACTAAGGCAAGGGAAACCTTGCTTTTATTTTGTTAAAGAATGGTAAAGGAGTAAAGATGGTAGAAAGAATTCACAAATTTTATTTAAACGACAGGTACATAGTGCTTGATATTGCAAGTGGTTCTGTTCATGTTGTTGAAAAAATCGTATATGAAATGATTGATGATTATGAAAAAATGTCAAAAGATGAAGTCATAGAAAAATTTTCAAAAATTTATAACAAACAAGATGCCTTAGAAGCCTATGAAGAAATAGATTATTTAGTAAAGGAAGGTCTTCTATTTTCTGAAGACGAACATTTTAAACTTCCAAAATATAATCCACAAAATGTTGTAAAGGCTTTATGCCTTCATGTGGCTCATGATTGTAATTTAAGATGTAAATATTGTTTTGCTTCACAGGGGGATTTTAAGGGCGATAGAAGTTTAATGTCCTTTGAAACTGGTAAAAAAGCTTTGGATTTCTTAATAAAAAATTCTGGCAATAGAAAAAATCTTGAAGTGGACTTCTTCGGTGGCGAACCACTTATGAATTTTGACTTAGTAAAAAAACTTGTGGCTTATGGAAGAGAAGAAGAAAAAAAACATGGAAAACATTTCAGATTTACCATTACAACTAATGGAATGCTTTTAAATAAAGAAATTGAAGATTTCATAAATGAAAATATGGACAATGTTGTTCTTTCTATTGATGGAAGAAGAGAAGTAAACGACAGAATGCGTCCAACTATAAATGGAAAGAGTTCCTATGATGTAATAGTTCCTAAATTTAAAGAGCTTATCGATAAAAGAGGAGATAAAGATTACTTTATTAGAGGAACATTTACAAATGAGAATTTAGATTTCTCAGAAGATTTAAAGGATTTTTATTCTCATGGATTTAAAAAAACTTCTATTGAACCAGTAGTTACTGACGAAAAAGAAAGTTATGCTATAAGAGAAGAACATTTAGATAAAATTTTAAGTGAATACGAAAAGATGAGTAAAGATTACATCAGTATTAGAAAAAAGGATAAGGATTTTTCTTTCTTCCACTTTATAATTGATTTATCACAAGGACCTTGTATTGTTAAGAGAACTATTGGTTGTGGCGCTGGTTCAGAATATGTGGCAATTACTCCTCAAGGAGAAATTTATCCTTGTCACCAATTTGTTGGAGAAGAAGAATTTTTGCTAGGAAATGTTGACGATGGAATTTTAAATACTGATCTTAGAGATACTTTTAAAAACTCAAATGTTTATACTAATGAAGATTGTCCATCTTGTTGGGCAAGATATTATTGTTCAGGAGGATGTCACGCTAATGCCTATTATAGCAACAATGATATAAGTAAACCATACAAAGTTGGATGTGCAATGGAAAAGAAAAGGATTGAGTGTGCAATTTCAGTTTTAGCCAATGAAGAATAATTTAATTTGCGAACCCTTCGGGGTTCTTTTTTATTTTCATAAAACTAAGATAGTTCTGAGTTTTAATATATATCAACTTATAACACATAAATTTATAGTAATAAGCATAATCTAATATAGATGATTCAAATAGTTTTACCTAAATGATAATTTTTGATATAATTAAATTTATATGAAGTGGTGATTAAATGGAAAGATGGTTTATTAAAAATAAAAAGGATCCAGGAATCGAATATAAAAAACTGGGCATCAATAATGTTATATATAAAATTTTAATTAATAGAGAGATTAATACTGAAGAAGAAATACAAAGTTTTTTGGAACCCATGCTTTCAAATTTATATTCACCTATACTTTTAAAGGATATGGTTAAAGCATCCAATTTAATTTTAAGTCATGTTGCCAAGAAAAACAAAGTTAGAATTATTGGTGACTACGATGTAGATGGCGTTACTTCAACTTATATTTTGTATTCAGGGCTTAATAGAATTGGTGCTGATGTGTCTTATGACATTCCTCATAGAGTCGAGGATGGTTATGGAATTAATAACAATTTAATTGACAGAGCCTTTAATGATGGCGTAAATCTTATCATTACTTGTGACAATGGAATTGCTGCAAGAGATGCAGTTTTTTATGCAAAATCTAAGGGAATTGATATTATTATAACTGATCATCACGAAGTCCCAAAAAAATTTGAAAATGATAAAGATATAGAATTAATTCCAGAAGCTAATGCAGTTATTAATCCAAAACAAAATTCTTGCAATTATCCCTTTGCTGAAATTTGTGGAGCAGTAGTTGCTTTTAAATTAATTGAATATTTATTTTTAATTAAAGGCGTGGACAAAGATGAATTTTACGAAAGTTTTTTGCCTTTCGCTGCCATAGCAACAGTTTGCGATGTAATGCCACTTAAAAATGAAAATAGAATAATTGTATCAGAGGGTTTGAAGTGTTTGAGAAATACTAAACACATTGGTCTTAACGCACTAATAGAGGTTTCTAATATAAATAAAAAGGATATAGATGTATATCATCTAGGATTTATAATAGGTCCAACTATAAATTCTAGTGGAAGACTTGATTCAGCAAAAGATGCTTTAGAATTATTACTTGAAAGTGACTATGATTTGGCTCTTGAAAAGGCAAGAAAGCTACGTGAACTTAATTATGAAAGACAAAAGCTTACCACTGAAGCCTTTGATGTAATTGATGAAAAAATAGCGAGAGAAAATCTTTTAGATAAACATAAGGTTCTTATATTATATGAAGAGGGACTTAATGAATCTATTCTAGGAATTGTTGCAGGAAAGATAAAAGAAAAATACTATAGACCCACAGTTGTACTAAGCAATTCCAAAGACCTAATAAAAGGATCTGGAAGAAGTATTGAAGAATACAATATGTTCCAAGAATTTTCAAAATCTAAAGGATTTTTAGTTACTTTTGGCGGACATAAAATGGCTTGCGGCATGTCACTTCCTTTTAAAAACTTAGATGAATTTATTAAAGATGTAGATGAAAAGGAAACCCTAACTAAAGAAGATTTAATTAGAAAAGTTTATATAGACGGAAATTTGGAATTAAAATATATTAGCATGAATTTAGTCAAAGAAATTGAAAGACTTGCACCCTTTGGAAATGGAAACTCTGCTCCAAAGTTTGGTGCTAAGAACTTAAAAATTAGCAATCTTAATATATTAGGGAAAAATAAAAACTTTTTAAAGATGAAACTTTTTCAAGATAATATAAATTATACGGCAACTTTATTTGAAGATTATAAAATATTTTTAAATAATCTTGCAAAATTTTACGGAAGGGAAGAAGTAATGGCGCTACTTCAAGGTAGACCATCAAATATTTTTATAGATATAATTTTTAATTTAGATTTGAATAAATTTAACGGGAATGTATCAATTCAATTAAAAATAAATAACTATAGAATTACAGGTGAAAATAATGTTAATTGATAAATTAATTCAAAAAGTAAAATCTTATAATGAAAACGCCGATTTTGATATGATAATTAATGCTTATAAAATGGCTGAAGAGCATCATAAAGGTCAAAAGAGAAATTCTGGAGAAGACTATATTATTCATCCACTTAATGTAAGCTTGATACTTGCTGATATGAATATGGATACATCAACTATTGTAGCAGGACTCCTCCATGATGTTGTAGAGGATACTGATGTTACTCTAGAAGATGTTAAAAATGAATTTGGTCAAGAAGTTGCAGATTTAGTTGACGGCGTTACAAAGTTAAAAAAATTAAATTATAAAAACAAAGAAGAAAAGCAAGCCGAAAATATTAGAAAAATGGTTCTTGCTATGGCGCAGGACATTAGAGTAATAATAGTCAAGCTTGCAGATAGACTTCATAACATGAGGACTCTTGAATACATGACTGATGCCAAAAAGATTGAAAAGGCAAAAGAAACTGTTGAGATTTATGCACCTATTGCCGATAGACTTGGTATGAGTAGAATCAAGTGGGAACTTGAAGATTTGTCTTTGAGATATCTGGATGAGCAAGGCTATTATGAACTTGTTGAAATGGTAAATAAAAGAAGAAATGAAAGAGAAGATCTTATAAATCATATTATTTCTATTTTAAAAGAAAATTTGGCAAAAGTTGGAATTAAATGTGAAATTAATGGAAGACCTAAGAATTTTTATTCTATTTATAAAAAAATGAAGAAAAAAGGAAAGGTTTTTGATGAAATTTATGATTTATCTGCAGTTAGAATCTTAACTAATTCAGTAAAAGATTGTTACGGTGCGCTTGGAGTAGTTCATACACTTTTTAAACCGATTCCAGGAAGATTTAAAGATTATATTGCAATGCCCAAACCTAACAAATACCAATCTCTTCATACAACTGTAATTGACAATAATGGAGAAACTTTTGAAGTTCAAATTAGAACTTATGAAATGCATCAGACTGCCGAATATGGTATTGCTGCTCACTGGAAGTATAAGGCCGGTGTTTCAAAGGAAACTGCTTTCGACGAAAATTTAACTTGGTTAAGACAACTTTTAGAGTGGCAAAAAGATTTAAATGACCCTGGAGATTTTATGGACACTTTAAAGATCGACTTTTTTGCCGATGAAGTTTTTGTATTTACTCCAAGAGGAGATGTAATAAATTTACCAGAAGGTTCTACTCCTATCGATTTTGCATATAGAATTCACTCTCAAGTAGGTAATACTTGTGTTGGGGCAAAGGTAAATGGAAGAATTGTGCCATTAAATTATACGCTTCAAAGTGGCAACATAGTCGAAGTAATTACAAATCCTAACACAAGTCCTTCTCTTGATTGGCTAAAAATTGTAAAAAGTCCACAAGCACGCAAAAAAATCTCTCAATATTTTAAAGCTAAGGACAAAGAAAAGAACATTGAAAGAGGAAGAGAGGCAATTGAAAGAGAAGTAAAGAAACAGGGTTATGAGGTTCACAAAATTTTGCGTGATGATTGGCTAGATCAAGTTAGAGATAAGCTAAATATGTTAAGTCTTGATGAAATGTATGCAGCAGTTGGGTTTGGGACTATTACAACAGCACAAGTAACTGCTAAACTTATTGATATTTATAATAAATTTTATAAAAAAGATGCAAAAGATGTTGAACAAATTGTTCAACTAAAGAAGAGATACAATAGCCAGGGAATTGAAGTTAAGGGCGTCGACGGTGTTAATGTAAGAATTGCAAAATGTTGCACACCAGTTCCCGGAGACGACATAGTAGGGTATATCACTATTGGAAGAGGCATATCTGTCCATAGGAAAGACTGCAAAAACATGCAAAACAATATTGATCCTTCAAGACTTGTTGAAGTTAAATGGCAAAGTAGTAATGCCACAAGTTACAGTGCATCTATTGAGATAAGAGCCTTTGACAAACCAAATGTAATTGGAGATATTGCTAATAGAGTAAATGATTCAAAATTAAGCATTTCTTATTTAAATGCTAAAGTTGTAAAAAGTGGAGATGCTGTAATTGACATAACAGTTGAGATTACTGATAGTGAAGAACTTGAAAGATTGATGGAAAAATTAAAGAGAATAAATAATGTTCTCGAGGTATATAGAGTAAAGGCGTGATTAAATGCGAGCAGTAGTTCAAAGAGTAAAGAGTTCTAGCGTATCTGTTGATGGAGAAATTATTTCAAAGATAGATAAGGGGCTAATGGTGCTCCTTGGAGTAGAAGTCAATGATGACGAAAAAGATCTAGACTATATTTTAAAAAAGGTGATTAAGCTTAGAGTTTTTGATGATGAAGATGGTGTGATGAATAAATCTTTACTTGACTATGGATTAGAAATTCTTGTAGTTAGTCAATTTACTTTATATGGAGACGTTAGAAAGGGGAACAGACCTAGTTATGTTCGTTCTGCTAAATTTGATGATGGAATTGTTTTGTACAAAAAGTTTATTGATGAACTTAAAAAGTTGAATGTAAAAGTTTCTCATGGAGAATATGGTGCAAATATGGACGTAGAACTTATTAACGATGGTCCTGTTACAATTTTATTGGATTCTAGTAAGGAATTTTAGGTGAATTATGGAATATAAAATTATTAAATTAGTTGTCGGAGAATTGCAGGAAAATTGTTTTATTCTTTTTGACGAAAATAAAAGCGCATTTGTAGTTGATCCCGGCGGATCAAGCGAAAATATCATTGAGGCAATTGAAAAAAATGATTTGAAAATAAAATATATATTGCTTACTCATGGTCACTTTGACCATGTAGGGGCAGTGGCTCAATTGGTGAAAAAATTTAATGCACCAGTATATTTAAATAAAAATGACAAAAACTTTTTAGAAAATCCAAGAGAAGTGCGAGAATCAGCCTTTGGACTTCAAATTGAGGCTTCAGATGTAGATGTATTTGTAGAAGATGGGGACGAAATTCCTTTTTCTGATGATACAATAAAAGTTATTGCAACTCCTGGACATACAATTGGTTCAGTATGCTATCTTTTTAAAAATTATTTGTTTGCAGGGGATACGTTATTTAACGGATCCATTGGAAGGACAGATTTTCCTGAATCTGACAATTCACTTATGATTGAATCTTTAAAAAAACTAAGGGAACTTGATGATGAAATTTATGTATTATCAGGTCATGGTCCAGAATCACAAATGGGTTATGAAAAAGCATCCAATCCTTATTTGAGAAGTTTATGATTACAATTGAAAATGAAAACGAAGGTCTAAAAAAGTCGATTTTTGAATTTTTTAGGATGAAACTTCCAAAGGATTATAAAGAACTAGATATTGATTTAAAAATAAAAGTCGAAGGCAAGATTATTAATATTGAAATTCTTGGAAGTGGAATTAAAAAAAGTGAAGAATTAATAATAAAAAAGGAAAATCCACACTTTATTATAAAGAGATTTTTATTTGATTTATTCTCAAATTATAAAGATTTTGATAGTAGCTTTGGAATTTTAACTGGTGTAAGACCATTAAAGCTTATTTCAAAAGTATTTGAAAGTAATTCATATGAAAATTCAAAAAAAATTTTATTTGATAAATATAGAATAAGTATAGAAGATACAAATTTTTTATATAGAGTATATAAGAATCAAGGAAAAATCAGAAATAATTCAAGTATAAAAAATTATAATGTCTATGTTCACATACCTTTTTGTCCAAGCAGATGTCTTTATTGTTCCTTTGACACAACTATTGAGAACAAGGAAAAGATGAATTTATACACAAAAAACTTAATTGAAGATATAAAAAACTACGAATTAAATTTTTTAAATTATCCAAATTCAATTTATATTGGAGGAGGGACCCCAACGTCAATTGGACTTAATAATCTAGAGAAAATTATTGATGCTATTTTAAAAAAATTTAAAAATACAAAGGAATTTACAGTTGAGTGTGGAAGAATTGACAGCCTTAATGTTGAAATTTTAGAGATGTTAAAGAATAATGGAGTTAATCGAATTTCTTTAAATCCACAAACTTTTAACGAAAATGTAATAAGTAAATTGAATAGAACTTCAAATGAAAATATTAGGTATTGGTTTGATAAGGCTAAGAAAATTGGTTTTGATGTTATAAATATGGATTTAATTATGGGATTACCTGGTGAAAGTAAAGAAAGTATATTAAATTCTATAAAAAAAGCAATAGAATTTTCTCCAGAAAATATTACACTGCACACTTTGGCACTAAAAAACGGTTCAAAACTTTTTGAAAATAGTTATATTAATAGAGAAGATTACAGCGATCTCTTGGAAAAATCTAAAACTCTTATGTTAAATTCAGGTTATGAGCCTTATTATCTATATAGGCAGAAAAAATCCGTTATCAGTTCAGAAAATGTTGGATATGCAAAAAAAGGTTATTCCTCAATTTACAATATTGTAATGATGGAGGAGCTTGAAAATATAATCGGTTTTGGACTTGGAGCCAGCACAAAAATTTTAGATTCAAAGGGAAAATTTAACAGAAATCTAAACTCTAAAAATCTTGAAGAATATTTAACAAGGAGATAAATTTTGAAATTAAGCAAAATTTTTAAAAATATAAATATTGTTGATGCAAATTTTAAAATAGATGAAAATAAAGAAGTAAAGAGAATAGCCTTTCATACGGATGATGTAGTAGAAGGTGCTATTTTTGTTGCAATAAAGGGATATATAACAGATGGACACAAATTTATTAAAAAAGCAAAGGAGCTAGGTGCAGAAATTGCCGTAGTGGAAGACTTTGTTGATGTTGATATAAATCAAATAAGGGTCCAAAATTCTAGAATTGCATTGGCAGACATGGCAACAAATTTTTATGAAAATCCATCAAAAAAAATTAAAGTGATTGGAATTACAGCAACAAACGGCAAGACAACTACGGCTTTTATGGTTGATTCTATCTTAAAAGAAGATAAAAGAAATACTGCAATTATAGGAACAGTTTTAACAAGATATGCAGATGTAAAAATTCCTTCAGTTCTTACTACACCAGAATCCCTAATTCTTCAATCTTATTTAAGAGATATGCTAGATAAAAACATTACAGATGTTACAATGGAAGTTTCATCGTCAGCACAAGAACTTTTTAGAGATAAAAATATTGATTTTGATATTGTTACTTTTAACAATCTTGGAAGAGAACACATAGATCAACATGGAAGTTTTGAAAAATATTTTCATTATAAATCAAGACTCATTAGATATGCAAAGAAGGATGCTATTGCAATTTTAAATGCAGATGATGAAATGATCTATTCTTTAAAAGATAAAACGAAAGCAAAAGTACTATCCTTTTCTTTGGAAAATGAGAATGCTGATTTTGGAATTTCTGATTTAGATTTATCTACAGGAAAGGGAAAATATACTTTTAATATTAATAGGGATGTAGAATTAAAAGATTTTACAATAAAAAAATCTAGCATTTCTATTGAACTCGGTTCTGTTGGATATTCTTCAGTAATGAACTCTGTAGTTGCTATTATTGTAGCATTATGTCTAAAAATTGATAGTAATGTAATTAAAGAGGCTCTTAAAAATTTTAAGGGCGTAGAAAGAAGATTTGAGTTGATTTTCGATGAAGATTTTAAGATTTTAGACGATCATTTTGCAAATGAAAAAAACATTGACGCTACTATGGAAACCCTTGAAATGATGAAATACAATGATTTAAACATATTATATGCAATAAGGGGAAATAGAGGAGTAGAAGTTAATAGAGAAATTACAGAAAGATTAGTTAAGTGGATTAAAATTTTAAAGCCAAAAAATTTATCTGCAACTTTATCTAGAGATACTGTAAAGAAAAAAGATAAAGTTACAGAAGACGAATTAAATATTTTTAAGTCAATTTTAAAAGAAAATAATATTGATTGTAAAATTTATGAAACTCTAGAAGAAGGTATAAATAATTCAATAGATTTATTAAAAAGTGGAGATGTACTTTTACTTGCAGGCTGTCAAGGAATGGATAAAGGAGCAAGGTTTGTAAAAGAAAAACTATTATGTGAGAATAAAGTTAGAGATATTGAGGGATTCTCTAATAGAATAGATAACAGAATCTGTTAAAGTTGAATTTTCAAAGACCTTGTTTTATAATTAAATTAGAAAATTATGAGAAACATTTAATTAAATAGATCGCTAATCGTTTTATAGTGTTAACGAATAAGCTCCAAACCATTTGAGGCTTGGAGTTTAATTTTTAGGAGGAAATATGGCTGAAAAAATGGGAAATCTCAAAAGAAGTAATTATTGTAATGAGATTTCAGAAAAAATGATTTCAAATGAAGTCACATTAATGGGTTGGGTTGCAAAACAAAGATCCCTTGGCTCAATTATTTTTGTAGACCTTAGAGATAGAAGTGGAATTGCTCAAATAGTATTTGATGACACATCTGGTGATGATCTTTTAGAAAAGGCATCTCATCTTCGCGGTGAGTTTGTAATTGCTATTAAGGGTAAAGTTAGAATGAGATCTTCAATAAATGAAGAACTTGAAACAGGAAGAGTTGAAGTTCTTGCAAGTGAACTTAAAATTCTAAGTGAGTCTGAAGTTCCGCCAATCTATGTTAAGGACAACGACAATGTATCTGAAAACATGAGATTAAAGTATAGAACTTTAGATTTAAGAAAACCAAGTATGCAAAAAAATCTAATGATTCGATCAAAAATTTATAAGGTAACTCGTGACTTTTTTTATGAGAATGGATTTATTGAAATCGAAACTCCAATGTTAACTAAACCTACGCCTGAAGGAGCAAGGGACTATTTAGTGCCAAGTAGAGTCAATCCAGGCAAATTTTATGCACTTCCTCAATCTCCACAACTTATGAAACAACTTTTAATGGTTGCAGGATTTGATAGATATATTCAAATTACAAAGTGTTTTAGAGATGAAGATTTAAGAGCAAATAGACAACCTGAATTTACTCAAATTGATATGGAGCTTAGCTTTGTGACTGAAGAAGACGTAATGGAAATTAACGAAAAATTTTTACAAAGATTATTTAAAGAAATTTTAAATAAGGACATTGAACTTCCATTAAAGAGAATGAAATATTCTGAAGCTATGGATAGATTTGGTGTTGATAAGCCAGACTTAAGATTTGGAATGGAACTTCATAACATTTCTGATATAGTTAAAGACTGTGGGTTTAAAGTATTTGAAGGAAACACTGAAAGAGGAAAAAGTGTTAGAGGCATAAAAGTTGACGGTGGAAGTGAGTTTTATTCAAAGAAGCAAGTTAAAAAACTAGAATCCTTTGTTAAGGATTTTAAGGCAATGGGATTATCATGGATTAGAGTTGAGGATGAAATTGAATCTCCAGTTGCAAAATTTTTATCAGAAGATAAAATGAATGAAATTATTAAGGCTTTTGATGCCAAAAAAGGTGATTTAATTTTAATTTTAGCGGATAAAAATTCAGTTGTTTATAGCGGACTTGGAAATCTTCGCAATAAAATTGCTAGAGATATGGATATTATAGACGAAAATGATTTTAAACTAACATGGATAACGGAATTTCCACTTTTTGAATATGATGAAGAAGAACAAAGATATGTTGCTATGCACCATCCATTTACTAGTCCAATGGACGAAGATCTTGATAAATTAACTACGGACAAAGAAAACGCAAGAGCTAAGGCCTATGATATTGTAATTAATGGTGATGAAATGGGAGGAGGGAGCATTAGAATAAATGATCCAGAAGTTCAAAAGAAGATGTTTGAAGCTTTGGGACTTTCTGATGAAGAAGCAGATGAAAAATTTGGATTCTTATTAGAAGCTTTTAAATATGGAGCACCACCACATGGAGGACTTGCTTATGGTTTGGATAGACTTGTAATGTTATTTACAAAAGCTAACAGCATAAGAGACGTAATAGCTTTTCCAAAAACTCAAGCAGCAACTTGTTTATTAACTGGTGCACCAACATATCTTACAGAAAAACAACTTGAAGAAGTTCATATAAAGGTATTAGAAGAAAAAAATAAAAAATAAAAGAAGAAAAAATAGGGTGATATAATGGAAAGTATTGGAATTGTTAGAGCAAAGAATAACAATAAAATTTTTGTGGAATTTACTAGGGAAAGTGCTTGTGGAGAAAGTTGTGAGTCTTGTAGTGCAAAATGTGCTGAATCAGAAAGCGAACTTTTTGAATTTCCAAACACATTATCTGCTGATATTGGTGATGTTGTAAAAATTAAAACTAGGGATAAGTCTATACTTTCATATAAATTTTTAGTATATGGACTTCCTTTAATTTTATTTATGTCTACAATTACAATTTCTTATTATTTAATGAGCAAAATGTTTATGAAAAATATTGAGCTAATATCACTTATTATGGGAATAATATCTCTTATTATTTCCTATTTAATTATAAAAGGAATAGATCACAAATTTCAAAAAGCAAACAAGGGTGATATTTTCCTCGAAAAAATGTAGGTGAGAAATGTTTAGTAAAAACTGGTATAAAATACTTTATATTTTTTCAGTTATAGTTTTTATTTTATCTTTGATATTTTTAATATATTCATTTGCAAACAAAAAATATTCTACTGAGTTAATTTCTGAGAATAAAAAAATTGAAGAGCAAATAAATTCTATTGAAAATAAATCTAAGGGCATCAGTGAGAATATTGATGCCCTAGAAATTGAATTTAATTTAAAGTCACAGGAATTTTATGAAAAATATGGCTATCAATTTGAATCAAATAAATCTGAAGAAATTAATAGATTAAAAGAAGATTATTTAAATAAAAATAAAGAAATAATTTCTGAAATAAAGGAAAGACTTATTGCTTATAGAGATTATTTTGATTCAGATATTTACAAAAAAGAAGGCTATGATAAATCTGTAAGTGACTTTTTAGAACTTTCTAGTAACTCAAATTTAGACAAACACGAGAATATTTATAATGAGATTAACGTAAAAGACTTAGTTGAAAATTCTAGTGGTTTTGTTAAAACTATTTTAGGACTAAATAAAAATTCTAAAGAGTTAAATGTACTGGTTTTTTACACATCAATATATAGTTCTAGTATTTATTTCTACATAAATAATGAGACATCTTCACTTAGTGAAATCTATTCAGATGTGAATAATTTATTAAATATTTATAAGGAAATTGAGAGAAAGGGTTATAAGACTGGAAAATTAAATTCTGAAAATCTAGTTTATTTGAATAAATTTATTCAAGAAAAAGTTTCTAATTATTATAAAAATCTTGGCATATTAAAGGCTTTAGAAAAGAGTGATAAAAATGAACAAAAGTAAAAATATTGTGTTATCAGTCATTTTCATCATTTTTTCTATAATTTTATCTTTTTTGGGATTTTCAAATTTAAAAGCTACTGGGTCATCATACTTTAATCTTTCAAGAACAAATTCTTTGTTGTTGGATAAAAAAGCTAAAGCGGAAGAAAAGTTCAAGGACTTAAGTCAAGAGAGTAATAACAAGAAATCAAAACTTGAAGTTATAAATAATGAAATAAATAAATTTGACATTATAAAAAATAAAACTTTAGAAATTGATAATATGAATAAAGAAATATTAGATTCAATGATTTCTTTTCGCAAAAATAATTTTAATGAGTTTTATAATATTGAAAACAAAAAACTTTATGATTATAAGTCCTTAAAGGGAAATTTTATTAAAGATAATATAACAGAAGATGATATTAAATCTAACTTACTCATGATTCAGTTTATTTTAAATTCATATTATAATTATGATTTAAATAGAAGTATAGCAAAACACAATCTTAAAGCTTATGAAAATTTAGGCATTATCGATTATTTAAAAAATGGAAACAATTATATGCTAAAATCTATTTTATTAAATGACAGCTCAAAATTTTCGCAATTAAACGAAGAAAAAGAAAATATATTAAAAGAGGAAGAAGAATTTTTTTCTATTTATGAAAATATTTTTGGCGAAAATGAAAATATAAAAATATTGAGTACTGAAAAGAATATAGGTATAAATGCAATCAATAACGAAAAAGATGAACAAGAAAATAATTTTAAATTATTAAACGCTTTTTGCATAGATATTTTAAATTCATCTGTGAATTATCTAGATAACTTTAAAATTGTTACAGAAAATGGAATTAGAAATTTAAAAGTTTTTGATAAAACTATTATGAGTGAAAAAAGTGAAGACAAAAAACTCACTATTACTTATTATAATAGAGTAAATGGCGAAACTTATACTTTGACAGAAGAAAGAGAATAACTCTTAAGTTTAGGAGAAAAATGAAGGATAAATTAATTAGAATAGATTACAATGGTAAAGAGATAATTTTAATACCAACAGCTCACGTATCTCAAGAAAGTGCTGAATTAGTTAGAGAAACTATTAAAGAAGAAAAACCAGATTCAATATGCATTGAATTGGATGAGCAAAGGTATAAAAATTTAAAGGATCCTGATGCTTGGAAAAATACAAATATTATAGATATAATTAAACAAAAGAAGGTTACACTCTTAATTGCTAATTTAATCCTTTCATCATACCAAAAAAATATTGCAAAAAAGCTAAAAACAAAACCAGGTCAAGAAATGATTGAAGGAATGAAAGCTTCAGAAGAGCTTGGCATTAATTTAGTTTTAGCAGATAGAAGTATTCAAACTACTTTTATGCGTATTTGGAGAAAAATGGGATTTTTTGAAAAAATTAAATTATTTTTCTCTTTAATGGCAATGGATGAAGATGAAGATGTGTCCGAAGAGGATTTGCAAAGGTTAATAGAAAGGGATAATTTAGAACTTGCAATTGAAGATATGGGGAAAGATTATCCTCAAATTGCCGCAACTCTTTTACATGAAAGAGATAAGTATTTAGCATATAATATTAAAAATGCACCTGGTAAAAAAGTTATTGCAATACTTGGTGCTGCACATACACTTGGTGTTGAAGAAGAAGTTTTTAAAAAACAAGATATTAATGAACTTGATAAAATTCCTCCGAAATCTTTTATGGGGAAGGTTGTTCCTTGGTTAATTCCAATTTTAATAGTTCTTTTAATTGCATTTGGGTTTAAACAAAATATGGATACAGGTATTGAGCAAATTAAGTCATGGTTTTTATTTAATTCAATACTTGCTGCTGTTTTTACAGCTCTTTGTCTTCCTCATCCACTTAGTGTGATTACAGCTTTTGTGGCAGCTCCCTTTACATCAATAAATCCAATGTTAGCATGTGGATGGTTTGCTGGACTTGTGGAAGCAAGCCTTAAAAAGCCAACGGTGGAAGATGTAAATAATATTCCTGATGATATTTTTAATATAAAAAGTTGGCTTAATAATAAATTTTTAAAGGCATTATTAGTTGTAATACTAGCTAATATTGGTTCATCAATTGGAACTATAATAGCAGGAAGTAAAATTATTCAAAGTTTATTTTAAAAAGGTAATGGAAAATCATTACCTTTTTTATTTTTCATGCTTTTTATTAATTCTCTTATTATTCTAACTAAACCTTGAGATAAAACTATACCAAGAGCAAGTGCAGAAGTAGTTAAAGTTGTTTTAATAACCTGCTCGCGCATCAATACATAATTAGATTCAATAAAGTAATACATAATATAGTACATTCCAGCACCAGGTACTAGAGGTATAAGACATGGTAAAGTAAAAACTGTGGCAGGCTTTTTAAAATGTATTGCAAAAGTTTCAGAAAATATACCAATTAAAAATGATGAAATTAAAAGGGAAATTATATAATTCCCACTAAAATCAAATAATAATTCATAGATAACCCATATAAAGCCACTAAGAGCTGAAGTGACAAGTCTAACTTTTTTTGGAAGTTTAAAATAAATTGTAAAGCCATATGTTGCAAGCATTGATAAAAAAAATTGAATCAGTATCTTCATATTATAAACCTCATAATTTTTAATCCAACTCCTACACCAAAGGCAATAGCAAGTGCAATAAAAAAGGCTTTAATCATAGTTATAGCACCCGTAATAAATTCTCCACTCATAATATCTCGAACTGAATTTGTTATTGCAACACCAGGTACAAGAAGCATTATAACACCGATAATAATATTATCAATATTTGAACCAAAGCCAAAATACGCAAATATAATGGCAAGAACTGATGTGATAAAAGCGCAGATAATATTATTTATAAAGAAAGAAAGTTTAAAATAGCTTAATTTTTCAAGAACCACTGAAATAAAAATTCCAATAATGAAACTTGCAAAAAAGTCTTTTATACTTCCTCCAAATAAAACTGAGAAGAAAGAAGATGTTATTCCACCAGAAATATAAATCTTCAATGGATTTTCTTCTGTTCCATCAATTTGAAAAAGTATGTCATAAGCCTCTTTAATTGAGAGATCTTTTGAGACAAATTCCCTTGAAAAAGAATTTACAGCATCAATTTTATATAAATTTGTGTCGGAAATAGTAATTTTTCTGAAATTGCTAAGAGTTTCACCTTCAAACTCCATAGAAATAAAAATTGCAGAGGGAAGAGCATAGGCAGATACATTAGAAATGTTTGAAACAGATTTACAAATTCTTTCAATAGTATCTTCAGCTCTATAACTTTCAGCTCCATTTTGAATTAACAGTGCACCTGTGAATAATGAAAGATTCATTAAATCCTTTGCATCTTTTATATTATTTAATACTTTTGCCATTATATCACCACATAAATTATACTATGGAGATTTTTTATTCTCAATTGTAAATACTAAATTGAATCTAATAATTTAATTTGTTATAATCAATAAGATAGGGGTGATTATATGGAAATGCCCATAGTTTCAATAATTGGCAGACCAAATGTCGGTAAATCTACTTTGTTTAATAAAATAGTAGGAAGAAAAATTTCAATAACAGAGGATACTCCAGGTGTAACTAGAGATAGAATTTATCAACCTGCATCATGGCTTAATTATAAATTTTTACTTGTTGATACTGGCGGACTTGATTTAAAAGATGAAGACATTTTTATGTCTAATATAAAGGCACAAATCGATATGGCATTAGAAACTTCTGATGTCGTAATATTTTTAGTAGATGGTGCTGAAGGATTGAATCCAACAGATAGAGAAATTTCAAATTTTTTGAGGAAAAACAAGACTAAAGTAGTTTTAGCGGTAAATAAATATGATTCGAAAATCACAAAAGAAAATATTTTTGATTTTTATGAATTAGGTTTAGGTGAACCCATTGGCATAAGTGCAGAACAAGGCATAGGTGTAGGTGATTTACTTGATGAAGTTGTAAGCGATCTTAAACCAATAAATGAGATGGAAGATGATGATAATATCAGAGTAACTTTAATTGGAAAGCCAAATATTGGTAAATCTTCGCTTTTAAATTATTTAACTGGAGAAAATCGCTCAATAGTTACAAATATTCCAGGAACTACTAGAGATTCAATTGACTCTTTAATTAAATATAAGGACAATGAATATATTTTTGTAGATACTGCTGGGCTTAGAAAAAAGAAAAAAATAATTCCAGGAGTTGAAAGGTATTCTGTTATAAGAACTCTTACTGCAATTGAAAGATCTAATGTATGCGTTCTTATGATTGACGCTCTTGAGGGTGTAACAGAACAGGACTCTAAAATTGTAGGTTATGCTCATGATAATAATAAGGCAATTATTATTGCAGTTAATAAATGGGACGCTCTTGAAAAAGAAACAAAGACTATGAAAAATTTTGAGAAAGATATTAGAACCAAACTTCCTTTTGTAACTTATGCTCCAATAATATTTATATCTGCAAAAACCGGTCAAAGAGTTAACGACTTTTTGGATTTAATAGAAGTTGTAAACAACAATTACAATCACAGAATTCAAACAGGAGTACTAAATGATATTTTAAATAGAGCTGTTTTAATGAATCAACCTCCATCTGATAAAGGAAAGAGAGGAAAATTATATTACGGTTCACAAGTAAGTGTCAGACCACCTAAATTTTTGCTTTCTGTAAATGACAAAGAATTATTTCATTTCTCATATCTTAGATATATTGAAAATCAAATTAGAGATAGTTATTCCTTTGCTGGAACTCCAATTATTTTGGAATTAAAAAATAGAATTAGTTCAAGAGCTGACAAAGGACCTAGAAGATGAATTATCTTATAGTTTTAATCCTCTCCTATTTTATAGGAACAATTTCCGGCTCCTATATTATTGGTAAATTATTCTTAGATAAAGATATTAGAAATTACGGTTCTGGAAATGCTGGCACAACTAATGCAATGAGAGTTCTTGGAAAAAAAGCAGGAGTTTTGACTTTTGCGATTGATTTTTTAAAGGGAGTGGCTGTAACTTATATTATTGGAAAAATTTTCGGAGTGGATTTTGTTCCACTAGGAATACTTGGAGCGGTAATAGGACATGATTTTCCATTTTATATGAGCTTTAGAGGTGGAAAAGGCGTTGCAACTACACTGGGCGCACTTGCACTTTTTAATTTTCCACTCACTTTAATATGTTACATTGTATGGGTTCTAGGAACTGTTCTCACAAAAATGGTTTCAGTTGGTTCAATTTTATTTTTCATTTCAATTATCATTGTCTACACTTTTATGTCTCAATTAAGTATTGCAAATATAATTTTGATTATTGTAATTGCTTTAATTGGAATAATAAGACATAAGGAAAATATAAAGAGAATTATAAATGGAAATGAAAATAAAATAGGAGGTAAAAAATGAATATCACACTATGTGGTGGTGGAAGCTGGGGAACTGCTGTTGCAAGGCTTTTGTCAAATAAAGGACATAATGTAAACTTCTATATTAGAAATAAATCTGTAGTAAATGATATAAAAAAAAATAAAGAAAATACAAAATATCTTCCAGGAGCTAAGTTTAATAGCGATATAAATCTAACCAATGAATTGTCTAGTGTTCTTGGCAATATTGATGTTTTTGTACTTGCAGTGCCAACTTCAAGTGCTAGAGAAATTTTAGAAAATATTAAGGGGAAGATTCCAAAAAAGACAATTATTGTAAATTTGTCTAAGGGTATTGAACTTGAAACACTAGATAGAATATCAGAGATTTCAGCTGAGGTTTTAAAAGATAATTCATTTGTTGCCCTTTCAGGTCCATCTCATGCCGAAGAAGTTGGAAGGGATATTCCAACAACAGTTGTGGTTTCGTCTACAGATTTGAAGGCAGCGAAAACTATCCAACATGAATTTTCTACTTCAATTTTTAGAATATACACAAATCCTGATTTAATTGGAGTTGAAATGGGAGGAGCTCTTAAAAATATTATAGCACTAGCTGCAGGAATGAATGATGGACTTGGCTATGGTGATAACTCAAAGGCTGCTCTTATGACTCGTGGAATTTATGAAATGAGTAAGCTTGGCATTGCAATGGGTGCAAATCCTCATACATTTAATGGCTTGTCAGGAGTTGGAGATTTAATAGTTACTTGCACAAGTATGCACTCAAGAAATAGGAGAGCTGGAATTTTAATTGGTAAGGGAAAATCCATGGATGAAGCTTGCAAAGAAGTTGGTCAAGTTGTGGAAGGTGTAAAAACTGTAAAGTCTGCTTATAAACTTTCAAAGCTAAAAAACATTGAAATGCCAATAACAAATGCACTTTACAAGGTACTGTATGAAAATTATGATCCAAAAAAGGCTGTATTTGATTTAATGACGAGAAAAAACAAGGACGAAATAGAGCAAATCTTTTTCGAATAATAACATATTGCGGGAGTTTGTGATATAATTATTTGATGAATAGGTGGTTATTTGAATAATTTTTTAAAAAAAAATAAATTTTTTAGGCGAAGGTTAATTGCTCTTTTATTATTTATTATTATCATGATATTTTTTACAAAATTAATAAGAGGCAATCGCATAAATAATTATAAAACAATTTTTCCAACTTTGACCACTTTTGAAAAAGACATTGATACAAAAATTTATAATCTATTTGAGGAAAAAACATATTTTTCTATAGGCGATGGCATTGCCGTTTTTCATGCTAGTGAAGGACAAAAAGTTCCAGCGGGTTATGAAGTTGCAAATTTAAATTTGATGGAAGATGTTTCTTCTTTAAAAGATGAGTTAAATAAGGTTAAAGCAGCATTAAAAATTAAAAAGGGGATTGAACCCGTAGAAAAAGAAAACAATCATAGTTTTACAAAAAATCTTCAGGAACAAATTAAGAATAAAAACTATTCTGGAGTTTATTTTGATATTAATTCCTCTGATGAAGCTTCTATAGAGAATATTAACGAGGCAGAGTTAAAAGATTATCTTTCATTATCTGAAGATGCTCTTGTGCTTAAAGAGAAGGATTTAGAAGAGAGGATTTCAAAATATAATTATTCATATGTTACTGAATTTAGTGGCATTGTTTCTTACAAAATAGATGGAAATGAAGATTATTTTAAAATTGATAATCTTGATAAGTTTACTTATAAATATCTAGACAAAGATTATAATTTTAAAAGTTTAGAAATGGAAACTAAAGTAAAGAATGGTGATCCTCTTTTTAAGATTATAAATAATCTTAATTGGAAAGTCGCTTGCACTATAAATAACGTATCACAGATTACAAATTACAACATTGGTGATTCAGTAAAGATTCAAATTCCTGATATAGAAAATTTATATGGCAATGTGGAAAAAATAAATAAGGATAAGGATCATGCAGTTATAATTGTAAGTTTAGATAGATATTTTGAAAATGTGTATTCAAATAGGATTCATGATGGAAAAATTATTGTAAATAAAACTAAGGGATTTGAAATTCCAAAATCCACTTTAATTGATAGAAATAATTTGACGGGAGTATACGTTCAAGAGATAAAGGGTCTTGTTAAATTTGTGCCA
Source organism: Peptoniphilus sp. (assembly GCF_022767005.1). Classification (GTDB taxonomy): domain Bacteria; phylum Bacillota; class Clostridia; order Tissierellales; family Peptoniphilaceae; genus Peptoniphilus_A. The sequence goes on along the minus strand of NZ_JALEOV010000076.1, from coordinate 2,406 downwards.
GTTGAAATAGTTAATGAAAATAGCGACAATGTATTTATTAATAAGGGCAACAAACAATCGGTGATTAATATTGGAGATAAGAGTTATAAAACTGTAACTGTTAATGATGCCATTGTATTGAGTCCAAAAACTGTGGATGAGTCAAGGATATTAAATTGAGGTGATATTTTGAATTTAGAAGAAAATTTAAAAAAACTTTATGAAGACATTGAGCTTGCAAAAGATCATTCTAACTTTAGAAGGGATGTCAAGCTAATTGCTGTTTCAAAGACACATCCTGTTGAAATGATAAAGGAATTTAATAAACTTGGTGTCATAGATTTTGGCGAAAATAAAGTTCAAGAGCTTGTTTCAAAAATTGAAGATAAAGAAATTGAAAATAAATTAAAAAATAATAAAATAAATTTTCATTTGATTGGCAATTTACAGACTAATAAAGTAAAATATATTTATGACAAAGTAGAATTAATTCAGTCTCTTGACAGAATAAAATTAGCTCAAGAAATTGATAAAAGAGCAGCAAGGGATAATATAAAAGTAAATTGTCTTGTTCAAATAAATATTGGCAATGAAGAAACTAAATCTGGCATAAAATATGAGAATACTGAAGATTTTATTTATGAACTTTTAGATTATAAAAATATAAATATTAAAGGTCTTATGGCAATTGCACCCAATAGTCCCGATGAGACTTTGCTAAGAAAATTATTTGAGAAAATGAATAATATGTTTGAAAATATTTCGTCAAAAAAATACGAAGGTGTTGAAATGAAATATTTATCAATGGGTATGAGCCATGATTTTAAATTGGCAATAGAAGAAGGATCCAATATGATTAGGGTTGGTTCTAAATTATTTGGAAATAGAAATTATAATTAGGAGGATATTATGGCAGAAAAAACAATGGACAAATTAAAGAAAATTTTCGGTTTTGCAGATGAATATGAATACGAAGATTTTGACGATGAGTTTGAAAATGATGTTAAGGAAAATGAAGTGGCTGAACCTACTTATACAACAAAGAGTATTACTCATTCTAAAGCTAAACCTAGAGTATCATCAAATGGTATGGTAATTACAGTCCACGAACCACTTTCTTATGATGAATCACCACTTATTGTCGATGATTTAAGAGATTTCAAAGCAGTTGTTTTAAATTTTGAACAACTTGACGTTGATGTAAAAAGACAAATTTTTGATTTTGTAAGTGGAGCTCTTTATGCAGTTGATGGCAAGATGCAAAAAGTTAATAAAGATATTTTTATCTTAGCACCAAACAATGTTGAAATCGATGGATTAAAAGAGCAACTTAAAAACAATGGAATGTTTCCTTGGTAAAATTAAATAGAATAGATTTAATTAATCATATAAACAGACCTGAGGAAAGGACTGCTATAAGGAAAGTTATTGATAAGATGGAGCATGTAATGAATAGTTATATAACTACATCTACTGACTTTTTAAATCCTCATGAGATTAATTTATCTATTTCCATTTTAAATAGGTTTAAAAATGAGATTTCCTATGAAGTTTTTGGGGGATATGAAGACAGTGAATCTAATATCATATATATTTATCCAAGTTTTAAATATGAGAATGATGCAGATGATATTGTCTTATTCAAATTTGAATCTAATGAAAAAATTAAACATAGCGATGTGCTTGGATCAATTTTGGGTTTAAGCATAGACAGACGAAAAATAGGTGATATTTTAATTGGCGAAAAATTCACTTATTTTTTTGTTAAAAGAGAAATTGCAAACTTCATAGAAATAAATCTCACAAAAATTTCCAAATATAGTGTTATTCTTAGTCGTGAAGAAAAAGCTCTAGATCTTCCTAAAAAAGAATTTGATTATAAAAAAATTATTGTATCATCTTTTAGACTTGATAATTTAATTTCAAAAGTTTTTAATTTATCAAGGTCAAAGGTAAAAAACATGATAAATAATGAACTTGTGAAAGTCAACTTTTCTGTTGAAACTAGATCTCATTTTGAACTAGATTTAGGCGACTTAGTTTCATTAAGAAAGTACGGGAGATTTAAAATTTATGATGTAGAGGGAAATACCAGAAAAGGAAATTTTGTAGTTATAGTGAGATTAAACAAATAAGGAGATATTATATTTTAAGGTCTTAGAATCACTGATTTTAAGCCTTTTTATTTTTTCCGTCAAAAATTCGTCAAAAACATTCAGATTAAGGCTCTTATTTGGTCAAACTTTTCTCCGATATTATCCTCATTCACTTCTACATAGGTATTCATAATTGTTTCTATCTCATCACCGATTACATAAGAGACTACAGTTAAGTCTATACCAGAGCCTACTAGGATTGTTGCCCTGGTATGCCTAAAGCAATGGGGTGATATTCTATATTTTTTAAAGTGGGTATAGAGACCTGGGT
>NZ_JALEOV010000075.1 GCF_022767005.1 Peptoniphilus sp. | reverse complement strand
TGTTCTACAACCTCAGCAAATTTTTTAGTTATTAAATTTATATAAATAAATTCATATTAGAGTTGTCATTATCTGAAAGCATTGTTGCAACTCCACCTACTTCTACTCCATCAATCAATTCTTCTTTTGAAAGTCCCATTACATCCATAGACATTTGACAAGCTGTCATTTTAACTCCTGCTTTTTGAGCATTTAATATAAGTTCTTCTAAAGATGAAACTCCCTTATCCTTCATTACTTTTCTTATCATTTTTGATCCCATTCCAAAGAAATTCATCTTAGATAGGCCAAGTTTTCTCGAAGATTTTGGAAGCATCTTTGAAAACATATTTGACATAAAATCTTTCTTAATCTTTGGAGCCTTTTCTTTTCTTAATATACTTAGACCCCAAAATGTAAAAAACATATTTACTTTATTTCCCATTGCTGCAGCACCTGTGGCAATTATAAAAGAAGCTATTGCTTTGTCTAAATCTCCGTCAAATATGATCATTGTCTTTTCTTTAATATTTGTGGCTTTTTTTTCTGCCTTTTCTACGCCTTTGCCCTTTTGAATTTTTGCAGAAAATTTCCCTTTATCAGCACTGCTTTCTATTAATGTATTTCCTGTATTGTTTGCCCATGATTTTATATCTCTAGCAAAGCCTGGATCTGTTGCCAAAACTTCTATTATTTCCCCAGGAGATAGATTATTCATTGCTTCTGATACTTGAACTATTGGACCAGGACATGAAAGTCCGCATACATTTAATATTTTTATTTTTTTATTATCATCTTCATTTTTATTTTCAAAGTTTTCAAATTTATCCTGTTCTGTTGACAAATCTGAATATTTTGAAGACTCTTCTATATCTAAATAAGTTCTATAACCACCTAAAATATTATGAGCTCTAAATCCCTTTTGTTTTAATATTCTCTCAGCAATATAACCCCTTATTCCAACTGCACAATAAATTGCATACTCTTTATTTTTATCGAGTTCATCTACTCTATTTCTAATTTCAGTAAGTGGCATAGATATAGCTTTATCCATCATCCCTGATACTTGCTCAATTTTTTCTCTAACATCAAGTATAGTGTATTTTGATTTATCATCTTTTAATTCTTGTAATGTAATTGGTTCAGTAAGTCCTTCTAATATATTTGTCGCCAAATATCCTGCAAAATTAACTGGATCCTTAGCACTTGAATATGGCGGAGCATATGCAAGCTCTAACTTACTTAAATCATATACATTTCCTTTAAAATATATTGTCGTTGCAATTGTATCTATTCTTTTATCCACTCCATCATAACCTACTATTTGAGCTCCTAAAATTTTACCATCTCTGCCAAAAATTAATTTAATAGTCATAGGAAGTGCCCCAGGATAATATCCCGCATGAGACATTGGGTGAACTAAAGAAATATAATAATCCTTTTTATACTGGTATCCCTTTTTATTTAGTGACTTTTCATTTAAACCCACCGTTGCAACAGTCATATCAAATACCTTTGCAACACTTGTGCCCATAGTTGCTTTATAAGTTTCTTCTTTTTCTCCTAAAATATTTGATGCAACAGCTCTTCCCTGTTTATTTGCAGGTCCAGCAAGAGGAATCATAGTGTCTGTTCCTAATATAAAATCTTTGACTTCAATTACATCTCCAACAGCATAAATATTTTCATCAGATGTTTTTTGAAATTTATCTACTTTTATACCGCCCTTTTCGTTTAATTCAAGTCCAGCACTTTTTGCAATTTCACTATTAGGTCTAACTCCAATAGATAAAATTGTCATATTCGTTTCTAATTTTTTTCCAGATTTTAATTTTATAACTTTTCCTTTATTTTCTGTCCCTTCAAATCCTTCACCAAGTAAAAGTTTCACACCTTTATCTTCTAAATGATTTTCTAAAATTTTTGCCATATCTCTATCTAACGGTGGCATAACTTGATCTGACATTTCAACAATAGTAACTTCTAGACCCTTTTCATATAAGTTCTCTGCCGTTTCAAGCCCAATGAAGCCTCCTCCAACGACTACCGCTTTTTTAGGTTTTTCTTTTTCTATAAAACTATAAATTGCATCAACATCTGGAACTGTCCAAAGTTTAAAAATATTCATTTCATTAATTCCTTCTACATCTGGTATAAAAGGACTTGATCCAGTCGATAAAAGTAATTTATCATAATTTTCTTCGTATTCTCTTCCACTTGTGTAATCTATGATTTTAACTCTTTTATTTTCTTTATCTATTGATAGAACTTCATTTTCTGTTCTAATTTCAATGTTGTACTTATCTTCAATAGATTCTTTAGTAGTTACAAAAAGAGAGTCCCTTTCTTCAATTGCACCACCAATATAATATGGAAGACCACAATTTGCAAAACTTACATATTTTCCTTTTTCTAAAAGAAGAATCTCTGCATTTTCATCAAGTCTTCTAAGTCTTGCTATTGCCGTCGCACCGCCTGCAACTCCACCAACAACTATTATTTTCATTCTGCACCTCTCATTATTACTTTTACAATGGAAATTACATCCTTTCTTTCCACTGAATAATAAATTAAATTTCCTTCTTTTCTTGCTTCAACTATTCCTAAATCTCTAAGTTTTGATAAGTGTTGCGATAAATTTGATTGAGTAACATCCATACAATCCACTATTTCTGTTACATTTTTTTCTCCTTCATTAATCAATTTATCAAGTACACATAATCTCACTGGATGAGCCATTGCCTTTATTAAACTTGCTCTGTCTTTAATTATTCTTTTATGTTCTTCAGTAACTTTTTTCAAAATCAATGCACCTCGAAAATTCACCTATATTAGAATATTAGCAAATTCTAATATAGGTGTCAAGTTAATTAAAAACTTATTCTTTATATTATCTTATAATTATTTAATTTTCTTTACTTTCGATTTAGGTCAAAGATAGTTCCTAAGTAGATTAATCTTCTATTTAATCATTCAAAAATAATTAATACTATAAACGCAAAATATAAAATCATCATATAAAAAGCACTCAGTATTTGAGTGCTTGTCTTAGTTTCTTGTCTGCTTCTTTTTTCTTCATAGTTTCTCTCTTGTCCCAGAGCTTTTTACCCTTTGCTTTTGCAATTAAGACTTTAACCTTGCCCCTTTTTAGATAAACTTTTAAAGGGATTATTGTGTAACCATCTTGAGTCTTTACTTTTTCAAGGCGAAGAATTTCATTTTTATGCATTAAAAGTTTTCTCTTTCTCATTGGGTCAACATTGTAAATATTCCCCTGTTCGTATGGAGAAATGTGCATTCCATATACAAAAATTTCGCCCTTATTTATGTCGCAATAGGAATCCTTTATATTTACTTGTCCCTTTCTTATTGATTTTACTTCTGTTCCGAAAAGTTCAATGCCCGCTTCATAAGTGTCCTCGATAAAATAAAGGTGGCTCGCTTTTTTGTTGTTTGCAATTGCGTTATCATTTTCTTTACTCATCTTCATCACCTACTAATTTAAAATCAATATTTCCCATATTTAAATCTACATTAATAACTTCAATTCTTACTTGGTCTCCAATGTGAAATTCATCTTTTGTTTCATAATCAATAGCCTTGTAATTATCCACGTCAAATTCGTAATAGCCGTCCATGGATCTGTAACTAACAAGTCCCTCGATTAAATTATCAAGCTCTACAAAAATTCCAAAACTTGTGATACTTGAAACTCTGCCAACATATCTTTCTCCAATGCGTTCAGACATATACTCTGCCATTTTAATGTCTTCAACTTGTCTTTCTGCATCCTGTGCAATTTTTTCCGTCCTAGAAACTTGCTCTGCAATTTCTGGAAGGACTAATTTTAAATTTTTTATTATCCCCTTAGATAGTGTTCCCTTTAGATGTCTTTTTATAATTCTGTGGATTGTGAGATCAGCATATCTTCTTATTGGAGAAGTAAAATGTGAATAATAGTCAAAGGCTAATCCAAAATGTATGTCATTTATTTCAGAATATCTCGCCTTTGTCATAGATCTCAATGTCATTGTGGAGATGAACATTTCCTCTTTGGTGCCCTTTGCCTTTTCGAGAACTTTTTGCACGTCCCTTGGCTCGACTTTTCCATCAAAATTTATCATATATCCAAGTGGTCTAAGGTAGGCATTGAGTTCAGAAATTTTGTCTTCCTTAGGTCTTTCGTGAATTCTATATAAAAATGGAATGTGCTTGAAAAAATATTCCTTTGCGACGCAGACATTTGCCATTAACATAAAATCTTCAATAAGTTTGTTGGCAGACCTTCTGTCTTTCTTGTGAATATTTTGTGGCCATCCATTTTCGTCAACTTCAATTACTACTTCTGGTATGTCGAAGTCAATTGCTCCGCCTTCTTCTCTCTTTTTTTGTAAAATTTGTGAAAGTTCATACATATTGTCCAAAATTTTTTCAAGTCCAACTATGGATTCATGAACTATGTTTTTTTCCAAATAATCGGATACATTTTCGTAGACAAGTCTTTTATTTGAATTTATTACGGATTCACAGATTTCATATTTTACTACATCGCCACTTTTATTTATCTCTGCAATAACTGAAAGAGTAAGCCTATCTACACCCTCATTAAGTGAGCATATGCCATTTGAAAGCTCAAAGGGTATCATTGGTATTACTTTATTAAGTAAGTAAACTGAGTTGCCCCTCTTGAATGCTTCTTCATCTATTGCCCCAAACTCTTGGACATAATGTGCTACATCTGCAATGTGAACACCTAAAATGTAATTTCCATTTTTAGAAATTTCTAGGGAGATTGCATCATCAAAATCCTTTGAGTCCGCTCCGTCAATGGTAAAAATTGTTAAATCTCTAAAATCTCGCCTTCCCTTTATTTCATCAGCACTAACCTCCTGCGGCAAACTCTTTGCTTCAGAAATAGCCGCCTTATTAAATTCCATAGGAAGTTCAAGGGACGCCGCAACAGACATTATGTCTACATGAGGATCATCTGGATAACCTAAAATTTCTAGGATGCGACCCTCTGGTTTTTTGTTTTCCTCTGGCCATTTCTCAATTTTTACAACTACCTTTTGACCATTTCGCGCTCCATTAATTTTTTTCTTTGGAATGTAAATATCCATTGCCATTTTACTCTCGTCTGTAATTACAAATCCAAAGTCCCTCTTTTCTTGAAAAACACCAACAAATTTTGTATTCACTCTCTTTACAATGGCAAGCACTTTTCCCTCAGGTCTATCGCCAGAGGAATCTTTGTACCTTCTGACAATGACTTCATCGCCATTAAGTGCAAAATTTAGATTGTTTTTTGATATATAAATATCTTCGTCAAGATTTTCCGTTATCAAAAATCCAAAACCCTTTGCATTTGTTTGAAGTTTTCCGTAAAAGAATTTGTCATTATCGACAACTCTATATTTTTTTCTAGAGTCTTCAAAAATAAGTCCTTCACTTTGTAGTTCCTCAACTATTTTTAAAAACTGTTTCTTTTCTTTATTTTTAATTTTAAATAGCTTTGTGAGTTCGTCCTTTGACCTTGGCTTCGAATTTCTAATAATTTCTAAAATCTTTTCTTTAATCATTAAATTTTTGCTCCATAACTTGTCATATTAAATAAATTTGAATCAATGGAATAATTATTTTCTGCTCTTTCGCTATGTCTAGTCTTACCAAGTTCAATTAATTTTGTAATTAAATCCTTAATCTTTAATCCATCTACTTCGTAAAGATAAAAGGCAATAGAACCTGGAAGAGTGTTAATTTCATTTACATAAGCCTTTTCACCATCAACTAAAAAGTCAATCCTTGCAACTCCAGCTCCATCAATTGCAATAAAACTTTTCTTTGCAAGTTCTTTAATTTCTTTTTCAAGACTTGGTGTCAACTCAGCTGGTAGCTTTTTGTTTTGATGCTTTTGTGATGACTTTGCACCCTTTGAACCAGAGACATATTTATCTTCGTACTTCAAAAGATCCTTAAATCCTAGAGGTTCTTCTGCTGCAGAAACTCTAAGGTCATTTTCATAACCAAGGACTGCTACATTTATTTCCCTTGGGTTTACCACTGCTTCTTCTACAATTATTTTTCTATCGTAATGCGCTGCAACTTCAAGTGCCTTTGAGAGGTCAAGGGCATTTTCTACTCTTGAAATTCCAATAGATGAACCTAAATTTGCCGGCTTTACAAATAGAGGATATTTCAAATCCTTGCATTTTTCAACAATATTTTGTAAATTTTTGAGCTCTTCTTTGTAAAAATACTTATATTTTGTCATTGGAATATTTTCTGATTCAAAAACTTTTCTCATAATTACTTTATCCATGCCAACAGCTGCTGACATTACGCCACAACCAGTGTAAGGCATTCCCATAAGTTCAAAAAGTCCTTGAGTGCATCCATCTTCGCCAAAAGTTCCGTGAAGTGCAAAAAATATTGCATCAATTTTTTCATAAACTTCAACAGAATCGTACTCTGGCTTAAATAATTTCTTTTCGTTGTGCTTTACAAAGTAAAGATTTTTGTCGCCATAAATTGGCTTGAAAAAAACTTCAACTCCATCGTGAAAGTCCTGATTTTTGTAAGATTTAAAATTTTTTAAACTTTCACCAGAAAGAAATTTGCCGCTCTTTGTAATATAAATTGGAATAGGATTGTATTTTGTCTTATCCATATTTTCAATAATTTGCATCCCTGTAATGACAGAAACTTCGTGTTCAACGGATCTACCTCCGAAAATTACTCCTATGTTTTCCATAATCTCACTCCTCATTGTAATTGTCAGGAAGGTCATTTTCAAAGAGAACGACATCTCCTGGCAAAGAAATCTTTGCTAGTACCTCAGTAGCTTCTGCTAGTGAAGAAACTCTGTAAATATTATCTTCATCAAAATTATTGTTTTTTAAACCTTCGTAAATTGGAAGTGTTCTCTTTTTCCCAACTAAAATTACAAAGTCGAGGACACCTGCCATTACTTCGCCTATTTTTCTGTTTTCACAAATTTCCATATCGCCAAGTTCAACCATGCCCGGCGTAATAATTATTTTTCTGTGATTTTTAAATTCTTTAAGAACATCTAGTGCTGCCCTAAATCCAACAGGGTTTGAGTTAAAAGCATCGTCAATAACTATTGTGCCATTTGTCGATGGTAGAAGTGAAAGTCTGTGTTCCACTGGCTCAACCTTTTTTATTCCCCTTTGTATATCTTCTAAGCTAAGTCCAAGCACATATGCTGCAGTTGCTGCTGCAAGTAAGTTTGAAATATTGTGTGCCCCAAGAAGTTTTGTATCGCATTTTATTTTTCCCACATTCTTGATGTGGAGCATAAATTCAGAACCAGTTTCATTAACTTTTATATAGTCAGCATAAACGTCTAATTTTTCAAAATCCCTTGTACCATATCTATAAGTTTTCTTTAAAGTTTTATCCGCAAGAGGCTTTACATAATCGTTGTCGTAGTTAAATATTGCAATTCCATCTTCAGGCAAATCTTCGATTAATTCATACTTAGTCTTTTGAATATTTTCGATTGTCTTAAAAAGATGCATATGAGTTGGCCCAATTGCAGTAATTATTCCAATATCAGGTTGCACAAGTTCTGCTACTTCGTGAATTTCTCCAGGCATCTTGGCTCCAAGTTCTGCGATAAAAACCTCTGTGTCGCTTTCAAGCTCATTGTTTATAATTTTTGAAAGCCCCATAGGCGTGTTAAAGGAAGATGGAGTGTTTTTAACCCTAAGTCCTTCAGACAAAATTGTATCAGATATAAATTTTACAGATGTCTTTCCAAAGGATCCCGTTATTCCTAAAACTTTTAATCCCTTTGCTTCTTTAAATTTTTTAATTTTAGCTTGCGCAGAATTATAAAATCCCATGTTGATTTTGTCTTCAGTTGGCTTTGCCCACATATTTGTCAAAATCAAAATTCTATATTGGAAAAAATAAACCAAAAAAGAAAATAAAATAGTCGAAAGTGCTGAAATCGCATAAGATTTTGTAACATCAAATAATAAAAGAGAAATTACAACAATGATTACGAAAAAAATAAAATTTACAGCTTTATGCTTTTTTAAAAGTCTCTTCGCTCTATCTGTCCAAACAATAGGAGTTTTTTGATTTTTCTCCAATTTATAGACTAATTTATTCATCTTTTCTTTGTTGTTTTTCAAAAATGTCTTGTACTCGTCATTGTCATATCCTTCAAGTTGAAGCATATGAATGGGAAAATTACTCCTAATTAAAGAGTAATAAAGCGCCACAAAAATGACTAATAAATCTATTATATAAATAGGTAGTTTCACTAAAAAAATTTTCATCTAAATCTCCTAATCTAAAAAGGAATTAATAACTGCACTAAATTGTCCAAACTTATCTAGATATGAATAATGACCAGCATCTTCTAAAACCACAAGTCCAGAATTTTTTATCTCTTCTTCAAAAATCTTACCCATATAAAGAGGCGTTGCATCGTCTTTGTCGCCCCAAATGAGAAGAGTCTCTGCTTCGATATTTTTAAACTCTTCTCTTGTGGATTCATTTACAACTTTTACAAAGCATTTTCGCATAATTCCATCTGCCGCCTTATAGTCGTCGGATCCGTGATTTTTATAAAATTTTGTCAGAGCTTTTTCATCGTTGCCATGAGTTAACATATATAATTTTTTTGCAGCTTTGAAGGAATATACCTTTGTATAATAAGAAAGTTTTCTCTTTGGAATAACTCCAGATGCGTCGATAATCACTAACTTGTCTACTAGGTCTTTATTTCTCGCGCCTAAAATTGTAAGAGTTTTACCTCCAAAGGAGTGTCCAATAAATGTAGCCTTTTTTATGTTAAATTTTTCTAAAAATTTTAACAAGAAACTATAATAATCATAGGTTCCCATTACATCTTTTGGCTCCTCACTGTCGCCAAAACCCGGTGCATCATAAGCATAAACTGTGTAATGCTCTGGGATGGCATTAAAAATTGGCATAATTGATTCAATATATGCTCCCCATCCATGAAGAATTACAACGATTTTTTCGCCGCCATCTCTTTTTATATATGCAGTTTTTATTCCATCTATGTCAATAAAATTTTTATTTATTTTCATCTTCATCTTCTTCTATAAAAATTATGCAACTATCATCTTCTTTATTTAAATTATCATTAAAATCTTTTTCCACATAAAGTCCGCTAAAATCATTTTTATCTTGATCTTTGTCTAAATTTTTTTCTAAATCTTTTTGAAAAGTTATACTAGAACTTTCGCTTAAATCAAGACCCATTTTTAGTGAAGAAATCCTTGAAGTGTGTCTTTCGATTTCTTTTAAAGTTTCATCAACGTCAAGATCTGACTTTTCACCCTTTAAAATATTAAATTCATGACGACCAAGGGATTCAAAAAGTTCAGATAACTTTCTCTCTTCGTTTAAAATTTCGTATTTTAACCTTGCCGTTTTCTTTATTTCCTGTGATTCACTTACAATTTTTTTCTTCAAATAATTTAAATTTTCCATTATTTCATTAACATTGCCATCGAGACTGTCAAAAAATCCCACAATATCACCTCGAATCTATGCTATTATATCAAAAAACGGCTACCTTTTAAATACTGCCCTTGTTTTCTTTACCATTAATTGGGTAAATTAAAATTGGAGGGATATTATGGAAAAATTAACACTTTATGTAGGAACAACTTGTCCATTCTGTAAGAAAGTTGAATCTTTTATGGCAGATAATGGCATTAACTCTGTGGAAATAAAAAACATTGATGAAGACAAAGAAGCTCGCGAATATTTAATTGAAAAGGGTGGCAAAAAACAAGTGCCATGTCTATTCATTGGCGACAAGCCTCTTTACGAATCTCTAGATATTATAAAATATTTAAAGGAAAATGTAGCCTAATTTAATTAATAAAACGCAAAAAAGACAGGTGATTTATATTTCACTCTGTCTTTTTACTTTTCCTTTTATATTTGCTTTTCTTTCTCTTTTTTCGCGATAGCAAAATATTTTTGCTTTTAGAAATATTATAAGAATTTAAAATTAAATTAATTACACTACATAGCATAATTATCTTTATGATAAATACTCTTGGAATAAAGTAATTTGTCATAATTATAAAACTAATTAATGTAAAAATATCTACAAAATATTCAAAATGCATTACTTTTGAAACAATGGTATTTTCTGAAAATTTTAAATTCGCACTTAATACATTCAAAAAAAATAATATCATAATAAAAGTGTAAGTAACAATGGAAATATTAATGCTTGCAGTAATAATATATATTTGAAGCATAAAGTACATTGAAAAATTTAATACCAATAATGCTATCTCGTATTTTTCTATTTTAAATTCCTTAGTTTCGTAAAGATTTTCTATATCCCACTCTTCTGTGAGTGCCTTTAAAATTTTTGTGGTTTTAATCTTTTCACAAATCCAAGAAGGTAGTAAACTTAGGACAAAAATGCTTATTACGATTGTCTTTAGTAAATCAAATAAATTTGCACTCGCAAATCTTTTGAAATAATTGAAAATAAATAAAAAAATTCCAATTAACGCAGACATTGAAAGCATCTTCAAAAAGGCTACGAAAATTTCATAGTTTTTTCCACTTAAAAGAAATCTGCTTCCTTCAGTATAAGTTGTTGCAAATTCGTAGGGATTTCCAATTTTATTTAATTCTTTTTTTATATCATCTTCCGTATAAATTTCCGGAAGTCTATCTCTCAAAATTTCTAAAAAGTCATCCCTTGCATCTTTTTGCTTGTCATAGGGGATGTATCTTTGCAAATAATAAATATATCTATCGACGAGTTCATGTTCTACTAATTTCATAAAATCATCCTCATCTATATTATAAATTAAATAAAGGTTTTTTTAAATGATGAACTCTTATTTTTTTAATTTTATTATTTTTAGATTATAATTCTTCTCAGTATTTTATTTCAATATTGGGAAAATTACATATTTCTAAACCTTATATTAAAAAAAGTCCTATTTCTAGGACTTTTTAATCAAGTACATAAACTTTTACATTTCTTCTGCCAAATCTATTAGCCTCAGCATTTGAATTGTAAAATAAATCAATTCTATTTCCCTTTATTGCTCCGCCAGTATCTTCGGCTGTTGCATAACCATAACTTGCGAAACCATCCATTGATTCAATATAAAGTTTTGAACCAAGAGGAATAACTCTAGGGTCGACGGCAACTGCTCCAACTCTTGCACGAGTTCCCATAGCTGTCTTTGAACCAGCTGTTGGATCATAAGCAGTGGCTTGCATTACTATTACTCTCTTTGCATTTTTCCCATTTGGAGTTGCAACAGCTTTTTTTGTACCAACTTCTACAACTTCCTTTACAGGATTCTTAGTAATTTCGCTTTTTAAAACTTCTGTTGTTTCAAGAACTCCGTTGACATAAGTGTTCTTTAAACTTTCAACCTTTTGTCCAACTTCGCCATTAACAATTACATTTTTTTGTCCTTCAAGCATTTCTGCGTTTTCACGATTTTCTGTTTCAAAAGGAATTTCTATTTTGTTTTCAATATTTTCAACTACTACTCTGTCGATTTGAATTTCCATTCCTTCCTTTGCAATTTCATCAAGAGGAAGAGAAACTCTGTCTAGCTTGTTTAACTTTATATTCAAATTTTCAAGTACATCAGCAACTGTGTATCCATTTGCCTCAGCAATCAAAATCTTGTTGCCATCTTTAATGTGATAGGATTTTGGTGAAGTAATCATTACCTTCATATCCTTCTTAATCTCTTGATCAACACTTGGACTTACAAC
>NZ_JALEOV010000051.1 GCF_022767005.1 Peptoniphilus sp. | reverse complement strand
ATTTAATACAAATATTATTGATGCTATGGCTGCTGTAAGTTTAATAAATGACCTTATGTCTTTTTCACGATTGGTATCAACCTCTTGACTTGTTGTAATATTGAATCTGTCTTCAGGAGAAATTTTTTCTCTAATAATAGTCTCTATATATTTCTTTGCCTCATTAATCTTAGAATCTTCAACTTTCATATTTAATTTAAATGGATAATTCTTATATTTTTCATCTTTTGATTTTTCCATAAGATTAAAGTATGTGTCAAAATCAGTATAAATATTTACATCAAAAGGCAAGACCCTAGATTTATATTTCCCTAAATCTTCAATTGTTTTTGCAATTTTAATATTCCTTTTATAATCATTTGAAAAACTTATATCAAGGCTTGTAGGATTTTCAAAATATTTAATCATTTTAGCTTTTCTTATTGGTACACTAGAATCTTCTTGAATCCTATTGTATAGTATAAATTCTCCCCTATTTCCCCCAAGTTCTTTAAAGTCACTTTCTTCCAATGCAATTATGAAACCATCTATACCTTCTGCTTTATGTTTTTTTATATTTTTTTCAACTTCTTGATCTAAATTTGCCTTTTTAGCTTCACTAGAAAATTCTTTATTATTTTTAACATTAACATGTTTTTCTTTGCTTATATAGGCTTTTTTATTAGGAATTTCGTAAACAATATCTTTTAAAACTTTTGGAATTTCTTTTTTTTCACTAAAATAGTCAACTGAAATATTATATTCAGTATCATAGGAATTAAAATCTGTGTAATAATTTGCAATACCTATTACAATTATAAATACAGAAATAATAATTATACCTATAGCAGAAATATATCTTTGTGATTTTATTGAAGCCATGTTATTAAGTTTTAGCTCTTGCCATAAGTTTTTCGCCCTTTTTTTCTTGGATTTAGAAAAATCAATATTACCTCTAATTCCATCAATTATATTAATTTTAGAAATTTTTTTAGAAGGTGATTTTATAGCAAATGCTACAATTATAAAGGATACTAAAAGTATTGCTAAACTTAATAGCGGGTTAAACTTGACCACTTCAAAACTACTTACTCCATTTCCTCTTTGGATGTTTTTATAAAGATTATATATAAAGTAAAAACCAGATAAGTGACCTAAAAGTATTGGAAATATAGCTATTAGTAATCCTTCTTTTAAAAGCAGTAAATAAATTTGTGAATTTGTCGATCCTATGGATTTATATATAGAAAGATCTCTTATTTTTCTAAGTCCCCAAACCCAAAAAATATTTTTTATAAAAAATATAAATAAGACTATGCATCCAAGAATCGACAATACAATAACTGCTTTACT
Source organism: Peptoniphilus sp. (assembly GCF_022767005.1). Taxonomy (GTDB): domain Bacteria; phylum Bacillota; class Clostridia; order Tissierellales; family Peptoniphilaceae; genus Peptoniphilus_A. The sequence goes on along the minus strand of NZ_JALEOV010000051.1, from coordinate 17,548 downwards.
CATAATATTTTGTGAAGGTTCATCTTCAACTCCGTAATAACTTATCAGGCTTTCTGAAAATTTTAAATCTACATTTCTGCCAAGTTTGTTATTTATTTTCTCTTGAATTTTAGCCCTATTTTTATAAGCTTCTTCAAAGGAATTAAACTTTATAAATGTTCTAAACTTAGTCATATTTTCTTGCAATCCAAGAGCAAAATTTAATCTACTATACTTATTGTATACATCTCCATAAATACCTACTATTGTATAACTTTTAATAGAAGTGACTTTAAATTTATCCCTACCTGTATTTGGACTTGTCGGTTCTATCTCTTCGCCATTTAAAAATCTTTTGCCTAGTTCAAGTTCTATTCTATCGCCTAGTTTAAGCTTATTTTTATTTATAAAGCTTTCTGACAATACTATTTCATCTTTGCTTTCAGCAAATCTTCCTTTTTGAAGTCTTGAAAATTCTCTCATTTTATTAATCGCTTCATCTTGATAATTAATGACTATTAAATCATTATTAAGTTTTGCATTATCAGAATCAAGGGAAATTTTACCAATTAATTTAATATCATTAATTGACTTTAGCTTTTCAACATCTTCATTTGATAATTTATTTTTAATTTCAGCATGATTAAAATTAGATGACATAATATTTCTATAATTAGCTTGTTTATTTGTATAACCATAATAAAAAACTACTGTAAAAAATAAACTTACAATAAATAGTGAGATAAAAATAGGAAAGTTTTTCTTATTCATTTATTTCATCTCCTACTATTTTGCCATCGACTATTGTAATGATACGGTCTGCCTGCAAAGCTATTTCTTCATCATGAGTGATTAAAATAATGGTTTGTTTTAAGGTTTTATTAAAATATTTAAAAATCTCTATTATTTCTTTAGAATTTTTCCTATCTAAATTTCCTGTGGGCTCGTCTGCTAGAATTATTGATGGACTATATATTAAACTTCTAGCTATGGCTACTCTTTGTTGTTGACCTCCTGATAGTTCACTTGGAAAGCTTTCTAACTTATTTTCTATTCCAAGTTTTCTGACAATATCTAGGAATTCATCTTGATTTATTTTTCTTTTATCGAGCTTTAGCGGAAGTTCTATATTATGTCTAACTGTTAAATTTGGTATCAAATTATAGAATTGATAAATTAAGCCTACTTTTCTTCTCCTAAAATAAGCTAATTCTTTTGATGAATACTTTGAAATATCATTTCCATCAATATATACTTTGCCATCATCAGGACTATCTACTCCACCTATGATATGTAAAAGTGTGGATTTTCCCGACCCGCTTGGTCCTACGATTGCGACGAATTCGCCTCGTTCAATTGTTAAGTCAATACCATCTAAGGCTACGACCTTATTATTTTCCTCTCCATATTCTTTTCTTAAATTTTCAACTTTTAATATTTCCATACTTGCCTCCTTCTATAAACTTGTGGCAAGTGTATAAAATTAAAGTGATTTTTAGGTGACATTATAAAATTTAATTTCAAAACTTGCACCATCTTCAGTATTTCTTGCAGAAATTTCTCCATTGTTTTTTTCTACAATAGTTTTTACCATGGCAAGTCCTATCCCAAATCCATTAGAGTCTGGTGTTTTATAAAATCTTTTAAATATTTTCGTCATATTTTCTTTTTCTATTCCTCCACCATTATCTGAAATTACTAAACTTGTATAAAGAGGATTTTTTGATGAGCTTATGGCAATTTTATTACAAGCCATTCTATTATTAGCATTTTTTAAGATATTTATAAGAGCTTCTGCTAACCAATAAAAATCGCCACAAATTATATTTTCCTTTAATGTATCATCAATTTCTAATGTAATATTTTTCTTTAAAGTAAAACTATCCAAAGCATAGTCAACTAATTCCTGCAAGCTGAATTTCTCGTTTTTCATCATATCCTTATTTGCATCTAAACTCGAAAGTTTTAATAAAATATCAGTAAGAGAATTTAATCTTAGAATTTGTCTTTTTAAGATCCTTATATTTTCATTTTTAGGATAGTCTATTTCCAAGTTTTCTATGGAAAAAAGCATTGATGTGATAGGAGTTTTTATTTGGTGAGCAATATCTTCTAAATATTCAATTTGTTTTTCGCTATTTTTATTAATTATCTCTTTTGCCTCTACTATTTCTATAAATATCTTGTAAATTTTATCTTCTAAAATCGAAAAATCATCTTGCTTCATCGGAATTTTATAGTCCTGATTTTTCATATTGTCAATTAAGTTTATAATTTCATTAATTCTCTTTTTCTTTTTATTTTCTAAGATATAATAAAGAAATAAAAGACTAATTGCCCAAAATAAATATACCATCTTAATATCTCCTATATCCAATTTCTCTAAATATTGTTACAGATTAAAATAGATTTTTTCTTAAATATTAATCCAATATCTTCTTGTTATAACATTTCCTCTCAATAAACTATTTTTCACTTTATTTTCCAAAATTCCACCATTAGTTTCTATAATTTTTATTGATCCAATATTATCATCATCACATGTAATCAAAACCTTATTTAGATTCAATGTTTCTTTGCAATAGATAAGTGCCATAGAGAGCATTTTTGTTCCATATCCCTTAAAACATTCAGAATGTCGAATTTCATATCCTATATTTCCACCATAATTAATTAAAAAAGAATTTAATTCATGCCTAATATTAATTTCACCAATAAATTTTTCTTTGTCTATCAGCCAAAATGCAGTTGCTCTAACATAATTTATAGGCAAGTTTATACCATGTTCAAAATTATAAGAACGCTCTATGATTGTCTCGGGTTCACTAAAAATCATTTCAGCATTTGGTCTAAATAACTCATCTTCTTCAATTGCTTCAATATAACTTTGGATAAATTTCCTATGTGGTCTAATTAATTTCATAAGTTCTCCTATAATATATACTGTAAAAAATTATCTATAAAAATTATAAATTTCAATCCATTCTGTATCCTATTCCCCTAACAGTTGTTATTACTTCCTTATTCAACTTTTCCCTTATTCTTTTGATAGTTGATGTTAGAGTATTGTCATTGACAAACTTATCCCTGTCTTCCCAAAACATTTCTAAAAGTTGACTTCTAGTATAGACTCTGTGAGGATTTTTGATAAATAATAAAAGAATCTCATATTCAAGGGCTGTTAATTCTACTAGTTCTTTTTTAAAGTAGACCTCTGATTTAATTAAATCTATTTTTATGTCTTTATATGTAATAGATTCATCTTCAGCTAAGACAATAGTTCTAAGTACAGCATCAATTCTTGCTCTAAGAATAGCTAAAGAAAAGGGCTTGACTAAATAATCATCCGCCCCTTGATCTAGCGAGGCAATAATAAAGTCTTCATCATTTTTTACTGTAGTAACTATTACTCTTATATCCTTTTTCTTTAGTTTTTTTATTAAATGATGACCATCTTTATCTGGAAGATTAATATCTAAAAGAGCTACATCTACATCAACATTCATATTATAGATTGCTTCGTAATATGAAGATGCGATATTCACAGCATAGCCCTCATTTGTTAAATATTTTTTCATTTGTAAAGCAATTTCTCTATTATCCTCTATAATTAAAATACGTTTCACTACTTACTCCTCTTACTTTAGGAATTAATTCTATCTATATAATATAAATTGTGCTTAATTATTTATTCTACAATCCTTGAATAATATTAATTATAACTTATATTATAAACAGACTCTATATAGAAAAATTAGCCTCGTAAAATTTATTTTAATTTAAAATGTTTTTAAAAAATTATTTTATTTATTTTTTATTGTACTTTTCACTTAAATCCAATAAAAATTTTTGCATTGATCTTTTCTTAAATTTCTATAAATTTAATATCTTTAAATTACATTTATTATTACAAAATAAAAAAATAGCAACTACTTTTGTAGATGCTAATGAATATTAAGGATATTTATTTTTTTGCTATAAAAGCTAATTGCCTTTTCTTGTCCAAATGATATTCACAAATAAATCCTATTTGCGATAAAATTCTTGTTAAATATTCAGGTGAATATACTTCAAAATTCAGCATATCCGCCCATTTTTTAATGTTTTTTTGTTCTCTAAATGCACCTTCATTGCAAATTAAAAATTGCCCCTCATCTTTTAATACACGGTAGATTTCTTTGAAACAATCCTCAATGTTATTCCAAAAATATATGGTTTCAAAAGCAGTAACTATATCTATGGACTTTTCTTTAAAAGGGATTTTTTGTACATTTCCTTCAATGATTTTGCATCTTCCAGCTTTTATTGCATCTTTATTTAGAAAGCTTGCCATTTCTACACTTGCTTTTGAATAATCAATTCCATAGACTTTATATGCCCTTGTCAAAAAATACTCTATATTGCGGCCACCACCGCATCCTAAATCTAAGATGATATCCTCTTTATCAATTTGTAAAAAACTTCTTCCCCATTTTGCCAATCTTTCATGACCTTTGTTCATGCTTTTTAACATAAATCTACCAGCAAAACTATCTTTTGGTTTAATAACATTCTCAAAGAAACCTTTAAACATTACACTCTTCTACTTATAAAGGATATTTTTTATTTAAGATATTTCTTATAAAAATAATCTTCACCATGTATACTTCCGTGGATTACTTCTTGAAGTTTGTATCCATATTTTTCATAAAGACCCTTATGTTGTGTAACAATATAGACCTTATCATAGCCTAATTTTCTAGCCTTATTCTCTAAAAATAAAATCATTTTTTCTGATAATCTATTTCCTCTAGCTTTAGGATCAACATAAATCATAGCAATCCAAGGCTTAAGTCCTGGTTTTCTTATATAATCTTCTTTAACTAAAGCTCCAAAAGCTAGTGGACTGTCATCTTCTAAATAAAAGAAAAGCCCACCATCTTCGCCAAATTTTTCTTCATATTTTCCATCTTTAATATTCTTGGCAGTTAAAGGTCCTGGTTTCCACTCTGCATTTTCTAAAAACTTTAATAATTTTTCTTTGTCTTCACTATATTTATACTCGATAAATTCCATAGTATCTTCCCTTCTTAAATTTATATTATATAATATACCCTTTCCAATAAAAATTAATATGATATCCAAAATATCTATTTTTTATCAATAAGTACAGTTCTCTTAGTCTTGCTTCATTTGTATAAATTTCTTCAGTATTATTTGAAGATTTTGTACTTTGTATTTTAGCAACATCTGTCATTTCCCATAAAACATCTGTATAATTTTATACATAAAGTTCCTGTTTCCATTTATATTAATGAATTTTTGCAATATTATGGTATATATTAACAAGTCAAGTAAAGATAATTCAATAAACTTTAAATAGTTAAATTTTCTAAAAAAATTGTGTCTTATTTTTCATAGTCCATTTATCATATTTGGATATAGCAAAAAAGAAGTCCAAACAAAACAAGTGAAGGACTTATCTTTTAATTTTGCATCATTAAGATTTTCTATATTCACTTGGAGTCATATTATACTCCCTAAAAAATAGCCTATTGAAATATGAAGGTTGGTTAAAGCCTGTGTTCAATGCAATTTCTGATATGGACTGCTCTGTATCCTTTAACTTTTCCGATGCCACCTTTAATCTGTAAAGATTTAGAAAGTCAACGGGACTTCTTTGAGCGTACTTGTTGAATATATTTATTGCCTTTGACTTGCTTACATTGCCCATACTTGCAATATTCTCCAAAGTCAATTTATTCATATAATTTGTGTAGATGAAGTCACACATCTTTCTAAATAAAAAATTGTCTTGACTTACAGTTTTTTTATTTTTTGAGCTTTCATAGTAGATAAATACTTTTTGCATAAAAAAATGAACCATGCCTACTATTCCAAGCTCATATCCTACTGGTTTTTTGGTAACAAAGTCATAAATGGATTCAAAAATATTTCTAATGGCCTCTGTTTTATAGTCTTCTTTTTTCAAAATAATATGAGAAAATCTCTCGTCATTTATGAGCTTTTCAATGTATTTTCTGTAAATTTTTTCGTTTCTTGTAAAAAACTCCCTAGATATTTCATATCTTTTTATATATAAATCCTTGTCATCAGTCATAAGATTATGAATGGCTCTACTATTTACAATGCAAATGTCGCCTTCTTCAAGACTATATTTTTCACCTGCGACCAAACAGTATGCTCTACCCCTTATAACATCAATAGCTTCAATATTGTCATGCCAATGGGATATTTTGTCCCTTACACTATGAATCAAAGCTTCCCCTGTAATTATTTCTATCATGATTTTCACCTTAAAATAATATTGTATTAGTTTTAGCTTCTAAAGTACTATTATATCGTAATTATTTACATTATAATACTATCACAAGGCAAGAAACTCTACAAGACCTTGCCAGAATTTTTAAATATAGGAGGTAAAAAATGAGAAGTATAACTAGTTTTAATTTACAGTACGCACACAGGTTCTATGGTTTTGGTGGTGAAGCAGCGTATCTTCATGGGCATTCAGGAACTCTTACAATTGAAGTTGAAGACTCTGTAAACATGGGAGTTAACATGGTGTTTCCATGTAATGAAATCAAGAAGATCGCTTGGGATGTAATGAAGAATTTCGACCACGCATTAATCCTTAGAGAAGATGATCCTCTTCTACCTGCTATTTTAGATGTCTATGAAAAACAAGGCATCAAAGATGGAACACCTACAAATACCATGAAGGGAGAAGCTTTTAAAACAGAATTAGCAACAGCTTATCCTGACTGTAGACTTGTCGTTACAAAGGAAACTATAACAACAGAAGGAATGATTAAGGTAGTTCATGAACTATTAAAAGACAAGCTAAACATTGCCAAGATCACTTTTACAAGCGGAGACAATGCAGCTTCAGAAACTTATGAAGTAAGTGGAATCAAGGACAGATGTCCAGTATGCGGCATCCTTTTAGAAGACGGCAAATGTCCAAAATGCGGATACAGAAAATAACAAAGTAAAGTATTGTGTTAAACGGTACTTAAGATCGGGATATTTTACAAATACTATTACAATACTTTTGATGGTATTTGTGTCACTGACAGTTTTTACTTTAAAACAACTTTTATCCATAATTGAGGATAAAAGTTGTTTTAATTTTTAGATATTATTCAATATTTATAACTTTTGCTTATTCCAATGTGTTTACCATCCTAATATAATTAAATTCATAAATGTGTACAAAGAGGTTCGTTGAATAAAACGCTAATATTTTCCCCCTTCTTAACTTGTCGTCACTGGGTGTATATTTCAAAAACTTCTAAATCAATTTTAACCTTTATTCTATTTCCTTGACATCAATGCTATACACTCAACGTGTGTTGAGTGGTCGGTATGGTTATTATTTGAGATTTTTCAAAAAATTTGTATGTGGGAATCAATCTAAACTTAAAATCGAAAAATTATTTAAACTAGCATTTATAAATTTTAAATTAAATCAAAGCGAAATAATACTTTGACACCTGGATAAGTGTTTTCAATTAAAATACTTCCTCCTAAAATTTCCGCTATTTGTTTTGATATAAATAATCCCATTCCATGAGTTGTCACATGACTTATATCCGATTTTTGAACTTTCTCTATTAATTCTTCTTCTATTCCTTGACCTTCATCTTCAATGGAAATTAATATCTTATCATTCAAAGAGTAAGCTGATACCTTAATTATTCCATCTGTATAGGTTAATGAATTCTTCAATACATTTTCTACCATTCTATAAAATAAATTATTATCCATATTTATTTTTGCGTTCTTTAGCTCATTGTCAAAAATTATTTCTCTATCAGGAAATTCATTTAATTTTTCAACTATTAATTTTCTAAGTATAGGTACAGGGTCTGCTATGGTAAATTTATCTTTACTAAGTGAACTAATACTCATTGTCAGATTTAAATCTTCTATTATATTGGAGATTTTTAGTACTTGATCTTGAATTTTCATGATTTCTTCTAAATTTTTATCTTCTTTTATTTCATTTAGCCCCCAAGCTATTTTTGCAAGAGGTGTTCTTATATCATGACTAATTCCCCTAATCCACTTTGCTTGTGTTGATTTCAAGTCGTGATACTTCATATTTGCATCATTTATTGTTTTGGATAGATCTGAAAGTTCGCCAACTTCTTCTAACGGATCAAAGTCTTCTTCATAAAGCTCTTCTATTGATTTTTGTACAGGGTCTAACTTTTTAAAGATATTTTTTACATCTATTTTATACATTAAGTATACTAAAAACAAAAATATCAGTAAAAAGAGAGCTGATAACTTTAGATTAAAGTTAAAATTTTTATAATCCACAAAATTTATTGGAAACTTGTCAAAGGAATTTTTTGGATAGCCAAATACTATTAATCCGTCTCCTAATATATAAGTAAAGACTGGATAGTCATTTAAGTAATACCTAGTAAATCTTGCTATATCTGTAATCTCAAATTTATCTTTTACCACATTTGGTTTATTAAAGCTTTCAATTACTTCTCCATTTTTATTAATCCTAATTGCCCAAATCTTTCTCTCTTCTAAATATTTTTTATTTTTTTCGTTTAAAAGTATTTCGCTTTTATTTTTGTCTACAAAATCAAATACTTCATTGGGATAAGGATTATTAGCTCTACTCTTATAGCTAACATAAAGTATACTTAACAACATTAATACAAGAACAAATAATAACAAAATAATTCGAACAACAATTTTTGTAAATCTTTTTAAAATATAATTAAGCATTTAAACATCCTCATCAGAAACTAATTTATAACCTAAACCCTTTAGTGTTACTAAAATTTTTGGATTTTTGGGGTCTTCTTCTAATTTTTCTCGTATTCGGTAAATATGGGTAATTAGTGTATTCTCATAGCCGTAAGTTTCTCCCCATACTTCATCTAATATTTGATTAATTGATACAATTTTGTTCAAATTGTTTGCCAAAAGATCTAAAATTTGAAATTGCTTAGCAGTTAAATTTTCTTCCTTATTATTTCTAATTAACATTGCCCTTTCTTTATCAAAGATAACTTTACCTAACTTTATTCTACTCTCTGACATTGAGCCTAAACTTCTTCTAAGAACTGCCTCTATTCTCCATAGAAGGTCTTCAGGCAAAAATGGTTTTACAATATAATCATCTGCCCTATTTCCAAAACCTTCTCTTTTATCTTCAATTCCATCTAAAGCTGATAAAATTATTACAGGTACTCTTGATTTTTTTCTGATTTTCTTTAATAATTCAAAGCCACTTCCATCTGGCAACATTAAGTCCAAGATGATAAGATCCAAGTTGTTATTGATGATTTTAAATTCAGCTTCTGCTAAATTTTTTGCAGTTAGAACTTTTTTGTATCCCTTACTTACTAAGTATTTATATAAGCTTTCCAATAAATCCTTGTCATCATCAATTATTAAAATAATCTGTTCTCTATTTTCAATCATATTAGTTCTCCTTTTATTTTATTATATAATAACTTTCTTAATTCTCTAGTCAATATCACTCAATATTTCAATTTGTGATGTAAAAGTGATCTTGCTGAAATTATATCTTTATTTTTAATTGCTAAAATACTTTTAAGGAAGGTGAAATATTATGAATAACATACTAAAGGTTGAAAACTTGAAAAAATTTTATGCAAGTGATTGTGTGTTGGATATTGAAAATCTTGAAATAGAAGAAAGTTCTATTTATGGTTTGATTGGACCTAATGGCGCCGGCAAATCTACATTGATGAAACTAATTTTAGGTCTTGTAAAAAAAGATTCTGGAAAAATTTTCCTATTTGGAAAAGAATTAAATAAAAAAAATCAAAAAGAGTTCAATAGAGTCCTTGGAGCTTTAATAGAAAATCCATCTTTTTACGAACATCTCACAGGGTACGAAAATTTAGAAATTATTTGTATGCTCAAAAATATAAGTAAAAATGAAATCACAAGAACATTAGAACTTGTGGGACTTACAAATGCTGCAAATAAAAAAGCTAAAGAATACTCGCTTGGAATGAAACAAAGACTTGGGATTGCTATCGCTTTAATTGGACATCCCAAAATGTTAATTCTGGATGAACCTATTAATGGACTAGATCCACAGGGGATAGAGGAAATGAGAAATCTATTTAATAATATTGTGACGAATTCTTCCGCTAGCATTTTAATTTCATCTCATATCCTAGACGAAATAGAAAAAATATCTACCCATATTGGGATATTAAAAAGTGGAAAATTAATTTATAATGGAAAGCTTTCTGATTATAGAATGATTCATCCTCCATTTATCTCCATTGAAACATCTGATAATATTAAAACCGCTTCCCTATTAAATATTTCTCAGAAAAATGTTAAAAATAAAAAACTAATCCTTGGAAAAAAATCTAATGATGAAATTGGAAAAATTGTTCATTATCTACACGGAAAAGTAGACATCTATCGAATCGAAGAAGAAAGGGAAAGCCTTGAAAAGCTATTTATAGCAGAAACCAAAGGAGTTAAATAATGAAAAATTTAGAAAGTAAAAAAAATAAAAAGCTAGGAATAAATTTTTTATTGTTTATAATTTTTGCATCTCAAACCTTGATTCCAGTAGGAGTTACTTTTTCCAGAACTGCATTAAATTCTGCATATTTTTTATATGAGCTTTTAGATGCATATTTTTTTATTAGCTTATTGGTCAATCCAATTTTGATATCTTCATTGGCTAAAAAAGTAATTGAAATTGAAGAGAAAAACAATATGTGGCAATTACAAATTCGCTTGGGAGAAAAAGTTACAGATATTTTATTAAATAAATTTAAAAATTTATCTTCTAAATTACTATTACTGCAGATTATTCAATGGATACTCCTAATTGTTCTTTCAGAAAAATCAAAATATTTTGTTTTTAATATGGACGTTATAATTAGACTTTTGCTTTTATTTATAGCAATCTTGTTTATCAATTTATTTTTCCTTGCTCTATTTATGATCCTTGAAATGAAGACAAAAAAAGTTTATCTTACTTCTTTTTTGTCAATTATTGGAGCATTATCCGGAATCATATGTATGCTAACATCTCGATTGCTAAGCTATATAAATCCTTTTGCTTGGATTTCTTGCCTAATGAATATATCTTATATCAAAGAAGGAGATAAATTTATAAAAATATTAAATCCATTACAATATTATATCCCAATAATAGCACTCTTATTTTTAGTAATCAGTATATTTTACATGAAGAACATGAAAAAATTCCTTTTAGAAAAAGAATAAGGAGGACAAAATGTTAATATTAGAATTAAAGAAAACAAAATTTTTGAACTTATTGTTGGCATCAATTATAATACCATTACTTGCCAATATTTTTGGATTAATAAACTATCTTAATAACATTGAAATACTACGCTTTGAATGGAAAAGTCTTTGGACGCAAGTAACTTTGTTTTACTTTTCATTTTTCTTTATACCTCTTATAGCAATAGTCGTAGCAAGTCTATGGTCCGTAGAGCATAAGACTAATCTAAAATTAATACGAATTAGCCCAATAAAGAATATATCCTTTATAATATCTAAGGGAATTTTATCTTTACTTATAATTGCTTTGACACAGATGTATTTTCTACTTTTATTTTATCTTGAAGGAAAGTTTATTTGTCACTTTTCTGATACAGATTTTGGAATTTACATTTACTATATAAGTCTTAGTATTGTACTTTCAATTCCTATGATTTTTGTTTTTCAATTTTTAGCAATAAAAATAAAATCGCTGGGCATAATAGTTCTTTTATCGACTTTTACATCAATACTAGGCTTTGCTTTAACCACACAAAATATATTTACTCTCTTAGCAAAGGTCATGGGTCTTAACTACCTCTCTCTAGAGCTGAATAATGGAAGGTTTATTAATACACAAACTTTGACTTTATTATTTGCATTTGCTATTGTAGAGATAATTGTATTCTCCTATCTTGCAAACAAATCGTTAAAGTATGAAAAGTAAATATGTAAATGATAGACTAAAAATTGATGGGTGAAGCATACAAATGCATCACCCAATTTTTGCGATAAAAGCTATTTTAATATCGCTTAATATAAGTAGAAGTCTGAAATAGATGATCTATACTCTATTCCTTGACATCAATGCGACACACTCCACATGAGCGGTATTAGGAAATAAATTTACTAATGCTATTTTTTTAACTTTGTATACTTCTTTTAAAGATTTTAAGTCTCTTGCTTGTGTTGCCGGGTTACATGAGATATACACTAAGCTTTCAACTGGGTTTTCTTTCAAAAAATTCACTAATTTATCATCTAGTCCTTTTCGCGGTGGATCCACTATTATTTTATTTGGTGAAATTTTTTCTTCTCTATAAATTTTTTCTATTGTTTCTTCAGCTGCGCCTTTTATAAATCTAGCTTCTATATTATTATTTTCTGCATTAATTCTTGCATCATCTACGGCACTTTCTACAATTTCTATTCCTATTACTTTTGTAAGCTTTTTTGCAATTGATATTGATATTGAACCAACTCCGCAATATAAATCGTAAATTTTATCTTCTGCTTTAGGATCTAAGTATTCTATGGCTTTTTCATATAATTTTTCCGTTGCCAATCTATTTATTTGAAAAAAGGATTCTGGAGAAATTCTATAATTTATGTCTAATAATTTTTCTTCGATGAAATCTTCACCATAAATTTTTTCAAATTCTCTTGAATAATGAAATTTATCTCCTGTATTGTAATTTAGATAAATTGATTTTACTCCCACATCAATTAATTCTGGAAGTATATCTTTTATTTCAACTTTGGCACCTTTTGTTACTAGTATTAAAAGAACTTCTCCCTTAAAGTTTGTCCTTATTCCAATTCTCTTTAGTTCTCTTAATTTTTTGAATCGCCACATTATCTTTAATACTTCATTGGCTATATCTTTTTGCATTATACAATTTTTTATAGCAACTATGTCCTTAGAATTTTTTGCATAAAGACCTATGATGCTATCTCGAACTTGAAACTGCATATTATTTCTGTAATGAGTTTTTTCAGGCGAATCAATTACTTCTTGAACTTTTATATCTAATCCTGCAATTTTGTTTAGATTTTTATTTATATCTTTTTCTTTCCACTTTAATTCTTTTTCGTCAGAATAATTTAAAAAGTCACAACCTCCGCAATCTTTAAAATAAGGACAGGGGCTATTTACTCTGTCCTTGGATTTTTTTATTATTTTTTGAATTTCTCCCTTGCAGAAATTTTTCTTTTTCTTAGTTACGAGAAATTCAACCTCATCTCCAATTACTCCACCATCTAAAAATACTGGAAGTCCATCAACTTTTGTCATTCCAAGTCCTTTGAAGTCAAAGTCAATTATTTCTCTTATAAATTTATTTTCTTCCATGTCTCAACTCTATTTTTGTATCATAAATATTTATAAGTCGATTTTTATAAAGATGTCCCACTGCTCTCTTGTATGCTTTTTTGCTAAGTCCTGTCAAATCTTTTATAATTTCTGGATTAGATTTATCGCCAAGTTCAAGAACTCCACCATTGTCTTCTAAAAGTTCTAAAATTAAATCTGCATCGGCATCAATTTGCTTATATGCTTTTTCCCTTAAAGTCAATGTTATAAATCCAGTTTGTAAAATTCTTTGAACTCTAGCTTCTACTTCGTCTCCTATTTTATAAATCCCCTTGATTTCTTCAGCAGGAATCATTCCATCATACTTATTTTCAATTGCAACAAAAGCTCCAGGTCTTCCAATGCTATAAATCGTACCCTTGACTATATCATTTACTTTGTAATTTTCGTTAACTTTAAGTTTGTCTTTAATATTCATTGTAAGTGCAAGTCTATTGCTCTTATCGTGGTATAAATATAAAAGATATTCTTCGCCAACTGTTAATCTTCCATAACTTTCTTTAAAGGGAAGGAAGATGTCCTTTCCAATGCCATTGTCAACAAAGTATCCAATTTTTGCCTTGTCAACTACTTTCAATTTTTTTAAATCGCCAACTTGTGCAAAGGGTTTTTTTAAAGTTGCTTCAAATTCATCGTGAATATTGTAGACAAAAGCTTCAACTTCATCTCCAACTTTTAATTTTTCTCCTTCGCCCTTTGCAAGATTTACTCTGTTATTTTCGTCGTCTGCTAAAACTATTTTTTTATTTATTTTTGACTCAACTTTTAATTTTTGTACTTTTCCTAATTCCATGCTTTCTCCTCTATTATTTCTTTTCCAATTTCTGTGGTTTCATCGTACAAATCATCGATTATTCCATAATCCATATTTTTCAAAACATCTATACCATAATAAATAAAGGAAGGATGCTTTAATAAATTTAAAAATATTTCGTATGCTCTTTTTACTTCAACGAGATTATAATACTTTGTAAGAAGCATTCCAAATTTTACACATTCTTCTACCTTTGAATCTCTCATAAGCAAAATGGAAAGCCCAACTAGTTTTGACTCGTCAAATTCAATTTTTTGTAGCAAAAAAGTCAAAAAATTTCTTTCGGATTCTAGAGCTCTATGTTCTCCAAAAAATTTTTCAAATTCATCAATGGCTTCATTTTTCCTTAGATAATAATCGTCAACAGCTTTGTTTATCTCTCTTGTATTAATTTGATTAATTTCTTTTTCGCCCTTCAAAATAGAAAGTTCATAACTTCCGTCAGATAAATTAAAATCATCAATCTCTTCTAATTTTTGTAAATCAAAATTATTTTCCCAAAGAATTCTATAAATTGACTTTTTCTTCTTAAATCTCTTAAATATTTTCATACTGCTATTTTATCACAACTACAAGTATTTTTATATGTCTTGAATTTTTAATCTAATTTCAATAAAATGATTCACAATATCCTGATAAAACAGTGTTTGTAAAGATAAATAAAATCAAGATTAACTATGAATTGCTACAAATAACTTTTACTTAAAAATTGGAATTATAAAATATTATTAAAATTTTTGATAAAAAAATAAGAGCCTAAGCTCTTATCAATCTTTATCCTTATCATCATCACTATTTGATGTCCCTGTTCCAACAACCACAACTTTATCCTTTGGTAAATAGTAAGATTTTGAAATTTCTTTTTTCTCAATAACTTCGCCATTTTTTATTATTTCTTTATAAGTTTTGTATGAATAACCCTTAGCTCCGCTATCTTTTACAGTGGACTCACCTTCTGGCAATTTATCTGAATAAATTGTGTCAACTCCTGGGCTCACTGTCTCTAAAAGTTTAGGAATAATTTTTATTTCATAATCTCTGTCTGCAGCATTTCCTAAAATTTTAAAATTTAATTTTTCGCCATTAGCTTCTGACAAAATTAAAACAGGATTACTAGTATTATTTTTAAATTTTAAATCCTTATAACCTCTTGCAACTGCAGCATCTGTTCCAAGATCTACATAGTGTATAGGCCTTGAGTGATTATGTCTTTCTATAATTTCAAGATCTGATAATATTAATGAATTATATAAAGTTGTAGATACTTGACAGATTCCTCCACCAATACCGTCTTCATATTCTCCACCAACAATTACGGTTGCGTTTTTGAATCCTGTTTCTGGAGAAATTTCTCCAACAACATTGTTAAAAGAAATTTCATCTCCTGGCTTTAATTTCATATTATTAAATTTTGATGCAGCAAGCTTAATATTTTCTTTTCTATTTTTCGCTGAAGAAGAATAGTCTGTTTCAAAATTACCAAGTTCTTTGTCTATACCTTCGTAATAATTTGAGTAAATCTTTGGCTCAGTTTTATAAACTGGAAGCTCTATTTTTTCTTCATGCAAAATATCTAAATTAATAAGTTTTTTGGCTTCATCAATATCCATGTACCTTCCAATTTCAGATTCTGCAATTTTTACACTTTTATCAGAATTAATAATTGGGTGGGCATCAACTGGTTTTTTAAAAATCTTATTTCCAATATCAATAATTATTTTTTCTCGCTTTGCATTATCTATATTTGATTTTGCAATAAAATTCTTTTTAAATATTGAACTCTTAACTATATCAAAATAATTGTAAAATAAATTTTCACTTCTTCCATAATTAAAGGCAGAGTTTACTGCATCTTGTAAATTTAATTCATAACCAAAATCTCTTAATGGAACAGCTAAATTAATATTATCATAATAAAAATTTACAACTTTATTTTTGATTAATTCATCTGTAACTGTTTTAACCTCTTTTAATGCATCCTCTTTTGATAAATTTGAAACATCTACACCTTCAATTTTTACACCTTTGTGTATATTGGGATTAATATATTCTTGAGTGAAGTACATAACAGACATAAAAATAATCATCAAAATAATTGCAACTATAATTAATATCTTTTTATTAATATTTAGAATTCTTGTTCCTAAATTTTCCATCAACAATCACCCTCGTAATACCTGCAAATTTTATTTATAGTGCAAATTTCACACTTTGGATTTCTTGCAGTACAACATCTTCTCCCATGAAATATAAACAAATGATGAGCCTTAGTCCATCTATTTTTATCAATTTTATTTTGAAGTGCCCTTTCAGTGGCTTCTACATTTTTTTCGTGAACAAAACCAATCCTATTGCTAACTCTAAAAACATGAGTATCAACTGCAATTGCAGGTACACCAAAGGCCGTTGAGGCAACTACATTAGCTGTTTTCTTGCCAACACCGGGTAGTTTCATAAGTTCTTCAATTGTATTGGGAACTTCGCCATTATATTCTTCCAAAATAACACTTGAGCTTGCCTTAATATTTTTTGCCTTATTTCTATAAATTCCACATTCTTTTATAAGTCCTTCAAGTTTTTTTATATCCATATAAGCAAAATCTTTTGGAGTATTATATTTTTTAAACATCTCACTAGTAACTTTATTAACTCTAATATCTGTGCATTGTGCAGATAATATTGTTGCAACTAAAAGTTCATAGGGACTATTATGTTCAAGTTCACAATGTGCATCTGGGTAAGTTTCCTCTAGTATATCTAGGCATTTTTCAGCCTCTTCATGAGTTAAAATATCCTTCATATTCATCCCTTTACAAAATTTCTTTTTCTATATTCATAATTTCAATTTCACTATAACTATTAAAAAAATGTATAATATTTTCCATAGTCTCATCCACAATTTTTTTATCATTGGATACTGTGGCAAATCCTATTACACTTTTTTGCCACTTGTCATTTTCTCCAACTTCAGCAATTGAAATATTAAATCTATTTTTTGACTTCTCGATAATACTTTTTACAACGGATCTCTTTGATTTCAAAGAATTTGCATTATAAATAAATATTTCGCAAGTACATATTCCTATTATCATAATTAAAATTATAACATAAGAAATTAAATTTTTTACTCTGATGTTTAAAATTATTTAATTTTAAAATATTTTAAATTAAGCATTAAATTAAATATAAAAAAGCACCGCAAAGGTGCAATTTTTATACATAATCTATTTTAGAAATTCTTTTATCTGAGCATTATTTCTCTGTCTAATCTTATTTATTTCTCTTCGGTTTTCATATCCCTCGATGATATTTTTCTCTTCTAAAGTTTCTCCAATTATAGCAGG
>NZ_JALEOV010000045.1 GCF_022767005.1 Peptoniphilus sp. | reverse complement strand
CTGATTAACACAATTGCAACAGTGGTATTTTTAGTGCTAACACTTGGCGTAATTGTGCTAATTTGGATAGACAAGGGAAGTTTCCCAATTTATTTAGGGGCATTGTTTATTATGATTCCTGCTTTCTTTAGATTTATGGACAAGGGAACAAGTAACCTTGGGGTACTAATTGTATATCCAATTTTAGGATTTATTGCATCAATAGTAGCGAGATTTTTATCAGCAGATGAGGATGCAACTTTTGGAATAAAAGAATTGAAACAGTCAGTAGCATTTTTATTAATGTATTTTGTAATTTCGGTAGTATTATTTATGATTCCAAGAGTATTTATAGGTTAAAAATTTTAAAATTTAAAGCTCAACTAAGTTGGGCTTTTTTTAATGAAAACTTTTTTATTGCTATAACTTATATTAAAATTGAAATACTTTTAGTTATAATATATAATTTAATTAAATAACAATAGGAGGATTTTTTATGAAGAAAAAACTAAGTTTAGTCGCAGTGTTATTGTTAGCAATGACACTTGTTGCTTGTGGTGGCGGAAATAAAAAGGATGCAGAAAAAGATGCAAACGCTACTAACAAAAAAACTACAGAAGAAGCTAAGACTACTGATGTAAATGTTGGATTTGTAACTGACGAAGGTGGAGTTAACGACCAATCCTTTAACCAAGGTGTATGGGAAGGATTACAAAAAGCTCAAAAAGAACTTGGAGTCAAAGCTGAATACATTGAATCTAAGGACACTAAGGACTATACTCCAAATTTAGAAACTTTTGCTGACCAAGAAAAGAATTTAATTGTTGGTGCTGGTTTTAAAATGGGCGATGCAATAGCTGAAGCTGCTGCAATGTATCCTGAAACTAATTATGCAATAGTTGACGTAGACGTAACTGCTGGAAAAGATGGTGAAAAAGTTGAAGCTCCAAAGAACTTACTTGGAATTATGTTTAGGGCACAAGAACCATCTTTCTTAGTTGGCTATATTGCTGGTATGACTTCTGAAACTAACAAAGTTGGATTTGTTGGTGGACAAGAAGGTAATATTATTTGGGGATTTGAATATGGTTACAGAGCTGGCGTTGATTATGCAGCTAAGGAAAAGGGAACTAATATTGAAATTCTTAGCCAATATGTAGGTAATTTCACTGATGCTCAAAAGGGTAAATCAATTACTGCTACAATGTTCCAAAATGGAGCTGATGTAGTATTCCATGCAGCTGGTGGAGCTGGAGAAGGCGTTATTGAAGCTGCTAAAGAAGCTGGCAAATGGGCAATTGGTGTAGACAGAGACCAAAGCGATAGAGCTCCTGAAAATGTATTAACTTCTGCAATGAAAAATGGCGATGTTGCTATTTATCAAGTTGTAAAAGATATGCAAGAAGGCAAGTTCGAAGGTGGAAAAACTATTGAACTAGGTCTTGCTAATGACGGAGCCGTTGGCATTGCACCAACTTCTGACAAAAATGTTAAACCAGAAATCTTAAAGAAGGTTGATGAGATCACTAAAAAGATTATTTCTGGCGAAATTAAAGTTCCTTACAACAAAGAAACTTACGAACAATATAAATAATTTTATAGGTAAAGATTTAAAAAATCATCTCATTGATAAATGAGGTGATTTTTTGTTACAATTTATTTTTAAATTTTATAAATCTTTGGTATAATTTAGTAAACATAACAAAGGAGCGTTTGTCTTGGAAATTGATAATAAAGATTTAGTCGTTCGCATGAAGAATATCACAAAAAAATTTGGAGATTTCATTGCAAACGACGGTATCGATCTTGATATTAGAAGAGGTGAAATTCATTCTCTTCTTGGAGAAAATGGTGCTGGAAAAACTACTCTTATGAATATGCTTTACGGCTTGAGTTCTCCTACATCAGGTGAAATTTATATAAATAACGAGAAAAAAGAATTTAAGGATCCAAATGACGCAATAAAAGCAGGACTAGGAATGGTTCATCAGCATTTTATGTTAATCGAACCCTTTACTGTGGTTGAAAATATTGTACTTGGAATGGAACCTATGAATGGAATTAAGGTAGATATAAAAAAAGCTAGGGAAGATGTTATTGCTCTTTCTGAAAGGTATGGTTTTAAAATTGATCCCGATGCTAAAATTGAAGATATCACTGTTGGTACTCAACAAAAAGTTGAAATTTTAAAGGTGCTTTATAGAGGTGCTGATATTTTGATTTTTGACGAGCCAACAGCTGTTTTGACGCCTCAAGAAATAACTGAACTTATTGAAATTATTAAAAATCTTTCTAAAGAGGGCAAGTCAATTATAATTATCACTCACAAATTAAGGGAAATTAAACAAATGGCACATAGGTGTACTATAATTAGACGTGGCAAAAAAATAAAAACTGTAAATGTTTCTGATGTAAGTGAGTCTGAACTTGCGGACATGATGGTTGGTAGGACTGTTCATCTTGATGTTAATAAAAGTGATGTAAAGGCTGGAGAAACTATTTTAGAAATTAAAAAATTGTGTGCAAGGGATTTTAGAAATGTAAAAAAGCTAGATGACCTTGATTTAGATGTAAGAGCGGGAGAAATCCATGGCATAGCTGGTGTAGATGGCAATGGTCAATCTGAACTGATTGAAACTCTTACAGGACTTAAAGCAGCTGAAAGTGGTTCAATTCTTTTTAAGGGCGATGAAATTATAAATAAAAGTCCAAGGGAAATTATTGAAAAGGGCATTAATTCAATTCCTGAAGATAGACAACTTCGTGGTTTAGTCCTAAATTTTAGCGTTGCAGAAAATATTATTTTAAAAAATTATTATAAAGACAAATACTCTAAAAATGGAATTTTAAATTTTAAAAATATTGAGAAATATGCGACAAAGCTTGAAGATGATTACGACATTAGACCTAGAAATATTAAAAGACTTGCGGGAGAACTTTCTGGTGGAAATCAACAAAAGGTAATTTTAGCTAGGGAGATTTCTGATGACCCAGATTTGTTAATCTCGGCGCAACCTACTAGAGGTCTTGATGTTGGTGCTATTGAATATATTAGAAACTTTTTGATTAATCAAAGGAACAAGGGCAAGGCAGTGCTTCTAATATCCTTTGAACTTGACGAAATCATGGCGTTATCAGATAGAATTTCTGTAATATATAATGGCAAAATTTTAAAAACTTTTGATGCAAAGGATACTAATGAGAGTGAAGTAGGACTGTACATGGCAGGAGGTAAAAATGAAGAGAAATAGATTTTTATATACAGTGCTTGCCATTGTACTTGGAATTTTAATTGGTTCTATTATTCTTTTAATTAGTGGAACAAATCCAATTGAAGCTTACAAGGTTATTTTTCTTGGTGCTTTTGGCAAGCCAAAATATATTTCATGGACAATTGTAAAGGCGGTACCACTAGTCCTTACTGGTCTTTCCGTTGCCTTTGCCTTTAATACAGGTCTTTTTAACATTGGAGCTGAAGGACAATATATTGTTGGTTCAATTGGTGCTTTAGTAGTGGGACTTTTATTAGATTTGCCACCTGTTATTCATGGAATAGTTGCACTAATTGTCGGTGCACTTTGCGGTTATCTTTGGGGTGCAATTGTTGGAGTTTTAAAGGCAAAGTTTGAGGTAAATGAAGTTATATCTTCAATTATGATGAACTGGATTGGATTTTATTTAAGCAATTATCTTTTGAGTTTTCCAATTTTAAGAAATATTGAGTCAGATAACTCCTATCCAATAAGAAAATCTGCAAGTATAAAAATTCTTGGAGAATGGAAGATGAGCGAAGGTGGAAAGGCTTTTTTGGCACAAAATAAATTTTTAAGGGATATTTTAAATCCACCAGTAAATTTTGGAATAATAATCGCCATTGTGGCAGCCATAGTAATTTGGTATATCCTTAAAAAGACTACTTTAGGCTATGAACTTCGAGCAGTTGGTTTCAATCAAAAGGCAGCAGAATATGGCGGAATTAATATTAACAAATCTATTGTAAAGTCCATGGGAATTGCAGGATTTTTGGCGGGGCTTGCAGGAGCGATAACTGTACTTGGAGTTTCAGGAGACATTGGAATGATGGCGGCACAAGAAGGTTATGGATTTGATGGAATGGCTGTGGCACTTATTGCTGGAAACAATCCTATTGGAACAATTCCAGCGGCACTTCTCTACGCAGGGTTAACTTATGGTGGTGGAAAACTTACCACTATTGGCACTTATTCAGAAGTTGTAAAAATAATTGTTGGTATTATGATTTTATTTATAGCAATGCCAAAACTTTTAGATATGATTAAATTTTTCTTCCAAAAATGGTCAAAGAAAGAAGTAAATAATATAGATAAGGGAGGAGCAAATGAATAGTTCACTTTTAAGTTTAGCAAGTATTTTATCAATTACACTTTTATATTCAGCACCTCTTATCTATACAGCTCTTGGCGGAGTTTTATCAGAAAATGCTGGAGTTGTTAACATTGGACTTGAAGGGATGATGTCCATTGGAGCAGTAGTTGGTTCTATTGTTGGATATTATGTGGGAAATCCTTGGATTGCCTTTTTATGTGGTGGACTTGGAGGTATGCTCGTGGCACTTCTTCATGCCATTGCTACTATAAATTTTGCGGCTGACCATGTTGTAAGTGGTATTGCAATAAATTTAGTTGGACCGGGACTTTCTCTTTTCCTTTGCAGACTTTTCTTTGATGGGGCTGCAATGTCAAAATCTATTCCTTACGAAAATAAACTTCCAGTTTTATTTGGACATTTATTTAAAAATGGAAGTAGTGGCATTAGTAAATTTTTGGATATTGTTTTTTCACAATATGTATCAGTGTATATTGCCTTTGTAATAGTATTTATAGTTTACTTTTTGCTTTATAAGACAAGACTTGGACTTAGAATTAGAGCAGTAGGGGAATATCCAAGAGCGGCAGAAACTCTCGGCATAGATGCTTACAAAATAAAATATATTTGCGTTTTGGCATCAGGATTTTTGGCTGGACTTGGTGGAGCATCGATGTCACTTGCCGTTGTTTCAAATTATAGAGAAACGCTTATTTCTGGACAAGGATTTATCGCTCTTGCTGCAGTTATTTTTGGTGGATGGAAACCACAAGGTGCAATGCTAGCTTGTCTATTATTTGGTTTTGCACAAGGTCTTTCAGTTTTCCTTGGCTCAATTGGAATAAAAATTGACACAAATGTGCTTTCAATGATTCCTTATGCAATTACACTTATTGTGTTAATTGTATTTGTTAAGGGTTCTAGAGCACCATCTGCTGATGGCATTCCTTACGAGAGAAATAATTAAAAATTAAGTTAAAATTTTTATCTCACGATTAAAGTCGTGAGATTTTTTATTGAATAATAACTTTATGGATTTATAGAAAATATTATATTAATGAATTAGTGAGATAAAAGAAAATTTCATAAAAAAATTTAGGCAAATAAAAAATTTTAAATTAAAAAATGACTTCTTTACAGGATTATAAAAGATTTTCTACTTTCAAATTTTTAAGTAGAATCATATACTTTAAATAAATTTAGTGTTATAATTATAACAAAAGGTAAAAATTAGGCTTAGGCCGAATAAGGGGTGAAGTTTTATGAGTTCAAGAAATCTCACTTTTTCCGTAGGTGGAGTTCACATGGACGAACACAAAACTTTGACAGAAAAAATTGCAATTGAGAGGATGCCAAGTCCTAAAATTGCTTACATACCTATGTCACAACATATTGGAGCGCCTTGCTCACCAGTTGTTTCAAAGGGTGATTCTGTTAAGGTTGGTCAAAAGGTGGGCAGTTCTGATGCTTATATATCAGCGGACATACACTCATCTGTATCAGGGACAGTTAAAGAAATTAAAAAGATGTATACTGCTGATGGAAGGTATTGTGATTGTGTCGTTATAGAAAACGATGGCAAAGATGAAATGGTAGATGACCTTAAATCTTTTAAGGATTATAAGGATCATCCAATTGACGATTTAATTCCTTTCATAAAAGACAAGGGAATAGTCGGTATGGGTGGTGCTGGTTTTCCACTACACGCTAAGTTAAAGAGTGAAAATCCAGTGCTAGATGAATGTATAATAAATGGTGCAGAATGTGAGCCTTTTCTCACTTGTGACCATAGAATTATGCTAGAAAAAACGGAAGAAATATTAGAAGGATTAAACATCTTCTCATATTTTTACAATCAAAAAGTTTCTTACATGGCAATTGAAGAAAATAAACCAGATGCAATTGCAAAAATGGAAGAAGTTATTTCCCAAAATCCTAATTGGAGTCACTTAAAAGTTGTTGGATGTCAAACTAAATATCCACAAGGTGATTCAAAGAGGCTTTCTGAAGCTGTTGTTGGACGAATTGTCCCACAAAATGGTGTAACTAATGATGTTGGAGTTTTCCTTACAAATGTTGGTACAACTCTTGCATTTTATGAAGCAATGATTGAAGGAAGACCTTCTTACGAAAGGGTAATAACTGTCAGCGGTTCTGGTATTAAGGAACCAAAGAATATTTTGGTTAAAATAGGTACTCCAGTGGGAGATATTTTAGATTTCTGCGGAGGAGTTAAGGAAAACTTTAAAGAAATTATTTGCGGTGGTCCTATGACTGGCAAATCTGTGTTTAGCCTTGATGCGCCTATTACAAAGACTACTTCAGGTATTTTAGTTTTCACTGAAGAAGAAGTTACAGAAAGAATTGAATCTCCATGTATTAGATGTTCAAGATGCGTAGATCACTGTCCAGCAAATATTAATCCAACAGATATTAATCATGCAATTTTAAAGGGAGATGTTGATTTATGTATTAATTTACATGCTGATCAATGTATGGAATGTGGTATATGTTCCTTCGTTTGCCCAGCAAAAAGACATCTAAGTGCATCTGTTAAATTAGCTAAAAGAGAAATCAGAGCTAATCAAAAGAAATAGGAGGGATCAATTTGGAAAATAATAAAATAACTAAAGATCCGATTACAGTAAATGAAGCTCGCTTCGTTTCACTTGCTCCACACATTAGATCAAATGATACTGTTCAAAAAATTATGCTTGATGTAATCATAGCACTAGTTCCGGCAATGATTGCTGCAGTTTATTTTTTTGGAATGAGATCAATACTTCTTATTCTAACTTGTGTAGTAGCTTGTGTGGCAACTGAGTATATTACTCAAAGTGCACTTAAAAAGGCTGTACAAATTAAGGACTTATCTGCTGTTGTAACTGGAATTTTAATCGCACTTAATATGCCTCAATCTTTCCCATTATGGATGGCAGCTTTCGGATCAGTTTTTTCAATTTTAATTGTTAAAGAATGTTTTGGTGGTATTGGTTTTAATTTTATGAACCCTGCACTTGCTGCAAGGCTTGTACTTATGGCTTCATGGCCAAAACAAATAACGGATTATATTTCGCCAGAATTACTAAAACAAAGCATTACAACTTCAGCTGCAACTATGGACGGAGTTTCATATGCAACTCCATTACAAATCATCGCAAGTGGAGATTTATCAAAACTTCCAGCTATGAGCGATATGTTTATTGGTAATATTGGCGGTGTAATTGGAGAAACTTCAGCAATTGCACTTTTAATAGGTTTTGTATATTTAGTAGTTAGAAAAGTTATTTCTTGGGAAATCCCAGTAATATATGTTGCAACTACTGCAGTATGTCTTGGAATTCTTGGAATACCTATGAATGTAATTCCTTATGAATTACTTGCTGGTGGTTTGTTACTTGGTGCTATTTTTATGGCAACTGACTACACTACAAACCCAATTAATAGAAAGGGAAGAATTATATTTGCCCTTGGATGTGGTATTTTAACTGCAGTTATAAGAGTAAAGGCATCTCTTCCAGAAGGTGTATCTTATGCAATATGTCTAATGAACCTTGCAACACCTTTAATTGACAAACTTACAATAACAAGTGCATACGGGGAGGCGAAGTAAATGAAAGAACCAGTAAAATTTGGAATTATACTTTTAGTTTTCTGCGCCCTATCTGCAGGATTATTGGCAGTTGTAAATAGTTTTACTGCTCCAGTAATAGCAGAAACTGAATTAAAAAATACACTTGCATCTTATAAAGTTATTTTTGGAGATAACGCAGATGGCTTTGAAGAATTTGACAAAGCTAAATTAGATTCAATAAAAGAAAAATATCCAAATATCGAAAAAATCTTTGTTGCTAAAAAGGCAGACAAAGTTGTTGGATATGGTGTTAACGTAAAGTCAAATGGTTATGGCGGAGCTATGACAAATGCTCTAGGTTTCTTGCTTGATGGAGATAAAATCGCAGGATTTAGAAATATCTCCAATGGTGAAACTAGTGGATTTGGTTCTAGGATCACAACAGATGAATATTATCCATCTTACGAGGGGAAATCTGCAGCAGGTCCTTTGAAACTTTCTAAAGAACCAAAGGCTGATGATGAAGTTAAGTGGCTTACATCTGCAACAATTTCATCTAAAGGTGCTCTAGCAGGTTCTAACGACGCTATTAAAGTTTATAACGAAGTTTTAAAGAATGAATAAGGAGGATTAAATGAAATTATCTAAAGTTTTTTTAGACGGTGCTTTTAAAAACAATCCCGTATTCATGCAACTTATAGGGCTTTGTTCAACACTGGCTATTACAAATAATTTAACAAACTCAGTAGCAATGGGTGTTGCAGTTACTTTTGTACTTATAATGAGTAATGGAGTAGTATCTGCACTAAGAAATATAATACCTGATAAAATAAGAATTCCTTGTTTTATCGTAGTAATTGCTACTTTCGTAACATTAGTACAAATGATACTTCAAGCTTATTCACAACCAATATATGCAGCACTTGGTATTTTCTTACCATTAATCGTAGTTAACTGCTGTATTCTTGGAGAAGCTGAAGGTTTTGCTTATAAAAATGCTCTAGTTCCATCAATTGTCGACGGAATTGGAACAGGGGTAGGATATACTATTGCAGTAGTTGCAATGGGTCTTGTTCGTGAATTTTTCGGATATGGTACATTATTTAATGTGAATATTTTGCCAGAATCTTATCCAGGAATTGGAATTATGGGTGCACCAGCAGGTGCTTTCATTCTACTTGGATTTTTAATAGCAGGATTTAGATTATTACTTAATAGGAGGGCAGACTAATGTTAGAAAGTATTTTTACGATTTTAATTTCAACAATACTTGTAAATAATTATGTTTTTGCTCAATTCTTAGGAATTTGTCCCTTCTTAGGAGTATCTTCAAAGACAGAAACTGCTCTTGGAATGGGAGTTGCCGTTACCTTTGTAGTTGTACTTGCATCTGCAATAACATGGCTAATTCAAATTTTTGTATTAGATAAATTTGGACTTGAGTATTTACAAACAATTGCATTTATTCTTGTAATTGCATCACTTGTACAATTTGTAGAAATGTTTATTAAGAAGTCATCACCTTCACTTTATCAAGCAATGGGTGTATATCTTCCACTTATTACTACAAACTGTGTCGTTCTTGGTGTAACAGTTTTAAATGTTCAAAATGGATATAACTTAATAGAAACAATATTTAGCGGATTTGGAGCTTCAGTAGGTTTTACACTTGCTCTTGTACTTATAGCAGCACTAAGAGAAAAGTTAATGCTTGCTAATGTACCTAAGGCACTTCAAGGAGTTCCAATTGCACTTATAAGTGCAGGCTTAATGGCAATTGCATTTTCAGGTTTCGGCGGATTGGTATAGGAGGTAATTATGGAAATTAGTGCAGTACTTACCCCAGTGTTGTTTTTGGGAATTGCAGGAGCCTTTTTTGGAGTAATTCTTTCAATAGCATCAAAGGTTTTTTATGTAAAAGTAGATCCAAGGGTCGCTGAAGTCAGAGATTGCTTACCAGG
The DNA here is from genome assembly GCF_022767005.1 of Peptoniphilus sp. Taxonomy (GTDB): domain Bacteria; phylum Bacillota; class Clostridia; order Tissierellales; family Peptoniphilaceae; genus Peptoniphilus_A. Next base: position 44,430 of record NZ_JALEOV010000045.1, on the reverse strand, counting down.
AGCAAACTGTGGAGCTTGTGGTTTTCCAGGATGTGACGGACTTGCAGAAGCTATTGCAAAGGGTAAGGCACCAGTAAATGGTTGTGTAATCGGTGGAGCAGAAACGGCTGAAAAGGTCAGTCAAGTAATGGGTGTTAATGCAGGAAATGTAGAAAGAAATATTGCATGTGTCCTTTGTCAAGGAGATTGCAATAAGGCAAAGAATAAATATGATTACAATGATTTAGTTGATTGTAGATTAATTTCAGACTATCAACAAGGTGCAAAAGCTTGTAACTTTGGTTGTTGTGGTGGAGGCACTTGTGTAAGTGTTTGTGAATTTGACGCAATTCACATGGTAAATGGCGTTGCAGTAGTTGACAAGGAAAAATGTGTTGCCTGCATGAAATGTATTAACATTTGTCCTAAAAAAATCATTGCACTTAGACCTTACAAATCAAAGACAGTTGTTGAATGTAAATCACTTGATTCAGGAAAAGTTGTTAGAACTAATTGTTCAACAGGTTGTATTGGATGTGGCATTTGTGAAAAGAATTGTCCAAAGGATGCAATTCACGTAGAAAACAACTTGGCATCAATTGATTATGACAAGTGTATAAACTGTGGAATTTGTGTTTCAAAATGTCCAACAGGAGCAATTTATTGTGAATATCCTGAAAGAGTGGAAAAAATGAAACAAAAGGAAAAAGAAAAGAAGGAAAAAGAAAGACAAGCAAAACTTGAAGAAGCAAAGCTAAAGAAAGCAGAAGCAGATAAAGTTAATGCTTGATCTAAAATAATTTGATATCTTAAAACAAAAGAACTGTCGTTGTTGACAGTTCTTTTGTTTTAAAAATTATTATAAAAAGGCATATAAATGATACCATTTTATGCCCTAAATAAGTTTATTATATTGTATAGGAACCGATGTAATAATAATTACCTGCGTCCTTTAAATCGATTGTCCACTTTTTGTTTATGCCAATTGTCTTTAGCATTTCTTCCATATAGAACAAAATTACGCCCATGTCGATTAGCGATCTATTGTCTTCCTCAGATTTTACCATGTAGGCTTCTACTTTTGTGCCCTTTAATACAAATCTCCATGGTTGAAAATTTTTGTGGCTTGGTGCATATCTTACTGATGAAAATACATCAAATACGCCATAGTTTTCTAATGTTTCAATGGAAATTGGTTGTCCAATCTTTTCAGAAAAAACTATTTCTTCTACATTAAGTCTTGAACTTGTTACTTCTGGGTCGAATAATTTTTTCTTTTGTCCATAGCCAATTGCTATTAAGTAATCTATTCCAGTTCCATTTTCTCCAAAGATAGATTTTTTTGTATCGACGTCAACATTATCAACTGTTATCCAACAAGTATCAATGTCCAAGTTGACAATTTTTGTATTTAATTTTTCAAGACAGTAGCCGCCCTTTAATAAGTTAAGTGGTTTTTTAGCATCAATATCTAGTGCGATGTAATGTGGAGCTTCTATCATGACTCCTGCATATCCTGCCTTGCCTTTTAGTCCTTCTGCCACAATTTTTCCGTTCTCATAAAGAGAAAAACTTATGCCGCTTTCTTCAGTCTTCATTTCGTTCATAAGTAATTTTATATTTTCCAAGGCGTCTCTTGGAACTGTGTCATTTTTAAAATTTCTGACAGACTTTCTCTTTTGCAAGAAATTTGTCATTAACATAGTAATACCCCCTAAACCTGTTTATATATAAATTATATCACAATGGCATAGTTAAAAAAATAGATTTAAAATATTTAAGAAATAGTTTACACTAGAATAGGAGGGATAATGTGAAATTAACATCTAGTCAATTAATAGCTGTGGAACATTTTAAGGGACCGGCAATAGTCCTTGCTGTTCCTGGAGCGGGAAAGACAACTATGATTTTACATAGAATTAAAAGATTAATAGATAGAGGTGTGGATCCAAAGAATATTCTAACGATAACTTTTTCCAAGGCACAAGCTATTGATATAAAGATGCGCTATAATATAATGTTTGGCGGAGAAAATGTTTTGTTTTCTACTATTCACGCTTTTTGTTATTCCATTGTTCGAGATTATTCAAGAAAATCTGGAAAGTCTCTTAGTTTAATTGATTCTAATTTGAAGAAAAAGTATGAAATTTTAAGAGATATTTATAGAGATGTTAATAAAACTTATCCCACTGAAGAGCGAATTGAAACTGCAATTTCTGAAGTTGGCTATTGCAAAAATATGATGCTTTCGCCAAATTCTTTTGCAAAGTTAAAGAGATGCGACACAGATAATTTTGTAAAGTTTTATGAAACTTATGAAAAATATAAAAAAGATAAGAATTTAATAGATTTTGACGATATGATTAATCTTTCTTATGAAATTTTAAAAAGTGATGCATCAATTAGAAAGAAATATAGAGATAGATTTAAATTTATTCAACTTGACGAAGGTCAGGATACAAGTAGAAGTCAATTTCAAGTTTTAAAATTACTGGCAAAACCTGACAATAATTTATTTGTAGTTGCAGACGATGATCAATCCATTTACGGTTTTAGAGGTGCAAATACTGAAGAACTTTTTAATCTTCAAAAAGAATATAACGACATTGCGACTTTTTATATGGAGGAAAATTTTCGTTCAACAAAAAATATTGTAAATATTGCAAATATTTTTATTGCACAAAATGAAAAAAGATTTGATAAAACTGTTTTTACTTCAAACCCCTTTGCCAAGCCTGTTAATATTATTAAGGTAAAGGAGCCTAAGGATCAATATGAGTTTATTGAAAAGGAACTTCAAAAGGGTGTAGGAGATATTGCAGTTTTATACAGAAATAATCTTTCTAGCATTGGTCTTGTAGAGTATTTTGAGAGAAGGGATTATGATTTTAATATAAAGGACAAAAAGACAAAGTTCTTCTCACATTTTATTACTAAGGATATTTTAGACATTTTAAATTTTTCTAGAGATTTATCAGACATTGATTTATATGAAAAATTTTACTTTAAATTAGATGGTTACATTTCTAAGAAACATATTGAATATTTAAAGAAAAACAGAGGTAAAAATATTTTCAATATTTTAAAAGACTATCCGGGACTGCCAAGTTTTTATCACAAAAATATAAATAAATTATTAGTTGGATTTAGAAAAATTGCGAGAAGTGATGTTTACGAGGCGATAAATTATATTGATAGGGAAATGGGTTATGGCAATTATTTAAAGGAAAATTCCAAGCGATTTATGGAGACAGAGGCAAGTTTAAACGAGTACCTTTACTATTTAAAGTTAATAGCTAAAAGTACAAAGACGCTGGATCTTTTTATTGGTAGACTAAAGGAGTTAGAATACGATCTTTTAAAATCGAGAAATGACAATGCAAAATTAACTTTTTCTACTATTCATTCTGCCAAAGGTCTTGAATTTTCTCGAGTTTTTGTTGTAGACTTATATGAGGGTACATTGCCATCTACTGCGAGTATTGACACAATAGGAGAAGATGAAGAGCTCTTTTGTGAAGAAAGGAGACTATTTTATGTAGCTATGACTAGGGCAAAGAAGGAACTATACTTAATGTACTCGCATTACACAAATGGAAGAAAAAATGAAATTTCTTCTTTTGTAACAGACTTAGAAACTTTAGCAGGTGAAAAAAATGGATTTATTTGAAGAGATAAAAAAGATAATTTATATAAAAGATGAAAAACGCATAAATAGTCTCTTTGACGAGTATCACCCTGTTGATATTGCTTTAGAGGCAAGTGAATTAGAAGACAATGAACTAAAAATTTTTGTGCATTTAATTAATCATGAGAACATGGCTAGTCTTCTTGAGTCATCAGAAGAAGATTTTAGTGCAAAGATTATGGCTTTTTTTACAGATGATGAGTTAATAGATATTTTTACACATATGGAAACTTCAATAGTCGCCGACCTTTTGGGAGTGCTTTCAACTGTTAGGAGAAAGAAAATTTTATCGTCAATAAAGAGTGCAGATAAAGTTACATTAAAGATGATTTTATCCTTTGATGAAGAATCTGCAGGTGGTATTATGACCACAAATTTTATTGCACTGCGTGAAAATTTAACTGCGGTAGAGGCTGTAAAGAAAATTATTTCAATTTCGCCAAAGACAGAAATTATTGACAAAATTTTTGTTACAGATAATTATCACAGACTAAAGGGAATTGTTACTATGCGAGATCTTTTAGTCTCCCATTCAGATACTTTATTAAGAGATTTATTGGAAGAAGTTGACTTCTATGTATATGGTACAGATGATCAAGAGGTTGCAGCAAATTTATTTAGCAAGTACGAGCTTGACATCCTTCCAGTAGTAAATAGTAATATGGCAATACTTGGCGTTATAACATCTGAAGATATTATAGCCATTATTGACCAAGAGCATAACGAAGATATGTTACAGATGCACGGTGTTAATGCAGATGAAGAATATGATTCCACTCTTTTTGAATCCTTTAAGTCGAGAATTCCATGGCTTATTGTCAATTTAATTACTGCTTTTTTGGCATCATCTGTCGTAAAAGGATTTGAATCAACAATTTCACAAGTTGTAGTATTATCAGCAGCTATGCCAATAGTAACTGGTATGGGTGGAAATGCTGGCTCTCAAACTCTATCAATTATAATTACATCTCTTGCAAGGGGAGAATTGTCACTAAAAGAAGATTATAAATTAATATTTAAAGAAATATTTTTGGGGCTCTTTGAAGGTGCTATTATAGGAATTTTGGCAGCTGCAGTGTTTGTATTTTGGCATCACAATATTTATTTAGGATTTATTTTATTTTTCGCCATGATTTTAAATATGATAATTGCTTGTTCTATGGGATTTTTAATTCCACTAATTTTAGACAAAATAAAAATTGATCCAGCAATTGCATCATCTATTTTTCTTACAACCTTTACAGATACCTGTGGATTTTTTATTTTCTTAGGTCTCGCAACAATATTCTTGCCACTTTTAATATAAAAAATAAAGGCCACTTTTTACAAAGAATTTTTCTAAGTAAATGTGGTCTTTTTAATTTAAAGTATTATTTTCTTAAAAAATATAATTTAGCTTAAAAACATAAAGAGTAGCAATGTTTTTGCTTTAGCAGGTATTATAAAGATATTATTCAATTTGCGCCTTGCAAAACTTTAGGAAATCCATAAAAAAATCTTTTATAAATTTCATAAATCTTTCATTTTTTCAAAATAAATATCTCACAAAATTTTTTCATAGGCAAATCTTTCACTTGTTCCGCCAAGGTATACCAATCCAACATATTTATATTCAAGAGAAGTTAAAAGATTTTGCATAGATTTATTTTCCCTATGTGTATCAATGCGCACTGATTTAAAATTATTTTCCTTTGCAAAATGTTCTGAAAACTCAATAATTTTTTTGCCATAACCCTTTTTTCTTGCATCTGCAAGAGTAGCTATTCTGTGGAGTGCTACATAGGGTTTTGGACTTTTCCAAGTGGCTTTTAAATTTTTTTCGTAATCTATGTCATAATCGTAAATTATAACTGTGGAAACAACTTTTCCACAATCTTCTAGAACGTAAATAATTTTATTTTTATCAAGATCAGGAAATTCATTTAGATTTGGTTTTTCTTTTCCTTGCCACTGATTTATGCCAAGGGACTTTAATTTTTCTGAACCGTCATTGTAAATTTTTTCAATTTCTTTTCTATCTAATTCCTTTGCAAGTCTAAATTCCATGTTTCCTCCAAAATAACGGGTACTTTTTCTGAAATTTCTATTGAATTTCTTGTTACAATTGAGTCATAAGCTAGGGTTTTTACTCCAGCGTTTCTTGCTTTTAATAAACCCATTGAAAAATTCTTATCTGTAACGTAATTTGGTGTAAAAAATTTTACATCTTTCATTTGAATAACAAATAAAATATAGGTTAAATATTTTTCGCTAGAACTAATAAGTCCATTGATATGTTTTAATCCTCTTTTTGTGGGAGCATCAGGAAAGGCGACAATTCCATTATTTTCTAAAGTAACCCCCTTAACTTCTAAAAGAGCCTTTTTATTTTCGCCTTCTAAATAAAAATCGAATCGAGAGTCCCCGTGAGTGTATTCCCGCTTTATTATGCCATATTTAAAACCAAGATCAATTTTATTTTTATTAAATGCTTCGTAGACAATTTCATTGGGAGCTTGTGAGTCAATATTTATAATTTTATCGCCTTTTATTACAGCTACAAGCGTGTAAGAAGTTTTTCTATTGGGATTGTCGTTGTAAGTTAAAAAAACTGTTGTACCTTCTTTTAGAAGTTCCTTACATCTGCCAGTATTGGGAACATAAACTGTCAAAAGCTTAAAACCCTTTTTGCAAATCGCTATAAATCTATTTTTTCTATATAAAAATTCTGCTTTTAAAACACTGTTGTATTTCATAATTCACCCCAAAATATTATACAGTGAACTTTAAATTATGTAAAACTTGTTGTATTATATTGAAAAGGAGTGAGAAAATGGACGTATTAGTAGTAATAGATATGCAGAATGATTTTATAAGCGGTTCGCTAAAGGGAAAAGACACAGAAAAACTTTTGGATAGAGTTGTGGACAAGGTAAATGAGTTTAAGGGAAAAGTAATTTATACATTGGATACACATTATGAAAATTATCTCGAGACTAATGAGGGAAGAAATCTGCCAATAGAACACTGTATAAAGGGTACTTGGGGTCATGAAATTGCAGAAAAACTAAGGAAAACAAAGGATTTTAAGGAAGCAAAAAAGTTTGAAAAAAATACTTTTGCATCAGTTGAACTTGGAGAATATTTAAAACAATTAGATAGTAAAGAGGGAATAGACAATATTTATTTCTTGGGACTTGTCGCAGATATTTGCGTAGTTTCAAATATTTTACTTGTAAAAGGATTTTTGCCAGAAAAAAATATTTATCTTTACAAAGATTTGACCGAAGGGCTTACAGATGAAAAGAAAAAATCGGCAATAGATGTATTGGAGTCTTGCCACATTAAAATGGCTTAAAAACATCTTAATAATATTTTTACATATTTCTGTATAATGTTAGGGAAATAGTGCTATTATGAGGAAGACTACAATTTTTGGCTGAAAAAAAGATAGAGGGATTTTGAGTAAAATTAAAAAGATACAAAAAAAAGTACCAACAAAATTGGTACTTTTTGTGGTGCCCAAAGCCGGAATCGAACCAGCGACACGAGGATTTTCAGTCCTCTGCTCTACCGACTGAGCTATCTGGGCAAGTAATGGTGGGCCTTCAGGGACTTGAACCCGGGACCTACCGGTTATGAGCCGGGCGCTCTAACCAACTGAGCTAAAGGCCCTCACCATTGGCGGAGAAAGAGGGATTTGAACCCTCGCGACCCTAATCGGGACCTACTCCCTTAGCAGGGGAGCCTCTTCAGCCACTTGAGTATTTCTCCAAATTGAAGCTCACTCTTTAGCAACTTACTTTATCTATTCTAACGGACTAGTTGATTTTTGTCAACTATTTTTTACAATAAATTTAAAAAGTTTTTATAGGCTTCCTTTGCTAAATTATTAGCTCATAAATTAAAAAATAAAGTAAATAAAGTATTGACATAAATAATAATTATTTTATAATGAATGTATGAACAAATATCGAATGATAATTTGCGTAGAGGGAGAATTATGAGCAAATATATATTTCATTTAAAGGGTCTTACTTGTGCAAATTGTGCAGGGAAGATCGAAGATAAACTTAAAAAAATGCCAGATATGAAAAATCTTAATTATGATTTTTTAAAAGATGAACTTGTTTTTGATTCGGAAGCAGATCCTTTTGATTTAAAGATTAAAATTCAAGATGTGGTTGACTCCATAGAAGATGGTGTAACTGTTACTGAAGATTTAAATGAAGATATGGAAGAAGATGAAGAAAAGTTTCCTATATACAAATGTATTTTCGTTTTTGTAGGGTTAATAATATTACATTACTTAAAACTTAATGAAAAAGTCAATTTTATAGCCTATATTATTTTGTATGCAATAATAGGTTATGATGTTGTTAAGGCTTCGGTTTCTAAAATCGCAACGGGTAATTTTATGGATGAAAAATTTCTAATGACTATTGCGTCTATTGCGGCCATAATTTCCGGTGAATATGCAGAAGCTGTTGCCGTAATGTTATTTTACACTGTTGGAGAAATTATCCAAGACAAAGCAGTGGACAGCTCCAAAAATTCTATTAAAGAAGCCCTAAAATTAAAACCAGAGTTTGCAAATGTAAAAAAATCTGGAGAAATTGTAAAAGTTGATCCAACTGAAGTTTCTGTTGGAGAAGTCGTTGTAATTATGCCTGGAGAAAAAGTTCCACTAGATGGAAAAATAATCAAAGGAGCTTCAAATGTGGACACTTCAAATATTTCTGGAGAATTTGCACCAATTTCTCTAGGAGTTGGCGATGAAATCACTTCTGGTTTTGTAAACTTAGATTCATCTTTAGAAGTGGAAGTTACAAAGGAATATAAAGAGGGAACTATTGCAAAAATTATTGACATGGTTAAAAATGCAAGCACAAACAAGGCAAAAGTTGAAAAATTTATTACAAGATTTGCAAAAATTTACACTCCAATAGTTATTGGACTTGCAGTTTTACTTTTCCTAGTTTTAAACTTTGCAAGTGATCTTTCTTTTAAAGAATCAATTTATAGGGCTGCAATATTTTTAGTAATTTCTTGTCCTTGTGCTCTCGCAATTTCTGTTCCACTTACTATTTTTGCGGGAATTGGTTCATTATCAAGAAAATCAATTTTTGTTAAAGGAGGAAATTCTATTGAAGCTTTGACAGATATAGAAGGAGTTGCCTTTGATAAAACGGGAACTGTTACTAAGGGCGAATTTACAGTTGCTGAAGTTGAAGAAATAAAGGCATCAAGAGATGAGATTTTAGAAATTGCATCAATTGGTGAAATGTATTCAACTCACCCAATTGGAAAGGCGATAGTTAAAAGTTTTAAAAGCAAACAAATTCCTGAGCATTTAAACAATATTGGCGGAAAGGGAATTGAGTTTGAACTAAAGGGTAAAAATTATCTCGTTGGAAATAAAAAGTTAATGGAAGATTATAATTTAAAACTTAATAATAAATCTGATTCAAATTATGTGGATGTATATGTGGCAGATAAAAATGAAATTTTGGGAATTATTAAGTTAAAGGACGAGATAAAAGAGGGTGTTAAAGAAAGCGTAAATAAACTTCATAGTAGAGGCGTAAAGACTTATATGTTTTCTGGAGACAAAGAGAATGTTGTAAAGAAAATTGCAAATGAAGTTGGAATAGATTATTACAGAGGCTCACTTCTTCCAGATGAGAAAGTTAGAGAAATAAAGGAAATAGAAAAAAATACAAAAATTGCCTTTGTCGGCGATGGAACTAATGATGCGCCTTCACTTGCAAGTGCTTATCTTGGCATTAGTATGGGAAGTGGCTCTGACATCGCAATTGAAACCTCAGATATAGTTTTATTGAAAAATGACATTTCATCTGTTGTAAGAGCAATTGACATTGCAAAGAAAGTAAAAAGTATTGCCTACCAAAATATTTTTATAGCCTTATTTTTAAAGGTCGTTGTGCTAGTCTTTGGTGCAATTGGATTTGTATCCATGCCTCTTGCAGTTTTCGCAGATGTTGGAGTTGCGCTTATTTGCATCTTAAATTCTCTAAGAGTTTTTAGGGGAGAATAAAACATAGTAAAATGCTATGGATTATTAGTTTTAATAAATAGTTAGAAAAATTAAAAATTATTTTTAAAATATTTTTTATTAAAATAAATGCCAATAAAGCTCAAAAATTAGAGGTTTTTTATAAAATTCAATTAAATAATAAAAGTTATATCATAAAAAAACAACAATAATGATTGAAAAATTAAAACTATTATGTTAATATTATGTCAGAACATTATGAATATATAAATTCATGAATTTTGGTATAATTTTATGGAGGTAAATAAAATGGCATATGTAATTAACGATTCTTGCATCGCTTGTGGTGCATGTCAATCAGAATGTCCAGTTGGATGTATTTCTGAAGGAGATATTTACACAATTGATGAAGCTCAATGTATCGATTGTGGTAGCTGTGCAGCTGTTTGCCCAGTTGGTGCTCCAAATCCTGAAGACTAATAGTTTAAAGGAAAGATAGGTTTAAGCCTATCTTTTTTTATTGCAAAAATTTAAAAAATTCTCATATAAATAATTCACAATAAAATCACAAATTAGGTTATAATAGAATGTAGCAAATGTTAAGAAATGTTTAATATTTTTACAATAAAAATCAAATTTTTATGCAGATTCATATTGAAATTTGCTTTGCAAAGTGTGATAATTATTTTTCATTAAATCATTATAGTAAAAATTTTAAATTAAAATAAATTATACTTAAGTGGCTTTTTGTGAAAGGAGAAGTAGGAATGCTAATTCACATGGGATTAGATGTTGGTTCTACAACGGTAAAACTTGTAATATTAGATGAAAAACTAAATATTTTATATAAGACATACAGAAGACATTTTTCAGATGTTAGAAAAACTGTTAAAGATGTAATAAATGAAGTTTATAAAGATTTTAAGTATGAAACAGTTACTGTAAATGTTACTGGAAGTGGCGGACTTTCTGTTCACAAATTTTTGGACATAGATTTTATTCAAGAAGTAGTGGCTGGCAGGGAAGCAATTTCTTGTTTTATTCCAAAGACAGATGTTGCAATAGAACTTGGAGGAGAAGATTCTAAAATAACTTATTTAAGAGGTTCTGTTGAACAGAGAATGAATAGTATATGTGCTGGAGGAACAGGCGCTTTTATCGACCAAATGGCATCACTTCTTCAAACAGACGCTTCAGGCCTTAATGAGCTTGCAAGGGATTATAAAAAATTATATCCAATTGCATCTCGTTGTGGAGTTTTTGCAAAAACAGATGTGCAAGCCTTAATTAATCAAGGTGCTAGTAAATCTGACATTGCAATTTCAGTTTTTCAATCTGTAGTAAATCAAACTATATCAAATCTAGCTTGTGGAAGACCTATTAGGGGTAATGTTGCTTTCTTAGGGGGACCACTTCACTTTTTGCCAATGCTTAAAGAAAGATTTGTTGAAACTCTTAATTTAACTGAAGATGAAATAATTTCTCCTGAAAATTCACAAATTTTCGTTGCACTTGGAGCAGCTATTTCAAGTTTTGATTCAAAGCCAATTTCATTTGTAGAACTTTTTAATAGAGTAAATAATAATGACAACATAAATATTAAAGAAAGTGATGTAATGCCACCGCTTTTCAATAGTGAAGAAGAGGTTATTGCTTTTCGTGAAAAACATAAGACAAAATCCCTTAAAAAAATTGATTTAAAAAGTTATGAAGGTCCAATTTATTTGGGAATTGATTCAGGTTCAACTACTTCAAAACTTGTGGCATTATCTGATAATAATGAATTGCTTTATACTTTTTACGGCTCTAATAAGGGAAATCCTCTTGACATTGCAATTGAAAATTTGAAAGAGATTTATAAAGAGAAAAATGAAAAAGCATATTTTGCTGGTTGCGGTACAACTGGTTATGGCGAAGAATTTTTAAAAGCAGCGCTAAATTTAGATTTTGGAGAAGTTGAAACGATAGCTCACTTTACTGCTGCAAAATATTTTGATCCAAAGGTTGATTTTATTTTAGACATTGGCGGACAAGATATGAAGTCCATGAAAATTAGAGATGGTGTAATTGAATCAATTTTACTAAACGAAGCTTGTTCGGCAGGTTGTGGATCTTTTCTTGAAACTTTTGCACATTCAGTAAATATGAGTGCAGAGGAGTTTGCTAAGGAAGCTACTAAGTCAAGAGAGCCAGTAGATTTAGGTTCACGTTGCACAGTTTTTATGAATTCCAATGTTAAACAAGCACAAAAAGAGGGCGCTTCAGTTCCCGATATTTCTGCAGGACTTGCCTATTCTGTAATTAGAAATGCAATTCAAAAGGTAATAAAAATTAGAGATCCAAAGGAGTTAGGGGAACATATAGTTGTACAAGGCGGAACTTTTCTATCTGATGCAGTGCTAAGAGCCTTTGAAAATTTAACAGGAGTAGAAGTTACAAGACCAAATATTGCTGGGCTAATGGGCGCTCTTGGAATGGCACTTATATCAAAAGAAAAATCAAAGGGAAAGTCAAATTTAATTTCACAAGAGGAATTAGAAAAATTTGAGTATAAATCAATTTCTACAAATTGCAGACAATGCACAAATAATTGTGCTCTTTCAGTAAATATATTTCCAAATGGAAAGAGATACATTACGGGAAATAGGTGCGAAAAGGGCGCAGGTCGCATTAGAAATAAAGAAGACGAGCTACCAAATATGTATCGCTATAAATACGAAAGAGTCTTTGATTATAAATCACTTTCTGAAAAGGAAGCTAAACGTGGAGTCGTTGGAATACCTAGAGTTTTAAATATATATGAAAATTATCCTTTCTGGCATACATTTTTTACAGAATTAGGGTATTCAGTTGTCCTTTCAAGCAAATCTTCTAGAGAAATTTACGAAAAGGGGATTGAAACCATTACAAGTGAAACTGCTTGCTATCCTGCAAAAATTTCTCATGGACACATTGAAGACTTAATAGAAAAGGGAATTAAATTTATATTCTATCCAGCAGTATTTTACGAAGAAAAGCAATTTGAAAATGCTGACAACACATTAAATTGTCCCGTTGTAGCAGGGTATTCTGAAGTTATAAAAAATAATGTGGATGAAATTATTGACGGAAAAGTTAAATTTATGAATCCTTTTATTTCTTTTGACGACAGAAAAAAATTAGAAAATAGACTTGCTAATGTCTTTGATTTCATTCCAAAAGCAGAAGTTAAAAAAGCTGTGCGTGCAGCCTATGATGAACAAGATAGATATAGATTAGATGTCTTAAATGAAGGCAATAGAATTTTAGAAGAAATAAATAAGAAGGGTGAAAGGGCAATAGTTTTATCAGGTAGGCCTTATCACATAGACCCAGAAATAAATCACGGCATACCAGAACTTATCACTAGCCTTGGACTTGCGGTAATTTCTGAAGATGGCATAGCTCGAAATGTTGAAATTGATTCAAGACTTAGAGTGCTAGACCAATGGAATTACCATTCAAGACTTTATAGAGCGGCAAAATTTGTTGGGGAACATGAAAATTTAGAGTTAGTTCAACTTAACTCCTTTGGCTGTGGAATAGATGCAGTTACAACTGACCAGGTTCAACATATTTTAGAGTCTTACAATAAAATTTACACAGTGCTAAAAATAGATGAAGTTTCTAACTTAGGTGCAGTGAAGATTAGGATAAGATCTCTAATTGAAGCGGTAGAAAAGAGAGAATTTGAAAAAATCGATGCAGAACTCGAAGGACTTCTCGACGATAATCCAGTAATGTTTACAAAGGAAATGAAAAAAGATTATACGATATTAATGCCTCAAATGGCGCCACTTCATTTTAGTATATTTGAACCTATACTAAGACATGAAGGAATAAATATTGAACTTCTTGAAGACTCAGGACATAAAGTTGTAAACGAAGGATTAAAATATGTAAATAACGACGCTTGCTATCCATCAATTTTTGTAGTTGGACAATTTATAGACGCAGTAAAATCTGGAAAGTATGATACAAATAGATTGGCGCTATTAATGAGTCAAACTGGCGGAGCTTGCAGAGCGTCAAATTATGTGGGCTTTATTAGAAAGGCATTAAAGGATGCGGGTTATGGTCATGTTCCAGTAATTGGTCTTTCTTTTCAACAAATTGAAAAACACTCTGGATTTGAATTTGATAAAAAAACAATGGTAAGAATTGGCAAAAAGTTAATTCAAGGAATGCTTTATGCGGATTTAATCATGAGACTTACACAAGCGACAAGACCTTACGAAGTTATAAAAGGTTCTGTTAATATTTTGCGCGATAGATGGATTGACATCACAACTTCAGAAAATTTAAATTATAGCAAAAAAACTTTTATCTCTAATGTAAACAAAATGGTTGGAGAATTTAACAGGCTTGAAATTACTAATGAGAAAAAACCAAAGGTTGGAATTGTTGGAGAAATTTTAGTTAAATACGACCCAGCTGCCAATAATCATGTCGCAGATCTTCTTGAAAGGGAAGGGGCTGAAGTTGTCATACCAGATTTGACAGACTTTATGATGTATTCCTTTAAGAATGCGAGAGCAAAGGCTGATAAACTTTCTAAGTCAAGATTAACGGCATTTATTTGTGAAATGGGAATTTCTTATATTGAATCTTACAGAAAATATGTTAGACTTGCCCTTGAAAAAACAAGATTTATAGTTCCAGAAAAAATTGAGGAAATTATTGAATATGCAGAAAGATATGTAGATCTTGGCAATCAATATGGAGAAGGTTGGCTTTTAACTGGGGAAATGGTTGAGTTAATTGAATCAGGCGTTGAAAATATTGTCTGTGTTCAACCTTTTGGATGTCTTCCAAATCACATCACGGGAAAAGGTGTTATAAAGGCAATTAGAAATTCTTACGAAAAAGCTAATATAATTCCAATAGATTATGATGCCTCAGCTTCTGAAGTTAATCAATTTAATAGAATTAAGCTTATGCTTTCACAAGCAAAGAGAAATATGGAACAAGGCGAAGATAAATACAACAGAGGATATTTAAAAAAGGCAGCAATCTTAAAAAATTAATTTTTTCTTTATTCTTGATATAAATAGCAAAATGAAATAAATGCAAACAGAACCGACCTCTAAAAGCTGGATTTAAACCCTAACTTTAGGAGGTCAGGTTTTTATGGCAAAAATCAAATAATTTAAAATACTTTAAATTTCAGAGAAAGGGAATTAAACTTGCGTAATTTAGAAAATTTAGTTTAAAATTCCAATACAATTATAGAAAGATACAAAAAAATACCAAAGCTAGTAAAAACTAACTCTGGTATTAGTCTAATTTTGTTAAAGACAAATATTAAATTTTCTTAAAAATATTTTTTAGAGTTTGATCTTGTAACAAATTTTCTGTGCTATCTTGTTTTTTCTTTTCGTCATTATAAACTTTGATGTCCCTTTGAGCTTTATAATCTACACCTTTAAGAGCAGATTCAAAGGAGTCCTTTGCTTCCTCAATCATAACTTGAAAATCCGTTAAATCACTTATAAATTTTTTTGCAGCTTCTTCATTTTTTGCAATAATGGATTCTTTAAGTCCTGGCAAAATTTCAAGAGCTTTTTCACTTGCCTTTAAAGTGTAATCATGTGAAGATTTAAATTTTTCTGGAACATTTAAATTTTTGATTTTATCAACAGTATTTCTAATTTCAGCATCTGCTTTATCATAGGCAGCATATAAATCTGCATCAGAAAGTTTTGAAGCATTTTCAAAGAAACTAGATTTTAAATTTGCAATTGATTTACTTAAATCATTTTGCAAGACTTTAATTTCTTTTACATATGCTTCTTCATCAGATGATAAGTTTAGCATTGTAGCTTTTGAAGAGTCGGTGATTATAACTTTGAAGTTCTCATTGTCCCATTTAACTTCAGCTTTTAAATTTTCTGCTACAAATCTTAGTGGAACGAAAGTGCGTTCACTTTTAATAAGAGCAGGTGCATCTAATTCAATTTCTTTTCCGTTAACTTTTGCTTTTTTTGAATTGATTTTTAATTCTATTGAAGTATTGCTTCCATTTATACTTACAAGTCTTTTATCATTGTTCCAACCAACTTTATAGCCTAAAGTCTCTGAAATAAATCTTATAGGAACCATAGTCCTTTCATTTTGTATAAAGGGAGCAACATCAGATTTTATAATTTTTCCATTGTATTCAATTAATGGAGTTTTAGCTGCAAATACATTTGCAGTCAAAAATATTAATAAAATTAGTGAAATTAAAATTGATTTATTTTTTTTCATAATTACCTCAACTTTCTTTACTTACTTTTTCTGTAGTTGAATAAGAATTTGAATTAAAAACTTTTTCGATATAAATTAAATTACTATCTTTGTCTCCTTGGATTTCTATAAAGGAACCATCTCTTTCAGTTGGAGAAACTTCGCCCCTTTCATCGTCTTTATAGAAAACGATATATTCCATGTTAGGAGAAAGAGTTTTTGGGATACTAACTTCAATTTGCGAAAGATCGCCCTTATAATCTTTTAAGAAAGATGTGTTTGTTCCTTCTGCAGTTGATGTTGAAACTCTAATTCTTGATATGTAATCAGAATTTTTAATTAACTGGTCAACATTCTCCTTGTCAAAGTTTGAAGTAGTTAAATCTTCTTCACTTGCTTCTTTTTCCTTTGCAACTGAAGAAATTTTTGTGTCTCCCGTTTTTTCAACTTTAGAATTTTTTTTGCCACAGCCAACTAAGCTAAGCATTAAAAATAAAGATATTATAACAATAGTTGATTTTTTCATACATACCTCCAATTTAGTTCATTATACCATAAATCAAGGGAATGAGAATTATATAATTTTAAATTATGTACAATATGATATAATAAAAAGGGTGATAGAATGCCAAAAGATGTGCTATTTATTTTAAACAAATTAAATGAAGAAGGCTTTGACGCGTACATTGTAGGTGGTTGTGTTAGAGATAAACTACTAGGAATAGTACCTCACGATTATGATATAACTACATCTGCAAAGCCTGATGAAATAAAAAAAGTTTTTAAGGATTTTAAAACTGTTTTAGTTGGCGAAGAGTTTGGCACAGTTGGCATTATTATTGATAAAACTATTTACGAAGTTACTACTTTTAGAATAGATGGAAAGTATTTGAATTTTAGAAAGCCGGAAAAAGTAACTTTTTCAAAAAATCTAAATGAAGACTTAAAAAGGCGTGATTTTACAATTAATGCCATGGCAATGGATTTTAATGGAAATCTTTACGATCCTTTTGGAGGAAAAGATGATTTAGATGAAAAAATCATAAGAGCAGTTGGCAGCCCAACAAAAAGAATTAGAGAAGATGCAATAAGAATTATGAGGGCAATTAGGTTTGCAGGAAGGTTTGACTTTTATATTGAGGATGAACTTTTTGATGCAATTTCCTTTGAAAGTAAACTTCTAAAAAAGATTTCTCCCGAGAGAATTTTTGATGAATTTTCAAAAATGATTACCTCAGAAAGACCTTCATATTATCTTCTTCTTATGGAAGAAACTGGTGTGCTAGACGTAATATTCCCAGAGTTAAAAAGAACAGTTGGATTTTCACAATTTAGTCCTTATCACGACAAAACTCTTTTTGACCATTTAATTTGCGTCATGGATGAAGTAAAGCCTGACCTTTCTCTTAGACTTGCAGCACTTTTTCACGACATTTCAAAGGTGGACACATTATCAATTGGCGAAGATGGAAGAGGACATTTTTTTGGACATGAAGTTTTGGGGGCAGATTTAGTTTCTGAAATTTTAAAAAGATATAGAGTTTCCAATAGAGTTATTGATAAAGTTAAAATTTTAATTTTAGACCACATGAAAGTTCACAGCGAAATGACTGACAAGGCACTTAGAAGACAAATTAAAAGAGTGGGAAGGGAAAATGTAATGGACCTTTATGACCTTTTAATTGCCGATTGTAAATGCACGAGAGCAGATCGTGATGCAAGCTTTATTATAAATAGAAAAAATAGGGTAAAAGAATTATTAAATGAAAAAGAAATGAAAACTGAAAAGTTTTTAGAAATAAATGGAAATGATATAAAATCTTTGGGTTTTAGTGAAGGCAAAATTATTGGGAAAATTTTAAAGGAACTTGAAAATTTAGTTCTTGATTACCCAGAGAAAAACAATAGAGAATACTTAATTGAATATATAAATAAAAATTACAGGTGATAAAATGACAAGATTATTTGGAACAGATGGAGTTCGTGGCATTGCCAATCAAAAGTTAACTCCAAAATTATGTTATGATATTGGAAGAGCAGCAGCTTTTGTACTTACTAAAAATAAAAGAGGAAAAGTTTTAGTTGGAAGAGACACAAGACTTTCCGGAGATTTAGTTGAATCTGCACTTATTGCTGGGTTTATGAGCATTGGATTGGATGTAGATGTTGCAGGAGTTATTCCAACTCCAGGAGTTGCATATCTTACTAGAACTGGAGATTATTTATGTGGTGTTTCTATTTCGGCATCACATAATCCCTTTGAATACAATGGAATAAAATTTTTCTCAAGCGAAGGTCTTAAACTTGATGATAGTGTGGAAGATGAAATCGAAGAAAAAGTTCTTTCCACTACAAAAATTTATAAGGATGTTACAGGGGATGAAGTGGGAATAGTAAATAGGTCTTCTGAATTTACACAAAAATATATTGAATATTTAAAAGGTTTAACTAATGAAAGATTTGACGGATTAGAAGTTGCAGTAGATGCAGGAAATGGTGCACAATCACATATTGCAGAAATTGTTTTAAAAGCCTATGGTGCAAAAGTAAAGATTATTAATAATGAGCCAAATGGAATGAACATAAATGACAATTGTGGTTCAACGAATCCAAAACTTATTGAGGAACTTGTAAAAAAAGAAAAATCAGATATTGGTATGAGTTTTGACGGAGATGCTGACAGAATTATTGCCGTCGACGAACTTGGAAATGTAGTAGATGGCGATCATATCTTGGCAATTGCTGCAACATATTTAAAAGAAAACAACAATCTTAAAAACAATGCAGTAGTTGGGACTATAATGTCAAACATGGGTCTTAAAAAATATCTTGAAAATATTGGAGTTGACTTTATAGAAACAAAGGTTGGAGACAGATATATTCTCGAAAAAATGTTAAAAGATGATTATGTAATTGGGGCTGAACAATCTGGCCATGTTATATTTTTAGATTATAATACAACTGGCGATGGACTTGCAACGGGTATTCATCTTTTAGAAATTATGAAAAAAACAGGGAAAAAATTATCAGAACTAAATGGACTTATGAGAAATTATCCTCAAGTTCTTAAAAATGCAAAAGTTCGCGATGACTTAAAAAATAGATATGAAGAATTTCCTGAAATAATTCAGGCGATTAAGGCTGTGGAAGAAGATTATCATGGAAGTGGAAGAGTTGTCATAAGACCCTCAGGTACAGAGGCACTTGTTAGAGTAATGATTGAGGGCGAGGACAAAGAAAAACTCTTGGAAGATGCTGAAAAATTAGTAAAAATAATTGAAGATAAATTAAACTAGGAGAAGAATATGTACAAAATAATTTCAGATACAAGTTGTGATTTAACAAAAGAAGAAATTAAGGATTTGGGAGTTGAATATGTTCCCTTTAAAATTTCCATTGACGGTGTGGAATACGAAGATGATTATAATTTAAGTATTCAAGAATATTTGGATAGAATGGAAAAAACTGAAAATCCAATAAAGACAGCTTGTCCATCACCATATGATTATTTAAAAATTATTGAAAAAAATATAGATAAGGATATTTATATCCTTACAATTTCTTCAAAATTATCTGGTTCTTATAATTCTGCAAAAATTGCAGAACAAGAAGCAAAAGATAAATTTAGAAATGTAAAAATTTATGTAATTGATACGAAATCAGCTTCTGCTGGCCATACAAGAATTGTTTTAAAACTTTTAGATTTACTCAAAGATAAAAGTTTTGAAGAAGTTATTCCCGTAATTGAAAAAGAAGCAAACAATGAAACCACAATGTTTGTTCTTGAAAGTATGAAGAATTTAATTAAAAATGGAAGAATAAAAAAGAGTGCAGGACTTATTGCAAATGTTCTAAACATTAGACCAATTATGATTTCTAATGATGGAGAAATTGAATTATTCGAAATAAATCGTGGAATAAAAAAATCTCTAGACAAAATGGTGAAGGCAATAGGAACAGAATGTAAAGTAAATAAGCCAAGTCTTGTGACACTTTCTTATGTTAGAAATAAGGAGCGTGCAGAAAAGATAAAGGAAAAAATTGAAGAAATGTACGATGGAGTTAAAGTCCATGTTAGACATACAAATGGTCTTTCTTCTGGATATGCAGACATAGGAGGCATTGTCATAGCTTTTTGAGGTGAATTATGAGAAAAGGCGATAGAGAAGAAAATTTTGAAGAAAAAGTTAATGCTGCTTTTAGAGAAGAAAATTTTAAAGAAATTGGTGAATTAATTGGCGAAGGAATTGACACTGCTATTAATGTAACTAGATCTTCTATTAGCAAGTTTATTAATAAAAATAAGAGAAATTTGCCTTATAGTATTCAAAATGATGACAGAATAATAAATCAAAATCCCAAGACTGTTAAAAGAGTAAAAATGTGGGGATCTGTTGCAAAAATTTCAATAGTAGGTCATCTTTTTGCATTTTTTGGATTTCTTATAGACATATTTGATAATTTTTCATTTATAAGAGACGATTTACCGCTTTTAATTTTTTGGGTTATTCCTGCCCTTGTAGTTTCTTTTTATGTAAATTATAGAGTTAAAAAGAGCAAGGACCAAATAATTAGATTTAGAAAATATAATCGTGAAATTGGAAATAACACTGTTATACCAACAGCTGATCTTGCAGCAATTACTGCAAAGCCAATTGATTTTACTATAAATGATCTCCTAAACATGATTGACAAAGATTATTATAGGCAAGCGCGAATTGTAGAAAATGGAGAACTTTTTATATTGGATGCAAAAACTTATAAGCTTTATAAAGAGGAAATGCTTCGCGACCCGAAAGAAAGAATGGAAGAAATAGAAAACAATGAAAATAGTGTTCTTGTTGAAGATTATTTGATGAAGGCAAGAAAAGATGTTACAACTCTCACAGAAATGACTTCAAATTTAAAGGAGCCGATGAAGAGTAAAGTCAATGAATTTTTGCAAATTGTCAGCAAAATTTTTGAATTATTAAAGGAAAACCCAAGCACTGCAGGGGATTTAGACAAGACAATAAATTATTATCTGCCAACAACTGTAAAATTAGTAGATTCTTATCTAAAAATGAGCGAAAAACCGACAGAAATAGTTAAGTCTTCTCTAAAAGACACAGAAGAGACTATGGATTTAGTGAATGATGCTTTTATGAAAATTTTAGACAATATCTACCAAGAAAAAGTTATGGATTTATCAAGCGATATGAGCGTTTTAAAATCAATGCTCAGACAAGAAGGACTTTTAGATGAAAAGGACTTTAATTTAGGAGGAAAGTAAAATGGATAAAGAAATAAAATTATCCCTAACAGATGATTTCGGAGAGTTAAATAAAGAAAATGAAATCGAAGAAATTAAAACAGTTGACGAAAAAAATGAGTTGAGATTAAGTCCAGAAGAGGAAAAACAAGTTGAAGATTTTGCAAAGACAATTGATATTACAAATTCGAATATAGTTTTACAATATGGAGTTGGTGCGCAAAGAAAAATTTCTAACTTTTCTGAAAAGACACTTGAAACTGTTAAGACTAAGGACCTTGGCGAAGTTGGAGATTTGCTATCTGGCGTTGTAAATGAATTAAAAAGTTTTGATGTAAGTGAAGAGGACAATAAATTAGTTGGATTTTTCAAAAAACAATTAAACAGTGTAACATCACTAAAGACTAAATATGATTCGGCAGAAAAGAATGTTAATAATATTATAAAGACTTTGGAAGAACATCAAGTAACTCTTATGAAAGACATTGCAATGCTTGACCAAATGTATGAACTAAATGAAAATTATTACAAGGAACTTAGTATGTACATACTTGCCGGCAGAAAAAAATTGGAAGAAGCGACAAATGTTGAACTTCCAAAACTTCAAGCTAAGGCACAAGAAACAAATTTGCCAGTGGATGCACAGAAAGCTAATGATTATGTAAATATGATTAGCCGATTTGAAAAGAAGCTTCACGACCTTGACCTTACAAGAATGGTTTCAATTCAAATGGCTCCTCAAATAAGAATGGTTCAATCTTCAAACACAGTAATGGTTGAAAAAATCCAATCTACAATTGTAAACACTATTCCACTTTGGAAGTCTCAAATGGTAATTGCACTTGGTGCAAATCATTCAAAGGAGGCAGCAAGAAGTACAAGGGAAGTTACTGATTTGACAAATAAACTTTTAAGGAAAAATGCAGAGACATTAAAGCAAACTACTGTTGAAACGGCAAAACTTTCTGAGAGAGGAATAGTTGACATCGAAACAATTAAGCACACTAATGATCAACTAATTTCTGCACTTAATGAAGTTCGTCAAATTCAAATCGAAGGTCATAAAAAACGTGAAGAAGCTTCTGTTGAACTTAGAAGAATAGAAGAAAACTTAAAGTCATCTTTAATAGAAATTGCAAATAAATAATAAATATAAAACCGAGAAAATGTGATGCTCAATAAGTTTTTTAGTCCAACTTAATGAGTTAAGCATAAATTCTCGGTTTTTTGTATAGTATAATTAATTATCTAAAACTAATTTTTCCATCTTCAATGGAATCAATAATCGCAAGGGAAAGCAAATCGTATCCCATTTCTCTAATAATTTTTCCACCATCTTGAAAGCCCTTTTCAATGGCAACAGAAATTCCCACGATATTTGCACCAGCTTGTTTTGAAACATCTATTAAACCATTGAGTGCATTTCCTTCTGCTAAAAAGTCGTCGATAATAAGTAAATTGTCTTCAGATGATAAAAATCTTTTTGAAACTGTAATAGTATAATTTTTCTTTGTAGTGAAAGATTCTACTTTTGATTCATAGACATCGTCGCCAATATTTAATGTTTTTTGCTTTTTACAGAAAACAACCATGGCATCGTCAAGATGTTTTGATGCAACAGTGGCAAGGGCAATGCCACTTGCTTCAATTGTAAGTATTTTATTAATTTTTTTATCTTTAAAATAATTTGCAATTTCTTCAGCAAGTTTATCCAAAAATTTTATATCAAGTTGGTGATTTAAAAAAGAATCTACCTTTACAATATTTCCATCTAAAATTCGTCCATCGTTAATAATTCTTTCTTCTAATAATTTCATTTTACACCTCAAAATTTATTTTAAGACATTAACAAGAAGTAATCAAGAGTTGCGATTATTTATTAAAGAATTACTTACTATGATATAATAAAGGCATGAAGTACATATTATTTTTATTAATTTTTTTAGTATCATGCACAAATGAAAAAATTTTAGACAGTGCAAACTATAAAAATATTAGTGCAGAAATTATTTGCACAAAGGGTTGTTTCGCAAAGGATTTAATAATAAAAAAAGATGGAGAAAAGTTTATCATTGATGTTTATAATTTAAAACCTTGGAAAGTTGATTTTTGTAATGTTGACGGAGGTGAAGTAGAAATTGCTCTTGGCGTTTACAAAAAGACACCCTTTGACCAAAATCTAGCCAAGAGATGTTTTTTATACAATATTGATTTTAAAAATAAGAAATTAATGCCAAAGCTTAGAATATCAAGATTACATAATCCAATTACAGATTTTAATCTTTGCGACATTGACGGAGATGGTCGAGATGAAATTATTTCGATAGAGAAAAATATTAAAGGTGAATATCTATTTGGAGTATATGACTGGACAAATTTTTCCTTTGAAAGAAATTATTGTAGCATTATTTTAAAAGATGAGCCAATCTTTTTAGATAAGGAGAAAAAAGTTGAAATTAATGGAATGAAAAGTGAGTTATTTTTAGAAGGAGATGAGATTAAATGGAAGTAAAGAAAAAATTATTGATAACTTCAGTTATTGTAATTTTGCTTTTAACAGCTTGCAAAAATGACAAGGGCAATGTGCCGGAAAAAGAAACTTCGAAAATTGAATTGCAGGATACAAAATTTTTAGATGAAATGGAAAATAAAACTACATATATTGATTACAAAGCATCTAAATTTACGCCAAAAGTTGATGATTATAAGATTGCTAGTGATTTTAGCAATGTTGAAAATATTTCCAGATTTGGGAAGTTTACAACTAAACAAAAAGAGATGCTTTTAAAAAACGGATTTACAATTACTAAGCCAAAAAATCAAGAGAATAATGAGTACAGTAAAGACTCTTGGAATTATGAATTTGACCAAATTCACCAAATTTATGAAGATAATGAGTATAATTATTGGCCAAGCTTTGTAACAACTGATTCAGTAACTCATATCTTTCATATTTTTTATGATGGATTTTTAAGGAGCTTGGAAAGGGAAGAGTTATATCCAAAATCAATTGAATTAAATAAAAATTTGCTTGTGGAAAATATTAAAATTTATGATGAAATTGAGAATAAAGAATTAAAAGACTTGCAAATTAAAAATATTGCTTTTGTGGCAACGGGACTTAAACTTTTGGGATATGAACCTGAAAATTTGCCAAAAGAGGCAAAAGATTTAATGGATAAGGAAATAAAAAATGTAATTTCAGAAGAGATAGCAACATCTGCAATAAGTGATAGAGATGTAGATTTTTCACAACTTGTACCAAGGGGACATTATACTCGTGATGAAAAATTAAAAAAATATTTTATGGGAACAATGTACTTTGGTCAAGTTGGATTTTTTATTGAAAGCGACGGAGAAATGGATAAAAATAGCATTTTACAAGGTCTACTTCTAACGCACTCAATATATAGAAATCCTAAAAATTTAAAAAACTGGGAAGATTTAGTTGAACCAATAGATTTTTTAGTTGAAAATGCCGATGATCTTTCTATAAGAGAATACGCAAGAACGCTTTATGGAGTTTATGGAAAAGATTTTAACATCAACAAATTAGATGAAGAGAAAAAATTAACGAGTGCCTATGAAGTTTTAAAGGAATATCCAGATCCGAAGATTGCAGGATTTTTGGGAAAGTCCTTTAGATATATGCCACAAAGAGCAGTAATAGACAGTGTACTTATGCAAAATGTGGTGGATATTGCAAGTGAAGCTAAGCCATCTGATAGGCCGATTTATTCTGGTTTAGATTTAATGGCTACCTTTGGAAATGAAAAGGCAAGAGAGATTTTAAGTAAGGATCCTTACAATTCACATTGGGATAAATACAAAGAGAGGACTGAAGAAAATATTTCAACTGTGAATAAAATGGAAGAGAAACAATGGCAAAGGAATATGTATCGTGGTTGGTTATGGATGCTTAATGCTTACGACCAAAAATTTGGCGAAGGTTATCCAATGTTTATGAAAAATGAAGCTTGGGAGAGGAAGGATTTAGTATCTGCTCTCGGTTCTTTTGCAGAATTAAAACACGACACTGTTCTTTATGGCAAGGCTGTTGTTGCTGAAATGGGCGGCGGAGAAGATGAAGAAATGCCAAAATCCTATGTTGAACCTAATGTGGAGCTTTATGATAAATTAAATTGGCTACTTGAATTTACTAAAACAAATTTAAAAAATCGAGAAATGTTAAGTGAAAAGTTGGAAGATAAAATTAACAGATTTCAAACTATGGTAGTAAAATTAAGAGATCTTTCTATAAAGGAACTTCAAAAGGAACCCTTTACAGAGGATGAAAATCAATATTTATTATACATTGGTGGAGAAATGGAAAGCATAATGGTTGATTTTGTAAAATCATCTGATGAAAACCAAATTTCTTCTTGGTATGAAATAGAAAATGCGACAGACAGAAGAATGCCAGTTGTAGTTGATTTAATGAGAATTGTTGATAATAATGTTGGACTTCCTGAGGGCGAAGTTTTCCACATAGGAACTGGAAAGCCAATGGAAATTTATGTTATTTATCCTCATGATGGGAAACTTTACATGGGTAGAGGTGCGATTTTTTCATATTACGAATTTATAAATAAAAATCGACTAAAGGATGAAAAGTGGCAAGAGATGGTTTATAATGATACAACAGATTTTCCTAATTGGTATAATGATCTTGTTACAGAAGAAAAAGAAATTCCATAATTAATTGCTATTATGGTGGAGTTTATTAGTAAGATTTTAATTCAAAATTAAAATTAGAATTTAACATATGTTATAATATTTTGAGGTGATAAAATGCTTTTAGAATTAGTTGAAAAGAGAAGAAGTATAAGAAAATTTACTGACGAAGAGGTTTCTGAAGAAGATTTAAGAGAAATTTTAAATATTGCACTGCACGCTCCGACGGCAAAACATAGAAATTCAGTTAGATATATAATTATTAGAGATAAAAAAAGACTTGAAGAACTATCCCATTACAAAAAAAATGCTGCAGCCTTTTTAAGTGGTGCGAATGTTGCCATTGCTGTTTTAACAGATAGTGAAATTGCACCAAATACAAATCATCAAGATGCATCTATTGCTGCAACTTTTATTTTGCTTGCTGCGGCTGATTTAGATTTAGGGGCAACTTGGGCAAATGTTGCTGATGCAAAGCACGAAAGTGGAATTACTGCACAAAAATTTTTGCATGAATTTTTTGGCTTAGAGGATAAATTTGATGTTGAGTGTGTAATTGGAATTGGTCATCCAGCAGAAGAAAAGTCAGAAAAAGTTCCCTTTGAATATAAAGAAGTTGTATTTGAGGATCTAAATGATAAAGTTAAATAATTTAGAAGAAACGGAAAGATTTGGAAAATTTTTGGGCGAAAATTTGAATCCAGGAGATGTTCTTTGTTTAAATGGTGATTTGGGAGCGGGAAAGACTACTCTCACAAAAAGTATTGCCCTTGGACTTGGCATAGAGGATTATGTAACTAGCCCTACTTTTACAATAGTAAATGAATACTATGGAAAGGTTAATCTATATCACATAGATACTTATAGATTGGACGATAAAGTAGATGTGGATTATCTTGGCTTTGATGAATATTTTTATTCTGAGGGAGTTACAATTGTTGAATGGGCTGAGAAAATTAAAGATACCCTTCCAGAAGAATACATTGAGATAAATATTTCATCAAAAGAAGATAAAAGAAAGCTTGAAATTAACTTTATTGGCAGTAGATTTGAAAAGCTGAAGGAGAAATTAGATGAAAGTTTTGGGAATTGATACTTCTACAAAGACAACTGCAATTGGATTAATTGAAGATAATGAAGTATTATGCGATTACAATTTAGCGGGTAGAATTGCTCATTCAGAATCTGTTACAGATATGATTGAAGAAATTTTTAGAAAATTTGAATTTACATTAGATGATATTGATTTAATTGCGGTGGGAATTGGGCCTGGATCCTTTACTGGACTACGAATAGGAATAACTATTGCCAAGGTAATGGCCTTTGCTTTAGATAAAGATGTAATTGGAGTTTCTTCTCTTGTTGCAAATGGAATGTCTGATTATGGAATTGTTGCAACTATTGTGGATGCGAGACGAGGAAATGTCTATGCATCAATAATAAAAAGTGAAGAAAAACCAGAAATTTTATTTGAAGATGAAATTCTTTCTTTTGAAAAATTTAAAGATGAATTAAATAAATACGAAGAAATTACAATTACAGGTCTTGACGGCGATAAATTTATTGAAAAAATTAAGGGAGGAAAGCTTTCAAAAAATAGGAATATGAGGGGAGCAAATATTGCAAAGCTTGGCTTACTTGATTACGAAAAAAATGGTCCAATGGACGCATTTAATTTAGTTCCCAATTATTTAAAAATTTCTCAGGCAGAAGCACAATATGAAAAAAATCACGAGAATAGCAAATAAAAATGATGTAGATGCAATTTATGAAATTGAAGTAGAAAATTTTGAGTTTCCATGGTCAAAAAATTCCATAGAAAATGCAATTGTAAAAGATGATTTGCAGGATATCGTAATTACTGAAGTTGATGGAAGAGCCATAGGTTATATTAGTTATATGGTAGTATTTGACGAGATACACATTGCAAATGTGGCTGTGAAGAGTGAATTTCGTGGACAAAAAATTTCTCTCGATCTCTTTGATTTTTTGACAAAGATGGCAGATGAAAAGAAATTAAAGATTACTTTAGAAGTTGAAGAAAAAAATAAAATTGCATTTAATTTATACAGAAAATATAATTTTAAAATCTTAGGAAAAAGAAATAATTATTACGGCATTGACAGAGATGCTTATATAATGTGGAGGGAGTGATGAGATGAAAATTTTGGCAGTAGAATCCTCATGTGATGAAACTTCAGTTGCCGTCGTGGAAGATGGTCGCAAAGTTTATTCTAATGTAATTGCATCCCAAATTGATACTCACAAAAAATTTGGAGGAGTTGTGCCTGAAATTGCATCAAGACAACACGTTGAAGCTATTAACACAGTTTTAAAAGAAGGTCTTGAGGAAGCAGGAGTAAAATTATCAGATATAGATATTATAGCAGCTACAAAGGGACCAGGACTTATAGGTGCACTTTTAGTTGGACTTAGTGCGGGAAAAGCTCTTGCGCTTTCTACAAGTAAGCCATTTGTCGGTGTGAATCATATAGTTGGTCATGTGTGTGCGAATTATATTTCTTTTAAAGAATTGGAGCCACCCTTTGTTGGATTAATAATTTCTGGTGGACACACTTATTTAATCGAAGTAAAGGATTATGTGGATTTTACACTTCATGGCAGAACTGTTGACGATGCTGTGGGAGAAGCCTTTGACAAGGTTGCAAGGTCTTTGGGGTTAGCTTATCCAGGTGGTCCAGTTATTGATTCTCTTGCAAAAAAGGGAAAGGAAACAATTGAATTTCCAAGAGTTATGATAAAGGAGGACAATTATAATTTTTCTTTTAGTGGGCTTAAAACGGCAGTTTTAAATTATTTAAACAGTGCAAAACTTCGTGGAGAAGAAATAGTTGTAGAGGATGTTTGCAAGTCCTTCCAAGAAGCAATAGTTGATGTGTTAATTGAAAAGTCCTTTAGACTTGCGAGAGAAACTAAATTGGATAAAATTGTTCTTTGCGGAGGAGTTTCTGCAAATTCAAGAATTAGAGAGGCTTTTGAAGAAAGGGGTCAAGCTGAAAATATAAAAATATTTTATCCGGATTTAAAACTTTGCACAGACAACGCGGCAATGATAGCGTCAGCTGCATATTACGAATACATTTCAGGTAAAGTTGATGAAAATAATTTAGCAAATCCAAATTTAGGGTTAAAATAAATTTAACATGAGCATTTGTAAGTGATATTACAAAAAGTTTGCAATAAAAAAGTGCATTTTTGCACTTTTATAGATTATTAATAAATTTTAAAATTTCCATCTTAGAAAGGTTATTTTCAAAGACTTCTAAGTGGTCAATGCCCATTATATCGTGGGCATTTTTTATGCCCTGTTGCACTAATTTTTCTATTGAATAAAGTTCTCCAAAGTCAGAATTTTTTGATGAAATGAAAAACAAATTGCAAATTTTATTTACACTTCTCTTATAATTTTCACCAGGAATCTTTTTGTAGTTTTCAAAAACTGAAATACTTACATTTTTAAGATTAAACCTAAGATCTGCATATTTTTCTTCCGAATTAAATAATTTAATAAGTTCAAAGAAAAAGTCCTCGCCATTTAATGCGTTAAAGACATTGCCAACAAAAATAGAGTTTTTATTGGGATTTAAAACTTTTAAAATCACTCTATTTCCAATTATTTTTGCAGAGATACCAGACTTTACTTTGAAAATAAAGAAGTCGCTATCTTGCAAATTTTTCTTTAATTTATTTATAAAGGAGTCGTCAGAAAATTCTAAATTCACATAGAGGATCGATGAGTCAGTAGTCTTTCCTTCGATTTCTTTGTAAATATTTTGAGAAGAATAATTATCCTTTGAAAAGTAAGTATTTAAAATTTTTTCAGGGATATTAGTAGTATTTCCAAGAGCCAAATTTGACAGATATGTTGGAGATTCAATGGAAATAATGTCCTTTAAATCAGTGTAAACTTCATCTATTTGTTCATTTTTTTCAAAAGTGAGCTTATCTACATAATTATCAGTTGAACTAAAGTCTATAAATTTATAATCCTCATAAAAATTAACGCCAAGTTTTTTTAAATAATCCTTAATAATTTTGTGAATTTTATCTGAATTTAAGTCAAAATAATTTTCTGAACCAATGTAATCAATTATAGCTTCCCTTAATTCAGATACGGGAGAAGTTGCCTTTAAATTGTAGATGCTTGCTAAATAATAAAATAAATTTGAATCTAAAAAGTCAGAGAACAAAAAGTATTTTTCAATGGAACTTTTATCGTCAAAATCAATGGGAGATAGTAGTAGTTTATATAATTTTCTTTTGCTATTTTCGTCTACATTATTTACTTTTGAAAATTGATTCAAAGACAAACCTAAAATAATTGGTTTTTCCTTTTTTTCCATTTTTTTTAAAACATTATTTACTTCATCTTCATTTAAAATATTTTTCAGCATCTCTAAGGTATTTTTAAAATTAAATTCTGAAAATCTATTGTCAAAGGTTTCGTAATTATTTTCGCCTTCATTTATTTTTATAAATTCATTAAAGTGCTTTGTGTAAATATTTATATTAAGAGGATTTAGATTTGCGTGATTAATAAGAGCGTAAGCTAGGGCTAAATTGCCAAAACCATCGCCAAGTAAGTAAGCTTTTGAGTTTTCGTCACGATTTGGCATGAGAATTTTCACTTCATCATCGGAGACTTTTTTTGCAGCAAAAATAGCAGCAGAAATTGTTGCAGCTGCAATTGCTAATTTTTTAATGTCATCTTTTTTTGACATAATCTCACCTCAGTTTAAGTTTACCCAATTTTAACAATCATTAATTTATTAATTCTAATTTGTTAAATTGTTTTATTACAAGTATAATAACAAATGGAGGGATTAACGTGAAAAATTATAAATTAATTGAAGAAAAATATATAGACGAAGTTGCATCAAATTGCAAAGTCTATTCTCATATAAAAACTGGAGCAAGGGTACTTACTCTTGAAAATAATGACGAGAACAAAGCCTTTGGCATTGGTTTTAGAACGCCACCTGAAAAGGGGAATGGGGTATGTCATATAGTTGAGCACTGCGTACTTTCTGGCTCAAGAAAATTTAAAACCAAAGAACCCTTTATGGATTTAATCAAGTCATCGCTACAAACTTTTTTAAATGCTATGACTTTTCCAGACAAAACAATTTATCCTGTATCAAGCAGAAACAAAAAAGATTTTTACAATTTAATGGATGTATATTTAGATGCAGTTTTTTATCCAAGCATATACGAAGAAGAAAAAATATTTCTTCAAGAGGGTTGGCATTACGATTTAAAAAACAAGGATGATGAACTAAAATACAATGGAGTTGTCTACAACGAGATGAAGGGAGTTTATTCCTCTTCAGAAAATATTGTGTCTGATGCCATGGTTTTTGCTCTTCACGAAAATTCAAGCTATGGTGTAGATTCAGGTGGAGATCCAAAACTCATTCCTACATTAAGCTATGAAGAATTTAAAAATTATCATAAAAAGTATTATCATCCATCAAATTCTTACATTTATCTCTATGGAAATCAAAATATGGAAGAGGCACTGGACTTCATTGATAAAAATTATTTAGCTGACTTTGATAAAGAGGAGATTAATTCAGAAATTATTTTAAATGATGAATTGAAAGAAACTAAGGATGTAGAAATAACATTTTCTGCATCTAAGGAGGAAATGAAGGAGAAAATTGATTACCTTTCAAAGGGTTGGACTGTTGGTTACGCAGATTCTAAGTTAGATGTATTTATGCGTGATTTTTTGGCGGAACTTTTAATAGACGCTCAAGCTGCACCAATTAAAAAGGCGATTTTTGAAGAAGGACTTGCTGAAGATGTCTATTCAGAAACTTCATCTTCTTTTCCACTTGATTTATCAATAGTCTTAAAAAATACAGATGCAGATAGAAAAGATGAATTTTTAGAAATCTTAAAAAATACACTAAAGGATTTAGTGGAAAATGGAATTGATAGAGATCTTTTGGAAGCGACTTTAAATAAATTTGAATTTATTTTTAGAGAAGGTGGCGGCACACAAAAGGCGATAATATATTATATTAGAGCTCTTAATTCTTGGCTATATGATCAATCTCCACTAGATGCTCTATATTATAACGATGTATTAAATGAAGTAAAAGAAAAACTAAATGATAATTTTGTAGAAAATTATATAAAAGAAAAATTATTAGATAATGTTTATTCTGTAAATTTAGTTGCAAGACCTGAACTAAATAAAAATGACAGAGAGGAAAAAGAATTAAGGGAAAATCTTCAAATAATAAAGGAAAAAATGTCTAATGAAGAAAGAGAAGAGGTTATAAGAAAGAGCATTGAACTTGAAAAATATCAAAGCGAAGAAGACTCACTTGAAGCAAAAAAAACAATTCCATCTCTTGAACTTTCTGATATAGATGAGAAAGTTACAGATTATAAACCTGAAGAGGACAAAATTGATGACGTAATTTATTTAAAATCAAATCAAGAGACAAATGGAATAGTTTACACCACCATTTCACATGACATTTCCTTTATAAAAAGGGAAGAAATTGAAACAATGTCTTTACTTCTTTCGATAATTGGACTTATTGATACCAAAAACTATTCCTACGAAGAATTAAATAATGAAATTTACAAGGCAACTGGTGGCATAACATTTAATCCAACAGTTTATGTCGATTCAAAGAACAAGGAAAAATATTCTCTTAGAATGAATGTGAAGATGAAATCCACAGCAGATAATGTAAAAAGAGGGCTAGAGATTGTAGATGAAATTATTTATAATTCTATGCTTAATTCAAAGAAGAGAATTAAAGAACTTTTAAATATTTTAAAATCAAGAATTGAATCCACAATGTTACAAAATGGACATCAATTTATAATTTCAATCTTAAAATCCTATTACTCAAAAGTTGCAGAGATTCAATCTCATATAGGCGGCTTAGATTATTACAATTTTATGAGAGATTTATCAGAGAACTTTGAAGATAGATGGGAACAATTTGAAAAAGATTCAGAGGCAGTTTATGAAAAATTATTTGCAAGAGATAATTTAATAATTTCTACTGTGGGAAATATTTCTGACTTAAACAAGATTAAAGCTGATTTAAAAGTTTATATAGACAAATTAAAAGTAGAAGATATTAAATTTAACGACTATGATTTTAAATGTGAAAATAAAAATGAAGGACTTTACACAACTTCAAATGTTATTTACGCATCAAAGGGCTACGACCTTGAAAAGCTTGGCATAAAATATTCAGGGGATCTTACAGTTCTTGCAAATATTTTAAATTCATCCTACTTACACAACGAAATTAGGGCAAAGGGTGGAGCCTATGGTGCAGGAATTACTATTGGACGAAATGGTGAAATGGCAACTTATTCTTACAGAGATCCAAATTTGAGAAATACAGTAAAAGTTTACGATGCCATTGGAAATTTTGTCGAAAATTTAAAGATGTCAGACGAGGACTTAAAAGATTTTATAATTGGTTCAATGAATGCCTTTGACCCACTTCTTTCACCAGAGCAAATTGGAGATATAAATTTATCAAGATTCATAACAGGACTTACAATAGAAGATTTGGAAAAGTCTAAAAGAGAAGCTTTAAAAACTAATATTGAAAAATTAAATTCCTATGGCAAAGTATTTGATGAAGCTATGAAAAAAAATTATCTCGCAGTTTTTGGCAGTGAAAGCATAATTAGAGATAGTGCAGATCTATTTAAGGAAATTAAGTCCATTAAATAGTTGGAGGTTTTATGATAAATTATCATGAAATATTAATAAAAATTGAAAAGTTAATGAAGGATGCCTCAAAAATTTTCTTTGAACTTGACCCAAAGAATAATTTTGAGATGAAGGGTAGAAATGATTATGTAACTGAAGTTGATTTTAAAGTACAAGAATTTTTAGAAAAAAATCTTTTAAAATTAATAGAAGGTTCAAACCTCTTGGCAGAGGAAAAGGACAAATCAAAATCTGAAATAAAAGAATATACTTGGGTTTTAGACCCAGTTGACGGAACAACTAATTTAGTTC
This sequence comes from Peptoniphilus sp., assembly GCF_022767005.1. Classification (GTDB taxonomy): domain Bacteria; phylum Bacillota; class Clostridia; order Tissierellales; family Peptoniphilaceae; genus Peptoniphilus_A. The sequence continues at coordinate 10,565 of NZ_JALEOV010000045.1, read as the reverse complement.
ACGAGTTTAATCATTCAGTAATAAGTCTTGCACTTTTAGAAAATTCACAAATTATAATTGGAGCGATTTACGACCCCTTTAGAGATGAATTTTTCTCTGCAATAAAAGGTGAAGGTGCAAAATTAAATGGAAGTGAAATAAAAACTTCTGATTGTAAAAATTTTTCCGAGGCGTTAATTGGTTCAGGCACTGGCGGAGGAAGAGTTGGTCGTGCTGATGAAACTTTTGAAATGCTAAGATTTATTTACAACAATACAAATGGAATTAGACACATAGGCTCTGCTGCACTTGAAATGTGTTATGCTTCTTGTGGGAGGTATGATGCTTTTATAGATGAGGGATTAAATCTTTGGGATTACGCCGCAGGAACTTTAATAGTAAGAGAAGCAGGTGGATTAGTCATAAATATTCATGGCGAAGAAGTTGGATGCGAAAGATTTGGCGGAATAATTTGCGGTAATAAAAATATTGTAGAGGAACTTAGGAGATTCGTATATTAATAAAAATACACTTACAAAACTATTATTATTTATAAACACGGTGTGATGCCGTGTTTTTTCTTTAACCTTTTAATTTAAAGAAAAGTAGTTATAATTAAACTAAGGAATATTACATATTATAAAAAAGTATTTTACAAAAATTTTACAATTAAAGTTTAAAATTAAAAAGAGGAGATTTATGAGACACGCAATAGTAGATATAGGATCAAACACAATTAGACTAATTATTTTTGATGTTGAAGGTAATGTTAAAAATTTTAAAAAAGTATTAAACAAAAAATACACGGCTGGGCTTATTACTTATGTTCACGATGGAGAGCTTTCTGGCAAGGGAATAAAAAAGCTTATAAAGACTCTTGCCAGTATAAAAAATATTGTAAGGGAACTAAATGTTGACACTTTTTCGCCCTTTGCAACAGCTTCTCTTAGGAATTTGGACAATACTGAAAAGGTGATTGAAAAAGTTAAAAGAGATCTTGACATCAATATTGATGTTTTAGAACAAGTTGATGAAGCTTTCCTTGGCAATGTTGGCGTAAGGAGTGAGATTGAAGCAGATAGGGGAATTACAATAGATATTGGAGGTGCCAGTACAGAAATTGTTTATTTTGAAAAAAATGGTCCCAAAGAATTTATCAATTTAAGTACGGGGTCTCTTCTTCTATTTAGAGAAAATGTGTCAAAAGTTTTGCCGAAGAAAAGTGAAATCCGTGCCATTGAAAAATCAGTTATTCGTGAGATTAATTCTTCGCATTTTTCTACTAAGGCAAATAGGCTAATTGGAATTGGTGGAACAATAAGAACTACGGGAAAAGTTATTTCAGATTTAGGGTCTAATGACGAAAATCATTTCACTATTAAAGATATTTACAAACTTATAGATCTTATTAAAGACGGAGAAACTGATACCATTAGGTCAATTATTAGAATAAATCCTGCGAGAATTCACACACTAATTCCTGGAGTAATTATTTTAAAAACTGTAATGGAAAAACTAGGAATCAATGAAATAGAAGTCTCTGGCAATGGTCTCAGAGAAGGTTATTTAATTTATAAAGTATTGGAAGGTAACAATGAAATCTTATTTTCAAAATAGAGAGCTGTCATGGCTTAGATTTAACGAAAGAGTACTATTGGAAGCAACGGAAGATAGCGTACCAGATCTTGAAAAATTAAAGTTTGTAAGTATTTTTGTTTCAAATTTAGATGAATTTTTTATGGTAAGAGTTGGCTCGCTCCACGATCTTTCAGCAATTAAAAAAGAAGTCAAAGATAATAAAACTGGCATGAATGCAGGAGAACAAATTAATGCGATTTTAAAAACCTTGCCAGCAATGTATAGAGAAAAAGACGAAATCTTTAAAAAGGTTAGTGAAAACTTAGAAAGATCAAATATAAGAGAGTTAAAATACAGCGATTTAGATTTAGAACAAAAAAGTTTTGTGGAAGATTTTTATATTAAGAGAATTGACCAATTGGTTTCGCCTCAAATTGTTGATATTAATCATCCCTTTCCTTTTTTAGAAAATACAAAATTATATGCTTTTGCCAATCTTGAAAAGGGTAAGGAAAAAGTATTTGGAATAGTTCCTATTAGAAACACCTATCCAAAATATTTAATTCTTCCTGGAGAAAATTTTGAATATATTTTAATAGAAGAAATCATTTTAAATCAAATCAATCAAATTTTTAAAGAATATAAAATTTTGTCAAAAAACATTATTAAGGTTACTAGAAATACAGACTTTGTTGACGACAGAGATACTTGGGAAGAGTTTGACGATTATAGAGAATACATGAAGAGCATACTTAAAAAGAGGAAGAGATTAAATGTTGTAAGGCTTGAATCTCAAGGAAAACTTTCTAAACAATCTCTTAGCTTTTTGCTTGAAAAAAATGAATTGACAGAGGATGCGTATTTCCCAATAGATTCACCTCTTAATATGCAATATGTTTTTGATTTAATTAAGGATATTCCAAAGGCAATTAAAAGTAAACTCTTATATAAAGATCTAATTCAATATAATCCAGCAGACTTTAGCAAAAGCATTATAGAGGATGTAAGACATAAGGATAGGATTTTATCTTATCCTTATGATAGTATGGATACTTTTTTAAGTCTTTTAAAGGAAGCAGCCAATGATCCCGATTGTAAATCTATAAAAATTACAATTTACAGACTTGCAAAAAATTCAAAAGTAGTAAGATATTTGACTGAAGCTGCACAAAATGGAAAAGAAGTTACAGTTTTTGTAGAATTAAAGGCAAGATTTGATGAAGAGTCAAACATAAATTATGCAAATATTCTCTACGAAGAAGGTTGCAACATTATTTATGGATTTAATAAGTACAAAATGCACTCCAAAATTTGTTTAATAACTTTTAGAAATCCAAGGACAGAAAATTTGAATTACATTACGCAAATTGGAACAGGAAATTATAATGAATCAACGGCAAAACAATACACTGACTTTTCACTAATGACTGCCAATCCTGAAATAGGACTTGATGCAACAGATTTTTTTAAAAATATGTCTATTGGAAATTTAGATGGTAAATATATGCATTTGTTGCAATCACCAACTACACTAAAAACTGGACTAATGCACCATGTGGAAAAAGAAATCGCAAAAGGTGAAGATGGATACATTCTCTGTAAATTTAATTCTCTTACTGATAAGGATTTTATTGAAAAATTTATTGAAGCTTCACAAAAGGGAGTTAAAGTTGATCTAATAATTAGAGGGATTTCTTGTTTACTACCGGGAATAAAAAATCAAAGTGAGAATATAAGGATTCGATCTATTGTAGGAAGATTTTTGGAGCATCCAAGAGTATATGTTTTTGGAAAAAAAGACCCAATGATGTATATTTCATCTGCAGATTTAATGACAAGAAACACTGAAAATAGAGTTGAAATAGCTGCGCCGATTTTAGATTCTGAAATAAAAGAAAGAATTTTAAAATATTTGGAAGTTCAAATGAAGGACAATGTTGGCGCAAGGCTTATGAATAGCAGTGGAGAGTATGAAAAAATAGAAGAATGTGGCGAAAAATTTTCTTCTCAAGGTTATTTTGTAAGGGAAGGAGAAGAAAAAAATTTTTCTGCAAGAAGTAAAGCAGATGAAGTTATAGTAAAAAGGGAAAAAATCAAGGGAAAAGAAAAAGTTAAAAAAGAGTCCTTCTTTGATAAACTTTTAAAAATTTTTAAAAAATAAGAAATTTAATTTATAATGCTCCTAGATTTTCTAGGAGTATTATTTACATAAAATGCAAAAATTGATAGGGCATTATAATAGGAAAGAAGAGATTTTAATTAAAGTAATTGAATAAATTTTTTGGAAGGGATTGTTTAGTAAAATTAAATTATTCTCACATTTATTACAGTTTATTAAATATTTTTACTTTATATTTACAAAAAATTTTTATCTAATATACAGTTTTTCATTACAATTAAGACAATCCTATTTGTTATATCAAGGGGTATGATACCTCAAACAAGTTTAGAAAAACTATTGACAATTAAATTTTAAATTGTTAAAATCTAGTTGTATGAGAGCTCATATTTTGAGTGAAAGTGTACCTAGGGATCCGGGCTTTGCCAAGGACCAAGCGGTACGGATACTTTTTTAAAGTATCACACCTTAGGGAAAAAAGCCCAGAGGGGTAGGTTTTACGAAATCTGCCTCTTTGGGCTTTATTTTATTTTACTGGAGGAATTATGAAGACTATTTACCAAGGAAAAACTAAGAATGTTTTAGAAGAAAATGGAAGATGTTATCTACAATTTAAGGATGATATGACAGGAACTGACGGAGTTTTTGATACTGGTGGAAACCAAGTAGCTGGTAGTATTGAAGGTGCAGGTAAAGAGTGTTTAAAAGTTACAAAATACTTCTTTGAAAAAATCAACGAAGCTGGAATTGACACTCACTATATTTCTGCAGATGTTGACAATAATTTAATGGAAGTAAAAAGAGCAAAGGTTTTTGGCAAAGGTCTTGAAGTTATTACAAGATTCAAAGCTGTAGGTTCTTTCTACAAAAGATATGGTCTTTATATTGAAGAAGGGGCTGACCTTCCTGAATATACTGAGTTTACTTTAAAAGATGATGGAAGAGACGATCCTCTAATTACAAAAGATGGGCTTGCTATTCTAGGTATTTTAACAGCTGAAGAATATGATAAAATCGTAGAAATGAATAAAAAAATTGCTAATGTTGTTAAAGATATTTTAGCTGAATGTGGACTTGACCTTTACGATATTAAATTTGAATATGGTAAACTTGAAGGTTCAAATGAAATTGTATTAATAGACGAAGTTAGTGGTGGAAACATGAGAGCTTATAAAGACGGCGAATATGTAAAACCACTTGATGTTTCAAAATATTTAAATATTTAAGGGATAAAATGAGAGTATCAATTATAATGGGTTCAATTTCCGACAGAGAAATTGCAGATAAAATAGTTGCAAAGTTAATAGAGTTTGGAATTGAGTATGACGCCAAAGTAATTTCTGCTCACAGAGCCTTGAATCAATTACAAGATTATGTAAAAAATGCTGAAGATGAAAGTCAAGTTTTCATCTCAATTGCAGGAAAGGCTGCTCACCTTGGCGGTGTTATCGCAGCTCTTACTACAAGACCTGTTATTGGAGTTCCAGTAAAGAGTTCAACTCTTGATGGACTTGACGCACTTCTTTCCACTGTCCAAATGCCAAGTGGCGTGCCTGTTGCAACTGTTGCAATAAATGGCGGAGAAAATGCTGCAATTTTAGCAGCAGAAATTTTAGCTATTTCTGATGATAATTTAAAGGAAAAGTTAAAAAAATTTAGAGCAGATATGTCAAGAAAAATTGCAAACACCGATTATGTTTACGAAGGATAAAAGGAGCGGAGATGGCAATTAATTACAAGGACGCAGGCGTAGATGTTGATGCCGGTCAAAGAGAAGTTGAATTAATTAAAAGTATTGTTGCAAAAACTCAATCTAAGGATGTTTTATCATCCATTGGCGGTTTTTCAGGTCTTTTTAATTTAGATTTAAGTGAAATTAAACATCCTGTGTTAGTAAGTGGAACTGATGGAGTTGGTACAAAGGTAATTTTGGCACATATGCTAAATAAACACGATACTATTGGCATCGACTGTGTTGCCATGTGTGTAAATGACATCTTGTGTCAAGGTGCAAAGCCTCTTTTCTTCTTGGATTACATTGCTACGGGAAAATTAATACCTGAAAAAATGGAGGAAATTGTAAAGGGAGTTGCTGAGGGTTGTATAAAAGCTCAAGCATCTCTTATTGGTGGAGAAACTGCAGAAATGCCAGGGGTTTATCAAGAAGATCAATATGACCTTGCTGGTTTTTGTGTAGGAGTTGTTGATAGAGATAAAATTATTGACGGCTCTAGCATTAAAGAGGGAGACATTTTATTTGGACTTTCATCTAATGGAGTTCACTCAAATGGATATTCTTTAGTGAGAAAAATTATTTTTGACCACTGCAATTTTGATTTGAATGAAAAAATTGATGAACTTGGATGTACTCTTGGAGAGGAACTTTTAAAACCAACGAGAATTTATGTAAAAGAAATTCTTGAATTGTTAAAGGTTGTTAATATTAAGGGTATGAGCCATATTACTGGCGGTGGTTTTTATGAAAATATTCCAAGAATGATACCAGACGGACTTTGTGCTAAAGTGGATGCATCTGTTATTGAAACTCCACAAATTTTTAAGCTCCTAAAAAAGTGGGCAGATATTAAGGATAAAGATATGTACTCTACTTTTAATATGGGAGTTGGACTTACTCTTGTTGTTTCAGAAGATGATAGAGAAAAAGTTGTTGATTTCTTTAAAAACAGCGACTTAAAACTTTATGAACTTGGAAAAATTATTTCTGGAGAAGATAAAATTGAACTTAGTTTCTAAAAATATTGCAGTTTTAATTTCAGGTGGTGGCACAAATCTTCAAGCCATTATTGACAATACGAAAAATAATTATATCAACGGAAATGTTAAAATTGTCATTTCTAATAAAGAAGATGCTTATGGTCTTATTAGGGCAAAAAATGCTGGTATTAAGGGTGTTGTCATTAAAGACGACGAAAAACTTATAAGCACTTTATCTGAAAATAAAATAGATTTAATTGTTCTTGCGGGATATTTAAAAATCTTGCCAGAAAAAATCACAAAAATTTATGATAATAAAATAATAAATATTCATCCATCATTAATCCCTGCCTTTTGTGGTAGGGGTTATTATGGATTAAAAGTTCATGAGGCCGTCATAAAAAAAGGTGTTAAATACACTGGTGCAACTACTCATTTTGTAAATGAATGTGCAGATGATGGTCCTATTATTATGCAAAAAATTACTGAAGTTGGAGATGAAACACCAGAAGAACTTCAAGCAAAAGTTTTAAAGATTGAACATGAAATTTTGCCAAAGTCAGTAAAGTATTTTTGTGAAGATAAATTAAAAGTTGTTAATGGAAAAGTTGTAATCGGAGGTTAGTATGAGGGCGCTTATTTCAGTTTTTAACAAAGATGGAATTGTTGAATTTGCAAGAGAGCTTGCAGATAGAAATTGGGAAATCATTTCTACAGGTGGAACTTTTAAAAAATTAAAGGATTCAGGAATTGATGTAATATCTGTGGATAGCGTAACAGGTTTTCCAGAAATTTTAGACGGCAGAGTAAAAACTTTAAATCCAAAAATACACGGTGGCATTTTAGCTAGACGTGACATAAATGAACACATGGAAACTTTAAAAGATGAAGGAATTGAAACAATCGACATGGTTGTAAATAATTTATATCCCTTTGAAGAAAAGTTACTTGAAAAAGCTGATCATGATACTATGATTGAAAATATTGATATTGGCGGTCCATCTATGATTAGAGCTGCGGCAAAAAATTATAGAGATGTTTTTATTGTAACTGATCCAAGTGATTATGAAAAAGTACTTAATAATTTAGATGGAGATAATTTAGAATTTAAAGAGTATCTTGCCAAAAAGGCCTTTAGCTACACTGCACATTATGATACTGTTATTTCTAATTATTTTTTGAAGAGATTGCCTGAAGAATTTCCAAAATACTTAAATAAGAGTTATGAACTTTCTGAAGAGTTAAGATATGGTGAAAATCCTCATCAAAAGGCTGCTTTCTATGAGGATAGTTATACTCCAGATAGAATTTCTTATAATGTTCTTCATGGAAAACAAATTTCCTACAATAACTTAAATGATATGTATTCTGCAATTAATGCAGTTATAAATTTTGAAAAACCAGCAGCTGTTGCCATTAAACACACTGATCCATGTGGAATTGGTACTGGTGAAACTCTTGAAGAAGCTTTTGTAAAAGCTTATGAATGCGACGATGAATCAATTTTTGGAGGAATAATTGCACTTAATAGAGAGGTAGACGAAAAAACAGCTGAGCATTTATCAAAAATATTCCTTGAAATTGTTGTTGCACCAAGTTTTTCTAAAGAAGCTTTTGAAATTTTAACAAAAAAGAAAAATATTAGACTTATTGAAATACCAGAGTTTGAAAGACTTTATGAAGGTGGAAAAAGATTTAAACAAGTTTTAAATGGCATTATAATTCAGGATTCTGACGATATAGTTTGGGATGAAGAAAAACTTTCCTTTGTATCAGATAGGAAGCCAAATGAAAAAGAATTAGAAGAGTTGAAATTTGCCTTTACTTGTTGCAAGACGACTTTCTCAAATTCAGTTGTAATTGCAAAGAACGGCGGTACTCTTGCACTAGGTCAAGGTGAAACAAAGAGATCTTGGGCAGTTGAAGAGGCAATTGACAGAGCAGGAGAAAAAGCAAAGGGATCTGTTCTTGCATCTGACGGATTTTTCTTTAGAGATACAATTGAACTTTTGGACAAGGCTGGCATTAATGTAATAGTACAGCCAGGTGGATCTGTAAAGGATCAAGAAGTAATTGATTATGCAAATGAAAATGGTATTTGTCTTGTCTTTACAAATATAAGACATTTCAGACACTAGGAGGACTAATGAAGGTACTTGTAATTGGAAATGGCGGTAGAGAGCACGCTCTTGCATGGAAATTAAAAAAAAGCAAAAGCGTTGATGAAATTTACATGGCAAGGGGAAATGGAGGCACAGAAAATTTTGCAAAAAATCTCGACATTGACCCCAAGGATATTAATGGACTTTTAAAATTTGCAGAAGATAAAAAGATTGATTTAACAGTAGTTGGACCAGAAGATCCACTTTGCATGGGAATTGTAGATGCCTTTAATGAAAAGGGTCTTAGAATTTTCGGCCCGAATAAAGAATGTGCAAGATTTGAAAAATCCAAAGAATTTACAAAAAAGTTTTTGGAAAAATATTCTATTCCAACTGCAAAATATAAAAGTTTTGAAAATTATGAAGGCGCAATAAAGGGAATTGCAGAATTTAGCTATCCACTAGTTGTAAAAGCCGATGGACTTTGTCTAGGAAAGGGTGTAATGATTTGTCATGACGAATTTGAAGCAAAAGATGCTCTTGAAAAAATCTTCAAGGATAAAATTTTTGGAGATGAAGGAAGCACAGTTGTAATAGAAGAATTTTTAACTGGAGAAGAAGCATCTGTACTATGTTTAGTTTCAAATAATAAATTATTTCCACTAGAAAGGGCAAAGGATCACAAGCAAATTTACGATGACAATAAAGGTCCAAATACTGGTGGAGTTGGGACTTATTCTCCAGTTGCTGTAAGCCCTGAACTAGAAAAAAATCTTGAAAAAATTTATAGACAAATTGAAGATGGTCTTGAGTCAGAAAAATTAAATTATTCTGGAATTTTATTTATAGGCTTTATGATTGAAAATGATAAGCCAAAAGTATTGGAATTTAATGTTCGTTTTGGCGATCCTGAAACAGAAGTTTTAATGCCAAGACTTGACGCAGATCTATTTGAAATTCTAAATAAGACAATTGATGGAAAATTAAAAAAGGAAGACATCAAGTGGAAAGATGAAACTTGTTTAACAGTTATATTGTGTTCAAAAGGCTATCCTGGTTCTTATGAAAAGGGCAAAGAAATTTGTGGACTTGATAATGTGGACGAAGATATAATGGTTTTCCACAATGGAACTAAAAAGACTGATTCCCTTTACACAAATGGAGGAAGGGTATTATCGGTTACAGCTCTTGGAAAAGATTTAAAAGAAGCTTGTGAAAAAGCCTATGCAAATGTCTATAAAATAAAATTTGATGGTGTTTATTTTAGAAAAGATATTGGAATAAAATAATCTTCCTACTTTAAAAATAGTATTAAATTTTAAGAAGAGGTGAGTAAAAATTCTCATCTCTTTTTATTTGCAGAAATTTAATTTTGTATTAAACTATAAGAGGTGATTAATTTGAAAATAAAAACCTATGAAAATTTACACGAAACCTTTTTAGTTTTAGTTTTTATAACGCTAGCAGGTGGTTTTCAAGACGCCTACTCTTATTTAATGAGGGGAAAAGTCTTTGCAAATGCACAAACGGGTAATATTGTACTTTTATTCAAAAACATTGTTGAATTAAATTTTAAAGCATCAATTTCTTATTTAATACCAATTATTGCCTTTACCTTTGGAATATATATTGCAGTAAGATTTGAAGATGCAATTGAGAAGAGAAGGCTACACTGGCGTCAATACATAGTTGCTTTTGAAATAATTATTATGATTATCGTTTCAATTGTTCCTGAAAATTTAAATAATCTTGCAAATGCCCTTCTATCTTTTTCATGTGCAATGCAAGTTTATGCTTTTAAAAAAATTTATGGGCTTAATTTTGCAACAACTATGTGCATAGGAAACCTTAGGAGCGCAACGGAAAATCTATCTAAGTATCATATAACAAAGGATAGGAAATATTTAGAAAATTCTAAAAAATATTACACTGTGATTTTTATCTTTGGCATGGGTGCAGCTTTAGGAAATATTGCATCTGATTATTTTGGATTAAAGTCAATAATTGTCGCAGCAATATGCCTCACTATTTCTTTTATAATTTTATTTTTTGAGGATAGAGGTTAATAAAAC
>NZ_JALEOV010000030.1 GCF_022767005.1 Peptoniphilus sp. | reverse complement strand
ATTTCGTATTTTTCTGCAAAGTCTTTATTTTTGTCGAGATCCATATAGTAACAGCTAACCTCTTTGAACTCTTCTTCGAGGAGCACTTGCATTACCTCCATAAGTGGTTCGCAATGAGAACATCTATCTGCACCAAAGATAATTATGGCTGCTTTTTGTGATTTTATCGTGTCGTCGAAATAATTTTGCATTACATATTTTATTACTGATTCATTTCTCTTGATTACTCTCTTGTTTTCTTCAAGGTCAACAACTGATTCAGATTCTTGTGAAAGTGGGTCTATATCGTTATTTAATTCGCTGCCATTTACATTTGTAACATCAACAGACTTGAAACTTCCCGCTCCTTTTAACTTGAAATAAGAAGCATCTTCAATCTCTTCAATTTCATTTTCACTGTCATCTACGCCGAGATAATCGTAGGGATATCTATAAACTCTGTAAATCATGTTATTTTTCAAGACATTTTCCGTAGTCGTCCTATAAGGGCAAGTCCATTGCCAAACTATTTCCTTTGAACGTGTGATTTCAATAACCATACCCTCTGTCGCAAGAGTTATTAGAGTATTGCCATTGGGAAGTCTTTGAAGATTTCCACCATAAGGCGAATAAAATTTGTAGCCATTTATTGGAATTGAAAAACCAAAATCCCTTGGATCTACGGACCAATTTACAGAAAGTGTAACAGGATTTATCTCTAGGATTCTCGAATAATTTCTAACAAAGGGAAGTAATCCTGACGGAGAAGTTAGCGTTGGCGAACCGTAGCCGCATCTTCCTCCATTGTCAAAAATCAAGAGATTGCCCTCGCCTTCTAAACCCTTTGGAATTATACTTGCAAAGGCAGAGCCAACTACTGGATCTACTTTTTTAAAGTCAGAAAAATTTGGTCCCAACTTGTAACAAATTCGCGACCTTTTTTTGTCAATTATTCCAATAATATTTGCCGCTCTCGCAGTAAACAAAATATTTTCGGGATGAAATCGTGGATCACCTTGATCATACCACTTGTTTTCGCCAATTGTGGAAATTGATGTTACGTCCAAATAATTTCCAAGAGGTTTTTCTGTAATCCTAAGATTTGGATTTCTGTATAAAACATTTTTTGCCTCTTCTGAAAATCCAAGTTGGTCAAAGTGTTCACTAAAGGAGAATTTCCAAATAATATTTCCCCTTTTGTCTACTTCTAAGATTACATCGTCAAGCAATGTCTTATCAGAAATTCTATTGTCCACAATGGCATCGTGAACTAATATAAGGGTATTGCCACCTTTGATGATTTTTTCGCCAGGATAATAATATCCAAGTGAGTTCCCCTCTCTTTGAAAATCAGAATGCGCCCTCGCCATCCACTTTGGTCTATAACCTCTGTCCTCTGTAAACTTAAATTTGTCGAAGTCAAATACAACTTTCCCATCCTTGTCAAATTCAAGTAATTTTATACCATCGCTGACTCCAAAATCTGATGACCTAAAAGAAGAAATACTCATAATGTTTTTATTTGGCAACATCTTAGCTGGCATGGGGTTCACAGAATACCTTTTAAGTTCAGTTCCGTCCATTTTTGTAATGAGTGCTCCGTCCTTTGCTGTTGAAATTAAATTTATGCCATTGTATGCCTTTTCTTTATTGTAGACTACAGTTCCTCTTGGATAAACTCTCATCTTACACCTCTATTTCTAATGTATCTCTCTGCATAAACAGTAGCCACAGCACCATCATTTGCTGCTGTAACAATTTGTCTGAGAGGTTTTTTTCTTATATCTCCCGCAGCATAAATTCCTTCCACAGATGTCCTCATGCAGTCGTCTGTTATGATAAAACCAAAATCATCTAAATCTAAATAATCCCTTACAAATTTTGAATTGGGACTCATTCCCGCAAAAATAAAAATTCCATCAGAAGTAACTCTAGTATTTGTATTATCAGATAAATCTAAAATGTCCAAACTATTTACTCTGTCGTCGCCGTAAATTCCCTCGAGTTTTGAGTGCCAAGTGTAAGAAATTTTTGGATTCTCTTTAATTTTTTTAACTTCCAGTTCATTTCCATCGAAATTTCCTTCTTCGTGAATAATAATCATGTTAATTGAGTTTGCAAAATTAGATAGATAATCTGCCTCTTCTAAAGCGAGATCCCCTGAACCCAAGATATGTATGTCTTTACCCTTAAAATAATCTGCATCACAAGTTGAGCAGTAAGACACACCACGACCAGCAAATTCAGTTTCGCCGGGAACATTTATCATCTTAGCATAAGTTCCCGTTGCAATAATAATTGCCTTTGCAAAAAATTCCCTTCGCCTCAAAGTAATAAGTTTAAAACCATTATTCACTTTTTCGATTTTTGAAACAGTTCCGTAAGCAAATTCATTAGTATTAAAACTTTCTGCTTGCTTTCTAAATTCATTTATCAAATCTCTACCAGAAATTTCTTTAAATCCTGGATAATTAATAATCTTAGGAGTGTCGTTAACTCTACCACCAAAGGAAAATTTTTCGATTACTAAAGTGTTTAAAAGAGATCTTCCCGCATAAATGGCAGCACTCAAACCAGCTACACCTGCACCAATTATAACTAAATCATAACTTTTCATTTAATCACCTCAAATAGAATCCACAGGATTTTGTGGCGCCTTTTTTATAATTTCAAACTTGCCATTGTGATAATCAGCTATGTTAAACTCGCCATTTCGCCTAACCCTATTTATCCAAAAATTTTCCATGGGAATATTCTCCATAATAGAAAACATAGCTACAATAGTAACTCCGTGAGCCACGACTAAAATAGTGTTGTCAAGTTCTGGATAAATAGCAAGCTCAAAAAATTTTTCCACACGCTTTCTAAGATCGTATAAACTTTCGCCATCAATGCGATTGTATCTATGTGGCTTATTAAAATAAAGTTTATGAAGCCATCTGTCGCTTATTTTAACATCTTTAATATTTTTGCCAGACCAATAACCTACGTCAATTTCGCGAAGGAGTGAGGTCTTTATAATATGTCTGTTGGGACAAATTAATTTTGCAGTATCGTAGGCACGGCCAAGATCAGAAGAATAAATTGCATCAAAGTGAATGTTCTTTGACTTCTCGTGAAGTGCCTTTCCCATCTCAATTCCTTCTTTAGTAAGTGGCGAATCATCTTGCCCTTGAATTATATTAAGTTTATTCCATTCAGTCTCACCATGTCTTGTAAAATAAATCCTCATACTACCCTCACAATCTATATAAAAAAATTCCTAATAATATTATATATTATTAGGAATAACAATTAAAGAAAGAAAAGATTACTTGTAAAGAACACTGAATTGATTCAGTTTATCTATCTTCCATTTTTTTTGAAAGAGTTCTTGCCTCATTGATTATTTCTTCTGGATAGTTTAGGCTATCCAAAATTGCTATGGCATTTCTCGTAGTTGCAGGTCCATCTTTTATTAAATAATCAAACTTTATGTCGCCATCTTCTATTTTTTCTTCAAAATGTTTGTTGTTAAAATAATCTTTCAATAAAATTGTAAGCTCAATGTCATGAGTTGCTGCCACAACGTAATTTTCCTTTGCCAAATATTTTAATGTCGATGTAGCAGATGCAATTCTATCAATAGTGTTAGTTCCTCTAAAAATCTCGTCTAGCAAAATTAACTTTTCTTCATCATCTTCTATCATCTCTATAATTGCCTTGGACTCTGCCATAAAATAGGAAAGATTTTTCATTATTGAGTCGCTAATGTCAATAGCCGATGTTACTTTAAGTGGCTTTATTTCAAATTTTTCACCAAAGAAAATGCCAAAACTAAGTGCAAAAACTGCATTTATGCCAATGGTTCTAAGATATGTCGACTTGCCAGATGCGTTAGAACCCGTTAAAATTATTGATTTTTCCAAATCCAAATCATTGGGCACAGCATCTTTTAATAATGGATTGTACAAATTTTTGCCACAAATTTTTTCACTAAAAATTGCATCTCCTGTATTATATGCTTTTTCAATGGAAATAATTCCTATTTCACAGTCGATTTTTCCCAAAAGATAATATAGTCTAAAAATTTCATCTTTATACTCTTTAAAGTATTTTTGCGACTTTGAAAATTTTCTAGCTTCCGATAAAAATAATACATTTTTGTAAGTTTCTGCAAAATCCATTTCCGCATTGCCAGTCAAAAATCCAAAGGACTTTAAAGTTTTCTTTAGTGGAGAAATTCTTTTTAAAATATTTTCTATCTCTTCTAATTCTTCTGTAAATACTTGGCTTTTATTTTTCATCAAATTTTCTGAAACAAATAAAATACTTTTAAACCTAACTAAAGTTTCTAATTTGCCAAGAGTTATGTTGTTAAATTTTTTATAAATGTAAATATTTATTCCAAGTAGGACAAGAATAAATAGCACTGACCCAGCTCTTAAAAAGATAAAAAGAATTAAAATATAAAGTGCTGTAAATGAAAAAATATTCGCCCCAATTTCAAGCTCTCTGTCTATTTTAACTTCTTCCTCAACTAAACTTAATACATCTTCTTTAAAAAATCCAATTTTACCAAGTTGAAACTGAAGGTCTAATAGCTCATCTTCATGTTTTTTATAAATATTTCTATTGTTTTGGGACTTTATCAACTCATCCTTATCTAAAATTAAATTTCTAAGTCTGTGATAAAAATATTCAAGTCCAAGCCTTGACACATTGTGATTAATTTTCTCTATAATTTTGTCAAAATTCAAATCATTGGCTGTAATTTCTGTTAAATTGCCGCCAATCCTTTTATGTAATCCGTCGATTTTTCCCTTAAATTTTTTTGAGTGAACCTTTCCAAATTCTTTTATTATTTCTTCTCTTAAAATTTTTTCATTTCTCACTTTTATATAATAATTGTAGAGAAAAATTATTGCAGAAAATACAAATAGTAAAATAATTGGTGCATAATAATCCTTCATATCCACCTCCCTCTTTAATATATTATAAAAAATCTTTAATTGCAATTACATTCTGCATAAAAAAACTGCCCACAATGTGAGCAGTTTTTAATTAATTTTAGTCTAAATTCTATATGCTACCTTAAATTAGCTATTATATTCTTATTTTCCGAAAAGTTCGTCAAAATTTCTTAGTACTACATGTCCAATATCGTCTTGAGCATCGATAGTAGAGCCACCAATGTGTGGTGTTACATAAAATCTATCTAGTTCAAATAATTTGCTTTCAACTGGAACGTCTTGAGTGTCAAGTCCGCCAGAGCCAAGTTCGTCAGAAAGTGTATCTAAGTTTGCTCCTCCTAATTTACCATTTTTAAGGTAATCATAAAGTGCATCTTCATTAATAATTCCACCACGTGCAGCGTTGATTATGCAAGCTCCATCTTTCATTTTTTCGAATTCATCACTAGAGAATAAATCCTTAGTGTCTGGAGTAAGTGGCATGTGAAGAGTGATAATGTCAGATTCTTTTACTATTCTATCAAAGTCAACAAGTTCAACATAATCTACTTTAATATCTTCTGGTTTTAAGAATGGATCGTAAGCAAGAACATTCATGTGGAATACATTAGCGATTTCTGCAACTCTTCTACCAATTGCACCAAAACCACAAATTCCTAAAGTTTTATTTCTAAGTTCTCTACCAATCCATCTGTATTTATTCCAAATTCCGCTCTTAACTTCATTTTGAGCTTGTACAGAATTTCTATAAAGATCTAACATTTTTGCAAAAACAAGTTCAGCAACTGCGTTTGCATTTTGTCCTGGAGAGTTTTTAACTGGAATATTCTTTTCCTTTGCATAGTCAAGGTCAATGTGGTTAGTTCCTGTTGAACCAACAAAAATTGCCTTTAAATTTTTAGCAGCATCAAGAACTTCTTTGTTTATGAATGGGTCAACTCTCATAAATAAGAAATCATAAGGTTCAATAATTTCTGCTAATTTTTCAGAAGTTGGAAGCATAACCTTGTCAAGTTCAATACCTCTTTCTTCAAGTCCTTTGTCAATAACATCTGACATATAATCTACCATTAACGCTTTCATTTACATCCTCCTTAAAATTTTATGTACTTTGTTACACCTATATTGTAGTTTAAATCAAAATCTTTTTCAAGCTCATTTGTAACCTTAATATAATTAACACTTTTTTTCAAAAAAACCCTTGCAAAATCGGTGTCTATTTACTTTAAGTTAATAATTTTGTCAAAAACTTTTTTGTTTTCTATATAGTTTTAATTTTTCAAATAAACTTAATTAGTCCATTCCTCACTACACTATACATTACCATAAATTTAAAGCCTAACATATTTCAAAATTCTTTTAAAATAGTTTAGTACAACAAAAACCTAGTACAATTTATATTCCAAATTTATATAAAAACTCTTCCTTTTGTAAAACTATAATCTTCTAAAACTACTGCATCACAAAGCATTTTATAAATAAAAATGAATTGGCAAACAATATCAACTATTTTCAAAAGTTTCCTTAAAATATATTTATAAACGAGTTAGTTCTAAATAAAAATTAGTGAAATTGCCAGTTAAAACAAGATATTATTTAATCTAGCTCTAAAAAACTATCAGAGAAAACACATCGTAGAGCACTTCAGATATAAGACAAATAATTAATCTAAACAAATTCTTTTTCTATTACAAGTTTTAAAAACTTTGTCAATAAAAAAAGTAAAAATAGAATATAAAAGTAATCCGAAGATTAAAATATTTTTTATAATATTCTTGCGTCTAAAAAATAGTAGAATTATCACATTTTATATATTATATAAACACCTATACAAAGACATTTTTAACTGACTTTAGCTTAATATTTAATATCTGATATTTTTATTATCTTCCTCTCTTTCTTTTAATTAATTTCTTTTAAAATTTCTCTTTAGCTCCTCATATTCCATCATTATATTTTCGATTATTTCTCCTACGCTCTCGATTTTATTTAGGTACTCAAATCCTTCACCTGCTAATACAGATCCCCATTCTACATCACCATCTCTTACAGCCTTTTTCCCTGAACCACGAGCATATTTTTCAAATTCTTCTTCCCCGAGATTATTAATTTCTACCTCCAAAAGTTTTTCTGCCAACTTATTTTTGTAACATCTTATTGGATGATTTGTTGTTATTCCAGTTACAATCGTATCTCTGTCATTTGCTTCTATTAAAACTTTTTTAAATTTTTCGTGGACTGGTGCTTCCTTTGATAACAAAAATTTTGTTCCCATTTGCACACCACTTGCTCCTAAAATTTCTGCCGCCAAAATATGTCTTCCCGTATAAATTCCGCCAGCAGAAATTACTGGGATTTTCACAGAGTCGCAAATTTCAGGAAGTGCAGGAAAAGTATTAAGTTTTCCAATATGTCCTCCTGCCTCTGCACCTTCAAATACGCAAGCAGTTGCTCCAAGACTTTCAACTTTTTGAGCCATTTTTTTATTTGCAATAATTGGAATTACCTTTAATTTGTTTTTTAACCAATAGTCAAAATACTTTTGAGGATTTCCAGCTCCACAAGTTATTATTTCAACGCCTTCTTCAACAACAACTTTATTTAGTTCTTCAATTTCTGGATGAATCATTACAAGATTTACACCAAAGGGTTTGTCAGTCATCTTTTTTATTTTTCTAATTTCATCTCTAACTTCATTGGGACTAAATCCACCAGTTGCAATCATGCCAAGACCACCGGCAATAGACACTGCACCAGCAAGCTCTGCTGTTGAAATATTTGCCATGGCACCCTGAAAAATTGGATATTTTATATTTAAAATCTCATTAATTCTCATAA
>NZ_JALEOV010000029.1 GCF_022767005.1 Peptoniphilus sp. | reverse complement strand
TTTATCTTCCATCAATCAAATTAATTGGAAATGTATTTAATAAAAAACTTTTTACAAATGTAATTAAAATAACTATTGCGTCAGCTGCAATGGCATTTGGTTCAAAAATCTTTTACAATATTTTGACTAAAAATTTGGGGATTAATTTATCCCTTCTTATTTCTATATTGATTGCTGGAGCAATTTATTTAATTTTATTAATCTTATTTAGAGTTGATGAGATAAAAGAAATTATTAAATTAATATTTAAGAAGCAGTAACATAGTAATTTGTCTTTTATTTTTCTCTTTAATAGTGTAAAATATTAGCTAATAAGGAGTGATAGATATGAAGGTAATTTTTCACGTAGTAGAAGTAGATAAATGGTCTGCTGTAATTTCAAATGTTAGAGATTTACTAGATAGTTTTGATGATATAAAAATTGAAATAATTGCAATGTCAAAAGCTGCATCTCTTTTCAACAGATACTCTGGCGTTGATTTTGAGGGAGTAATTGGAAATCCTAAAGTAAATATCACAATAGGAAAAAAAGCTTTGGAAGAAAATCGCCTTTCAAAGGAATTAATTCCTGCTGGAATTAATGTAGAGGAATTAGTTATAACAAAACTAGTAAAGCTTCAAAACGAAGGTTATGCTTATATTAGACTATAAAAAAGATTCTGCAAATTAGCAGGATCTTTTTTTGTTTTAAACCTTGCAAGTTGTTATAAAAAATGATAAAATACCTATTTGCATAATAACAATTAGAGTGGTGATTTGTACTCTAATTTTGATACACTCATTTGAAAGGCTAGGGTGAGAAAATTAATGGTACATCCTGTTAAATATGGGAAACGTGAGAGAATGAGTTTTTCTCGTGTAGACGAAGTTATGTCACTTCCAAATCTCCTTGACGTGCAGACTTCTTCATATAAATGGTTAATTGAAGAAGGGTTAAAGGAAGTATTTGATGACGTATCTCCTATCGAGGATTACTCTGGCAATTTAATTTTGGAATTTGTCGATTATCATTTATCTGATGAGATAAAATATGATATTGACGAATCAAAACAGAGAGACACTAATTATTCTGCGCCGCTAAAGGCAAAGGTAAGACTTATCAACACTGAAACTGGCGAAGTAAAGGAACAAGAAGTCTTCATGGGAGACCTTCCTCTTATGACACCAACAGGTACCTTTGTAATTAATGGAGCTGAACGTGTAGTTGTTTCACAACTTGTAAGAAGTCCGGGAGCATATTATAAGGAAGAAAGAGACAAGACTGGCAAAAAAATCTATTCAGCAACACTTATTCCAAATAGAGGAGCTTGGCTTGAATTTGAAACCGATGCTCAAGGCATAATCAATGTAAGAATTGATAGAACTAGAAAACTTCCAATAACAGTTCTATTAAGAGCATTGGGAGTTGAATCTAATCAAGAAATAATTGATGTTCTTGGCGAAAGTGAAGCACTTTTAAAGACACTTGAAAAAGACATTACTACTAATAAGAATGAGGCTTTACTTGAAATTTATAAAAAGTTAAGACCAGGGGAACCACCTACTATTGATTCAGCACAGTCACTTTTTGAAAATATGTTTTTCGACGATAGAAGATACGATCTTGCGAGAGTTGGAAGATATAAATTCAACAAAAAATTAGGGATTAGCGCAAGAATAGAAAATAATATTACTGCAGAAGACATAATAGATCCTATGACTGGCGAAATATTGGCAGAACAAGGGGAACTCCTAACTAGAGAAAAGGCTGAAAGAATTGAAGCAGCTGGAGTAAATCAAGTTCTTATAAAGAATGACGAAAATTTTGAACACGCAACAGAAAATACAATAGTAATAGGAAACAATTTTACTTTTGTCGATGCTTATGGACTTGATTTCGACATGGAAGAGCTTGGTTTTAAAGAAAAAGTTTATAGACCACTTTTCGATGAACTTTACGAAGAATATTCTGAAGATACAGAAAAATTTAAAGAAGAACTTGAAAAAGCACATAAAGAATTATCTCCAAAACATATTTTAATTGACGATATTATTGCAGGAATTAATTATGAATTTGGACTTATGAATAATGTTGGCTCAGTTGACGACATCGATCACCTTGGAAACAGAAGAATTAGATCTGTTGGTGAACTTCTTCAAAATCAATTTAGGATTGGTATTTCAAGAATGGAAAGAGTTATCCGTGAAAGGATGACAGTTCAAGATGTTGATGCAACTACACCACAATCACTTATAAATATTAGACCAGTAACAGCTGCTATAAAAGAATTTTTCGGTTCTTCACAACTTTCACAATTTATGGACCAAAACAATCCTCTATCAGAATTAACTCACAAAAGAAGGTTATCTGCACTTGGACCTGGTGGGTTGAGCAGAGATAGAGCTGGATTTGAAGTGCGTGACGTCCATAACTCACACTATGGAAGAATGTGTCCTATTGAGACACCAGAAGGTCCAAACATTGGACTAATTACATCACTTACAACTTACGCAAGAATTAACGAATATGGTTTTATTGAAACTCCATATCGTAAAGTTGTTGACGGAGTTGTAACTGATCAAATTGATTATTTAACAGCCGATGTTGAGTACGAACAAATCATTGCACAAGCTGATGAAAGGCTTGATGAAAATAATAAATTCGTTGAAGACAGAATTGCAGCCAGAGGTCATGGCGGTAATGCCGATATATTTGACATTAAAGATGTAAACTACATGGACGTTTCGCCTCAACAAATAGTTGCAGTTGGTACTTCTATGATTCCTTTCTTGGAAAATGACGATGCAAATAGAGCTCTTATGGGTGCAAACATGCAGCGTCAAGCAGTGCCTCTACTAAAGACTGAAGCACCTATTGTTGGAACTGGTATTGAATATAGAGCAGCAAAGGATTCAGGCGTTGTAGTAGTTTCTAAAAACAAGGGAACTGTTAAGAAAGTTGATGCCGTACACATAGAAATCGAAAGAGAATCAGACAAGGGCATTGACAATTATAAGTTACACAAATTCATGGGTGGAAACCAAGGAACTACAATTAACCAAAGACCAATAGTTAATGCAGGAGATGTTGTAGAAGCTGGCGAAATTATTGCCGATGGACCAAGTACAGACCAAGGCGAAATGGCTCTTGGTAAAAATATCCTAATAGCATTTATGAACTGGGAAGGATATAATTACGAAGATGCTATGCTTGTAAGTCAAGAACTTGTAATTGACGATGTACTAACTTCACTTCATATTGAAGAGTACGAATCTGAAGCAAGAGATACTAAACTTGGACCTGAAGAAATCACAAGAGATATTCCAAATGTTGGGGAAGATATGTTAAAGGATCTTGACGCAAGAGGAATAATAAGAATTGGTGCAGAAGTTAAACCGGGAGACATCCTTGTTGGAAAAGTAACTCCTAAGGGAGAAACTGAACTTTCTGCAGAAGAAAGACTTCTTCGTTCAATCTTTGGTGAAAAGGCAAGAGAAGTAAGGGATACTTCATTAAGACTTCCTCATGGAGAACAAGGCATTGTTGTCGATGTAAAAACTTTTAATAGATCAGAAGGTGACGAACTTCAGCCAGGCGTAAATGAAATGGTAAGAGTTTTTGTCGCTACAAAGAGAAAGATTCAAGTTGGAGATAAAATGTGTGGTCGCCACGGTAATAAAGGGGTTATTTCAAGGGTTATGCCTAAGGAAGATATGCCTTATATGCCAGATGGTACACCTATACAAATAGTTCTTAACCCACTAGGAGTTCCTTCTCGTATGAATTTAGGACAAGTTCTTGAAGTTCACTTGGGACTTGCTGCTAAAAAACTAGGATGGCATGTTGCTACTCCAGTATTTGACGGTGCAAATGAAAATGACATTTTTGACACTTTGGAAGAAGCGGGATATTCTAGAGATGGAAAAATCCAACTAAGAGATGGAAGAACTGGAGAAGAATTTGACCACCCTGTAACTGTTGGTTATATGTATATGCTAAAGCTTCACCATTTAGTTGATGAAAAAATCCACGCTCGTTCAACAGGTCCCTACTCACTAGTTACACAACAACCACTTGGAGGAAAGGCACAATTTGGTGGACAAAGATTTGGAGAAATGGAAGTTTGGGCTCTTGAAGCTTATGGTGCAAGCTATACTCTACAAGAAATGTTAACAGTTAAATCTGACGACATTGTTGGTCGTGTTAAGACTTACGAAGCGATAGTAAAGGGCGAAAATATTCCACAACCAGGAGTTCCTGAATCCTTTAAAGTTTTAATAAAGGAATTACAAGCACTTGCTCTTGATATTCAAGTGCTTGATGAAAACGGAAATGAAGTTGATCTTGAAGTTGACGAAGACGATTTGACAAGGATCGACAACATTGACGATAAAAACACTAGATCAGACGATGATATAAAGGAACTTATTGAACACACAGGAACTGCAAATATTGGCATCAGAACAATTTCAAATGATGAAGTTGAGTCTTTTGAAAACAGTCACTTCTATGAAGATGATGAAGATGACGAAGAAGACTATTTTGATGAATCCGATGAATCTGAAGATTAATTAGTTATTTTAATTAATAGGAAAGGAGAAGTGCTCCTTGAGCGAACATGAATTATTCCATTCAATAAAAATTGGACTTGCTTCACCACAAAAGATTAGATCATGGTCTTATGGCGAAGTAAAAAAACCAGAAACTATAAATTACAGGACATTAAAACCTGAAAAGGAAGGCTTATTTTGTGAAAAAATATTTGGACCTACTAAGGATTGGGAATGTTCCTGTGGGAAATATAAGAGAGTAAGATATAAGGGAGTAGTCTGCGAAAAATGTGGCGTTGAAGTTACAAAAGCCAAGGTTCGTCGTGAAAGAATGGGTCATATTGAACTTGCTGCTCCAGTATCACATATTTGGTATTTTAAGGGCATACCTTCAAGAATGGGTCTTGTTTTAGACATGAGTCCTAGAGCTCTTGAAAAAGTTCTTTACTTTGCATCTTATGTAGTAACAGAAGTTGAACCAGGCGAAACAACTTTATATGAAAAACAACTTCTTTCAGAAATTGAATATAGAGAATTTAAAAAAGAATATGGCGATAAATTTACTGCAAAGATGGGTGCAGAAGCTATAAGAGATCTTCTTGTAAAGGTTGACTTACAAAAGGAAAATGACGAACTTACGCAAGAACTTCAAGATGCAACTGGACAAAAGAAAGTTAGAATTACAAGAAGACTTGAAGTAATAGATGCTTTTATTCAGTCAGATAACAAACCTGAGTGGATGATACTAGATGCAATCCCAGTAATCCCACCAGATTTAAGACCAATGGTACAACTTGACGGTGGTAGATTTGCAACAAGCGACTTAAATGATTTATATAGAAGAATTGTAAATAGAAACAACAGACTTAAAAAGTTAATGGATATAAACGCTCCCGACATTATCGTAAGAAATGAAAAGAGAATGCTACAAGAATCTGTTGATGCTCTTATTGACAACGGTAGACGTGGAAGACCTGTAACTGGTCCTGGAAACAGACCACTAAAATCACTTTCAGAGATGTTAAAGGGTAAACAAGGTCGTTTTCGTCAAAACTTGCTTGGAAAGAGAGTTGACTACTCTGGTCGTTCAGTTATCGTAGTTGGACCAGATCTTAAATTCTATCAATGTGGTCTTCCAAAGAATATGGCTCTTGAACTTTTTAAGCCTTTCGTAATGAGAGAACTTGTAAAGAGAGAACTAACTTACAATATTAAGTCTGCGAAAAGAATGGTAGAAAGAGGAAAAGACGAAGTTT
Organism: Peptoniphilus sp.; assembly: GCF_022767005.1. Classification (GTDB taxonomy): domain Bacteria; phylum Bacillota; class Clostridia; order Tissierellales; family Peptoniphilaceae; genus Peptoniphilus_A. Next base: position 2,592 of record NZ_JALEOV010000029.1, on the reverse strand, counting down.
GGGATGTACTTGAAGATGTTATTAAGGATCATCCAGTTCTTCTTAACCGTGCACCGACACTTCATAGACTTGGTATTCAAGCCTTTGAACCAGTTTTAGTCGAAGGTAAGGCTATTAAGCTTCATCCACTTTCTTGTACAGCATATAACGCAGACTTTGACGGGGACCAAATGGCAGTCCATTTGCCACTATCTACGGAAGCACAAGCTGAAGCGAGACTATTGATGCTTTCAACAAATAATATCTTGGCACTAAAAGATGGCAAGCCAATTACTACTCCTACTCAAGATATGGTACTTGGTTCTTATTATCTAACATTAGATAGAAAAGATAAATTAAAGGGCGATGGTTCAATTTACAGAAACTTCGACGAAATGTTTCACGCTTACGAATCAGGATTTTTACACCTACAATCTCATGTATCTGTTAGAAGATTTGCTGATGAAAATGACAAAAGAGGTAAAATTGTTTCATCAACAGTGGGCAGATTTATAGTAAATGAATTTATTCCGCAGGATTTAGGTTTTGTAAATAGAGATGAAGACAAGTATTCTCTTGAAATTGATCAAGTTGTAGACAAAAAACTTCTTGGCAAAATAATTGAAAAAACTTATAAAAAACATGGCAATATAAAAACTGCAGAACTTCTTGACAATATTAAGGCAACAGGATATCACTACTCAACTATTGGAGCTATTTCAATCTCAATGGGCGATGTACAAATTCCTGATACTAAGCCAGAAATATTAGCAAATGCAGAAAAAGAAGTTGCTAAATATGAAAAAGCCTTTAGAAGAGGTCTTATATCTGATGAAGAAAGATATGAAAAAGTAATTGAAATTTGGAACAAGGCAACTGATGATTTAACAGATGATGTAATGGATGGCTTTGATGCACTAAATAATATTTACATCATGGCAGATTCAGGAGCCAGAGGTTCCAAGAACCAAATTAGACAACTTGCAGGTATGCGTGGACTTATGGCATCGCCTTCAGGTAGAACTATTGAAGTTCCAATTACTTCAAACTTTAGAGAAGGTCTTTCTGTACTTGAATTTTATATGTCAGCTCACGGTTCAAGAAAGGGACTTGCCGATACTGCACTTAGAACTGCTGACTCTGGATACTTGACAAGAAGACTTGTAGACGTATCACAACAAGTAATTGTGTCTGAAGAAGACTGTGGTACTGATGAATATTTAGTAGCAAGAGCCTTTAAAGACGGTAAAGAATTAATTGAATCACTTGCTGACAGAATTGAGGGAAGATATTCCTTCGAAGATATAATAAATCCAGAAACGAGAGAAATTATTGTAAAGGCAAATGAAGTTATCTCCGATGATGACGCAATTTTAATTGAATCACTTGGAATAGAAGAGGTAAAAGTGAGATCAGTTCTTGGATGTAAGGCTAAAAACGGAGTATGTGCTCACTGCTACGGTAGAAACCTTGCAACTGGATCACATATAGGAATTGGAGAAGCAGTTGGTGTAATTGCAGCTCAATCAATTGGTGAACCAGGAACACAACTTACAATGAGAACTTTCCACACAGGTGGTGTAGCTGCAGCAGCAGACATCACACAAGGTCTTCCAAGAGTTGAAGAACTTTTTGAATCAAGAAAGCCAAAGGGACTTGCAATTATTGCAGAACGTGGCGGAGTTGTCGATATTAAAGAATCAAATAAGAAGAGAGAAGTTCTTATAACAGCAGAAGATGGAACAGTTGATTCTTATAACATCGTCTATGGATCAAGACTAAAAGTTAAACAAGGCGATGAAGTTGAAGCAGGCGATGAACTTACACAAGGTTCAGTATATCCACAAGATTTACTCCGTGTAAAAGGAGAGAAGGGTGTACAAGAATATATTGTAAAAGAAGTTCAAAGAGTTTACAGACTTCAAGGGGTAGACATCAACGACAAACACATTGAAATAATTGTTAGACAAATGCTATCAAAGTGCAAGATAGAAGATGCAGGAGACACAGATTTACTTCCAGGCTCACTTGTAAATGTAGTTGATTACAAGGAAGCAAATAAAAAAGCAATCGAAGAAGGTAAAGAACCAGCAATTGGTCATGTAAACCTACTTGGAATTACAAAGGCATCTCTTGCAACAGACTCCTTCTTATCAGCAGCATCCTTCCAAGAAACAACTAGAGTTCTTACAGATGCAGCAATAAAGGGCAAAGAAGATAAGCTTGAAGGTCTAAAAGAAAATATAATCATTGGACAACTTATACCAGCAGGTACTGGTGCTCGCATAAATTCCAAAGTACAAATTGGCATAGATGAGAGATTAAAAGAAGATTATAATATATTAGAAAATTCTGAAGTAATTTCTAAAGATGAAATCAAAAAAGAATTAAAAGAAGAAGTAACACTTTCAGAAGAAGAATAAAATAGACTCTATGTCAAATATTGGGGGGACTCGTTAATTCGAGTCTCTCTTTAGTACCATAAATAGTGTAAGAAAGGAAGTAATTCCTATCTTGCACTATTTTTGTATAATGAAGAAGTAGTATGACGAGTCTCTTTTAGGGTTAAAACATCCGACATAAAAACTGTCAACCACCTCTTCATTATTCATA
>NZ_JALEOV010000020.1 GCF_022767005.1 Peptoniphilus sp. | reverse complement strand
CTTTAACAACTTAATTGGATTTGGTGGTGTGATAAATATTGGACTGAGAATGAGATATTTTGGTGAAGAAAAGGATAGCAAGAACTTTTTAAAGTTTTTGGTTAAGTCACTTTTCTTTGACATTGCAGGTCTTTCATTTTTGGCAGTAGCATCTTTAATGCTTTTAATTTTCTTCAATAGCAAAATTTTAATTAATTACAAAATTTGGCTTATTGGTGCAATTTTATACTATCCAGTTTTATTTTTTGTATCAAAAATTAGAAATAATGGAGATTTTTCCATTTCCAAAAAATATGCAATAGAAGTATCCTTAGTTTCAATTTGTGAATGGTTATTAGCGGCACTTTTTTTCTACACAATTGGATTTTTTCTCGGAGTAAAGTTAAATTTTTTTGTGATAATTTCTGCCTTTGTCATTGCAAATATTATAGGGATTGCTTCCTTTATTCCTGGTGGACTTGGCTCCTTTGAACTTGTAATTTTAACTATATTCAACAGCCTTGGCATTAACGGAGATATTGTTTTAACATGGCTTTTGCTTTACAGGATTTTTTACTACATTGTTCCTTTTATGTTTGGACTTGTATTTTTTATACACGACCTTGGTTGCATTTTTGACGAAAAAAATGACAATATTCCTTCAAGAGTTATAAAGTCAATAGGACTTGATATTTTGTCTTTTATGTTATATATCGCAGGAACTTTTATGATTTTGTCGGCGACAATTCCAGAGGAACTTTCTGAGTATTATTGGTTAAGTCAATTTAGCCCATTAAATGCAAATTTAATTTACCAATTTCCAAGTTTAGTTTTTGGAGTGTGTTTTATAATTTTAGGACGTGCCAATAGAGAAGAGGTAGAAAGGGCAACTAAGGTAACTTTGATTTTTCTCGTTCTTGCCTTAATTTATTCTTTTTTAAGTGGTTTTGGAATAATCGAACTTATATTCTTAATTTTGGTAATTTTCCTCGCCTTTTTTACGAGAAAAACTCCAAACAGAAAACAGTTTGTCTATTCTTTTGAAGCGATTACTATTGACACCTTATTTTTTGTTGTAATTTCTGTAATAACAATTTATTTCATGGCTATAAATTATAAATTGAGACCAATAAATTATAGGGATTTCCTTTTGATTCCCTTTGAAAAGAGCTTTGCAAGATTTTCAATAATTTTTATTATATTGGTTTTTTCTATTCGACTTCTTTTGTTTTACTTAAAGGGAAAGAAAATAAAGCTTGGAGAAAAGATGGATGTAGATAAAGTTTTAAATATTTTATCGACTTACGAATGTCATCCAGAGTCAGGGCTAGCACTAGTGGGGGACAAGGAAATTTATTACTATGAAGAAGAAGGCGTTGCAACTTGTGGAATTTCTATTTCTACATACAGGGATAGAGTAATTGTAATGGGAGAACCCTTTGGGAATAAAAGGGACTTTGACAAACTCTTGCAAAAATTTGTGGAAGAAGCAGATATATACGATTATAAGCCGATTTTTTATGAAGTAAGTCAAGATGAAACTATTATGCTTCACGATTTTGGATTTTCTTTTATAAAATTTGGAGAAACGGCAGCACTTGATCTTCAAAATTTTAATTTGGAAGGAAGAGAGCATAAATCTCAAAGAAATGCCCTTTCAAAATTCAATAAATTAGGATATACTTTTGAAGTCGTCAAGGGTCCCTTTGATGATGAATTTTTAGATGATTTAGAAAAAATTTCTGACAACTGGTTAGAGGGAAAGAGAGAGAAGGGTTTTTCTCTTGGATACTTTAACAGGGATTATTTTAATTTATGCGACATTGCAATTGCAAGAGATGAGACTGGAAAAATACTTGCCTTTGCTAATATTATGCCAAACCCAAACAAAACTTGGGCGACAATTGACTTAATGAGATACGATAGAGATGATTCGCCAAGCAGCATTATGGATTATTTATTTTTGCAACTTTTTTTACATTTTAAAGATGAAGGTAAAAAATATTTTGAATTGGGAATGGCACCTCTATCCAATGTTGGAATTAATTCAAATAGTTTTGTGGAAGAAAAATTTGCCTACTTAATTTACAAGTTTGGATATAAATTTTATTCCTTTGAAGGACTTCGAGCTTATAAAGAAAAATTTTCTCCAAGATGGGAGCCAGTTTATCTTAGCTATCCAAATAATACTTGGTTACTTTATACAATGTTTTCAATTTTTATGGTGGATATAAATGCTGCAAAGAACAAAAGAAATTGAGATTTATCTAATATTTATTTTTGAATAGTACAATCTAAAAATTTTATGATATAATAATTTTATTACTTTATGGAGGATTAGTTGTATGCTTTTTTGCCCTGCGTTCACAAATAGTTTTATGGATATACCTCATGGACTTCTTGACGCAATTTTTGCGACTAATTTTTCTTTAAACATTTAACTATGCTCATCTTTTGATGAGCTTTTTTAATTGGAGGAAAAATGGAAGATTTTTATTTTATTGAAAATTTTAGATTTAACGAAGAGGTGTTAAATTAATGTGTGGAGTTATTGGAATTTACTCACAAAGTGATGTGAGCAAAAAGTTATTTTACGGACTTAATTCTCTTCAACACAGAGGACAAGAAGCCAGCGGAATATGTGTTTTTGACGGAAAGAATATGGTTTTAGACAAGGGTATGGGACTTGTTTACGACAATTTTGACGACGAAAGTTTTATTAAATTAAAGGGCAATATTGGAATAGGTCATGTTCGTTATGCCACTGCAGGTGGATCCTATGAATACAATTCACAACCACTACTTGCCTTCTCAAAAAATAGAGAATTTGCCCTTGCTCACAATGGAAATTTAGTAAATCACAAATCAATAAGAAGAGAACTTGAAGATGAAGGAATGCTTTTTCAAACTGCAATTGACACAGAAGTTATCTTGTCATTAGTTGCAAAATACTATACTGGCGACATAATTGAAGCTGTGAAAAAAACTATGTCAAGGATTAAAGGCGCATATAGCGTGGTAATGCTTTTTGAGGACAAACTCGTTGCTTTTAGAGACCCTTATGGATATAGACCACTTTTAATTGGAAGGGCAAAAAATGGAGAAGTAATTATTGCATCCGAAAATGCACCTCTTGAAATAATTGGAACTGATGCCATAAGAGATGTGGAACCTTCAGAAATTATTGTTGTAGATAAAAAGGGTATTCACTCAGAATTTTTTGAAAAAGAAAAAAGACAACATTGCATCTTTGAATATGTATATTTTGCAAGAACAGATGCAACTCTTGATGGCGTAAATTCCTATAACTTTAGAAGAAGATGTGGAGAAATTTTATCTAAGGAAGCGCCAGTTGATGCCGACCTAGTATTAGCTGTTCCAGATTCAGGAACTCCTGGAGCAATGGGTTATGCTCAAAAGTCAGGAATTCCCTTTGCCGAAGGTCTTGTAAAAAATAGATACATGGGAAGAACTTTTATTAAGCCAACACCTGAAGAAAGAGAACTTTCTGTTAAATTAAAATTAAATCCACTTGAAACGGTTTTAAGAGGTAAGAGAGTTATTTTAGTAGACGATTCAATAGTTAGAGGTACAACTTCAAAAAATCTAATTATGAGGATGAAAAAAGCTGGGGCAAAAGAAGTCCACATGAGAATAGTTTCTCCTCCAGTAAAGTACCCTTGTTTCTATGGAATTGACACGCCATCAAGAAAAAAACTTATCGCAGCAAATTATTCTGTTGAGGAAATGAGAGAGAGAATTGGCGCAGATTCCCTTGCTTTTATTTCAATGAAGGGAATGTTGGATGCGACTCTGATGAAAGAAGATGTTTTCTGCAAAGCATGCTTTAATGGCGATTATGCAGTTGAGCCAAAGGAGTTAGTTGAAGATGAAAAATAATGTTAAGAGAATTTATATTACAAAAAAAGATGAATTCGATCACCAGTCAAAATCACTTAGAGAAGAAATCAAGACTTCTCTTGGAATAGATACTACTTACTTAAAAACTTATAGAAGATACGATGTAGATATATCAGATGAAACCCTTGACAAGACTATGGCAACTGTCTTTTACGAAGCGCCAGTGGAAGAAGTATATTATGAAGATTACAAAAAATTAGAGGATTCCTTTGAAAATCCCATTGGCATTCAATATCAAGCTGGGCAATTTGACAATAGAGAAGATGGTTTAGTCCAAACTATTGCACTTTTCACTGACGAAAAAGTTAGGGCAAGGGTTACAGAGGTTTATGATATTGGCGGAGTAAACAAAGATGAACTTGAAAAAATCAAAAACTTCCTGATAAATCCCGTTGACTCTAAAGAAGTTGACGTTTTTGATGACGTAATTTTAAGAGAAGATGCAAAGAAAAATCACGAAAATATTGTCTACCAAGGATTTAATAAATTAGATGAAGAGGGATTAAAGAAATTTGTAGAAGAAAAATCCCTTGCCATGAGTCCTGAGGACTTAAAGGTGCTTCAAGATTATTTTAAAGAAGAAGACAGAGATCCTAATGAAACGGAAGTTGCAATAATAGACACTTATTGGTCAGACCATTGTAGACACACAACTTTTAACACAGAACTAGACATTGATTTTAGCGTAGTTACTGAACTAGATAAAGAAATTAAAAAAGCCTTTGATTCTTACTTAGAAATGAGAAAAGAACTTGACATCAAAAAGCCAATTACTTTAATGAGCCTTGGCACAATTCTTGCAAAGGAACTTAGGAAAAATGGCAAACTTGATGATTTAGAAGTTTCATCAGAAATAAATGCCTGCTCTGTAAAAATTAAGGCAAAGGTAGAAGTTGACGGCAAAGAAGAACTTCGCGATTACCTACTTATGTTTAAAAACGAAACACATAATCACCCAACTGAAATTGAACCAGTTGGAGGGGCAAGCACTTGTCTCGGAGGAGCAATAAGAGATCCCCTTTCTGGAAGAAGTTATGTATATCAAGCAATGAGAGTAACAGGTGCAGGAGATCCCTTTACACCAATTGAAAAAACTTTAAAGGGAAAACTTCCACAAAAGAAAATTGTAACTGAAGCTGCAATTGGTTATTCATCCTATGGAAATCAAGTTGGAGTAGCAACAGGTCTAGTCGACGAATTATACCATCCAGGCTATGTAGCAAAGAGAATGGAAACAGGTGCAGTAATTGCAGCTTGTCCTCTTGAAAATGTAAAGAGAATTGAACCAACTGAAGGCGATGTAATAATTTTACTTGGAGGCAGAACTGGTAGAGATGGAATTGGAGGAGCGACGGGATCATCAAAATCACATAATGTAGAATCTATTCAAACAGAATCTGCACAAGTGCAAAAGGGAAATGCACCTGAAGAGAGAAAAATTCAAAGATTATTTAGAAATCCAAAGGCTGCAAAACTAATTAAAAAATGTAACGATTTTGGCGCAGGTGGAGTTTCCGTTGCCATAGGCGAACTTGCAAATTCAATCGAGGTTAAACTGGATAAAGTTCCATTAAAATACATGGGATTAAAACCGAGAGAAATTGCAATTTCTGAATCTCAAGAGAGAATGGCAGTAGTTGTAGATAAAAAAGACGTAGACACATTTATGGAACTTGCCGACAAGGAAAATTTGGAAAGTACAGTTGTTGCAAGAGTAACTGGCGACGGCAGACTAAAAATGTATTACGAAGATGAAATTATCTGCGATATGAGCTATGATTTTGTAAACCAAACTGGAGCAAAGAGAAGAGAAAGAGTTGAAGTCCTATCTGAAGACTTCCCAGAATTTTTAGTAAATAAAGATGGTGTTGAAGATTTAGAGAAATATTTAGCTGATTTGAATATTACTTCAAAGAAAAATATGATTGAAAGATTTGACTCATCTGTGGGAGCGGCAACTGTACTTCAGCCACTTGGAGGTAACAAACAAAATACACCAGCACAAGTTATGGCAGCACTTATACCAGTTGATGATGGAGATAGTAAAACTGCATCTGTAATGAGTTATGGTTTTAATCCAAAATTATCTGAAGAATCTCAATATCTTGGCGGATATTATTCGGTAATCGAATCCATTGCAAAGCTTGTTGCATCAGGAGCGCCACTTTCTGGAATAAGACTTTCCTTCCAAGAATTCTACGAAAAAATGGACAACGCAAAATCTTGGTCAAAACCACTTAAATCACTTCTTGGAGCATTAACTGCATCAAGATATTTTGACGCACCTCCAATTGGTGGCAAGGACTCCATGAGTGGAACTTTTGAAGATATAAATGTGCCGCCAACACTTATTTCCTTTGCGGTAAACACAATTGATGCAAAAAACATAATCAGTCCAGAGTTTAAGGGCAAGGGAAAAATTGGCATCATAAAGACTGAAAGAGAACACATTGGCACACTTAACCTTGAAGAAACTAAAGAAAACTTTATAAATTTACAAAATGAAATAAAGAAAGGCAATGTAATTTCTGCAGCAGCAATAAATCACAAGGGTACACTTCCACAAATTTTTGAAATGGCAATAGACAATGTTGGCTTTAACTTACAAGTTGAAGATCTTTATTCACCACTTTACGGCTCTTTTGTAGTTGAATATCTAGAGGATAGAGAATTTATAGAAAAAATTGGCGAATTTAGAGATGACCAAAAGATGAAAGTAAATGGCGTGGAATTAGATTTAGAAAAATTAAAAAGAGCTTATTTAAACACAATGGACAAAATTTTTAAGCCAGTTGACACAAATAAATTAGCTGAAGTAAAACAAAAAGAAGTGCCAAAGAGAAGAATGAAGTCCAAAAAACCAGTGGACATTGTCAAGGTAGTAATACCAGCCTTTCCAGGTACAAACTCAGAGTATGACACAGCTAGAGCCTTTGAAAGAGCAGGAGCAAAGGCAGAAGTAGTAGTGTTTAAAAATAAAAACAACGAAAAGGTAAAGGAATCCATAGAAGAATTGGCAGCAAAAATTTCCAATGCACAAATTCTTGCAATACCTGGAGGATTTTCACTTGGCGACGAACCAGGTGGATCTGGTAAATTTATCGCCAATGTAATTAGATCAGATAAAGTTAAATCAGCAATCGAAAAATTACTTACAGATAACGACGGACTAATACTTGGAATTTGTAATGGATTTCAAGCATTAATTAAGACGGGGCTACTCCCTTACGGAGAGATAAAGGACCTAGAAGAAGACGACCCAACACTAACTTATAACACTTGCAACAGACATATTGCAAGAATAGTTGACACAGTTGTAATGTCAAACAATTCACCATGGCTTCAAAAACTTGAAGTTGGAAAAACTTATAAAGTGCCAATTTCTCACGGCGAAGGAAGATTTATCGCAAGTGAAGACAAGGTAAAGGAAATATTAGCAAATGAACAAGTTGCAATTTGTTATGAAGATGCACCAAATGGATCACTATTAAATGTAGAAGCTTTGATGTCAAGGGATGGAAAGATTTTAGGAAAAATGGGCCACAGCGAAAGAGTTGTAGAAGGCACTTTCAAGAACATCGCCGGAATTGAAATAGAAGACATCTTTACAGCAGGTGTAGAATTTTTTAAAAAAGATTAATTGGGGCTACAAAATGTAGCCCTTTTATAATCAAATTTATATAAAAGAAAAATAAGAGGATATTGTGGAAAAAATTTATTAAAAGAAATTTTTGAAGAAATTGACAAAAGACAAGATGAAATGGTAGAACATCGTCGCCACATTCACAAAAATGCAGAGCTTTCCTTTGAAGAAAAAGAAACTGCAGAATATCTTGCAGATTATTACAAGGGCAAGGATGTTGAAGTTACAACAAATATGGGCGGATACGGCCTTAGAGTTGTAATTGACACAAAAAAACCAGGCAAGACTATTGCCCTAAGAGCAGATTTTGATGCACTTCCAATAAAAGAAGAAACAGGGCTTCCCTTTGCATCAAAAAATGAAGGAGTAATGCACGCTTGTGGCCACGATGCACACACAGCTTACTTAATGCTCTTGGCAGACATATTGCTAGAGAAAAAAGATAAACTAAGGGGAAAAATAGTAATAATACACCAACACGCAGAAGAAGCACCTCCAGGGGGAGCAAAACAAATGATAGACGCTGGAGTCCTCGATGGCGTAGACAATGTTTTTGGAATTCATGTAATGTCAGCAATGCCCTTTGGGACAGTTCAGTACCACAAAGGCAATACGCAAACTGGAAGAGCAAAATTTAGCGTAAAGTTTCAAGGAGTAGGCGGACATGGCTCAATGCCACATCTATCCAATGACGCCATAGTTGCAGCATCATACTTTGTAACTGCAGTGCAAACTATTGTATCACGAAGACTTTCTCCCTTTGAAAATGGAGTTGTAACCATTGGATCCTTTGCAGGAGAAGGAACTTTTAATATTATCAAGGATTCAGTAACAGTAATAGGCGATGTAAGGGCAATGTCAGATCACACAAAGGAAGTAATTGAAACTGAAATAAAGAGAATTGCAAAGGGAATTGGCGATACCTTTAACACAGGCGTAGAAATAAATTACACAAATGACTATCCAGTTTTATACAATGACCCAGAGATGACAGATTTAGTAGTGGAAGCGATAAAAGAAGCAGAAATTCCTGAAGTTAAAGAAATATCCGATGGAGGAGAACAACCACCATCAGAAGATTTTTCTTATTACGCAAAGGAAAGACCTTCCTGCTTTTTCTACGTAGGAGCTCTCAAAGAAGATGCACCTTACCCACATCACCATCCAAAATTTGACATAAGAGAAGATGCAATGATAATTTGTGCAAAAACTATGGCAGCTGTTGCTGTAAAATATTTAACAGAAGATTAAATTTTAAAACCTGCCTTTGATTTTCGCCATTATTTATTAAAATTAGATAAATAAAAACAAAACCTTGTGATACAATTGTGAAGAGGTTGATTAAATGCAGGAATTAAATTTTTCCTATGAAAAAGAAATAGGAAAATAAATAAAATTGAGAAAGAAAGGAAAAGATAGACATAATGTTTATCTTTTTCTTTTGCTCCTTGTTTTTTATATTATGCGTATTGGGTAATAATTAAAGCAGTATTATTAGAATAAGGAGGACTTAATGGACCCTGTAAAAAGAATAAGTGAAATGGAAAAGATTTTAAATGAGCAAAATGCACTTATTGAAAATCTTAGGGATGCCCTTGAAAATTTTGAAGCTCATCAAGATGAATACATAAAATTAAGGGACTACTACAATTCAGAAGTTTACTTTGATGATTTAGAAAGTTATGACAAGGGCGAACTTCCAGCAGATTT
>NZ_JALEOV010000060.1 GCF_022767005.1 Peptoniphilus sp. | reverse complement strand
GCTGGAAAATCAACTTTTTTAAATATTTTAGGTGGAATGGACACTGCTTCAAGCGGTGAACTTTTAGTTGATGGCAAAAATATTGCAAATTACAACGAAAGAGAACTTACAACTTATAGAAGATACGATATGGGTTTTGTTTTTCAATTTTATAATCTCATTCCAAATCTTACTGCACTGGAAAATGTTGAGCTTGCGACACAAATTGTAAAGCACGCAAAAGATCCTGTTGAGGTTTTAAAATCTGTGGGTCTTGGCGAAAGAATGGATAATTTTCCATCGCAATTATCTGGTGGCGAACAACAAAGAGTTTCAATCGCAAGGGCAATTGCAAAAAACCCTAAATTACTTCTTTGTGATGAGCCGACAGGTGCTCTTGACTATAATACAGGCAAGCAAATTTTAAAATTATTGCAAGATTTAACTAGGACAACAGATACAACAGTGGTTTTAATTACTCACAATTCTGCGATAAAAAATAGTGCCGATAGATTAATTGAAATTGCTGATGCAAAGGTGAAAGATGTTTTCATCAATGAAAATCCTAAAGATATTATGGAAATAGAATGGTAGGTGCAGCGTGAAAGCTCGCGATAAAGATAATTTTAGAGAGATAAAAAATTCTCTTCCAAGATTTATTTCAATTTTAATAATTGTCTTTTTAGGTGTTTTTGTATTAATTGGACTAATTTCTACGGGAAAAGTTATGCGAAACACAATTGATGACAAGATAAAAAAATTAAATCAAGAGGACATAAAAATTTCTGTACCCATAGGTCTTGAATACAAAGATAGAGAAATTATTGAAGGAGAAGATGACATTTCAGAACTTGAATATGGCTACGATAAAGATGTTTTTTTGGAGGGGGACTCTATTGTCATCAAAGTTTTAAATATGCCCTATGAAATTTCTAAACCTGAAATTGTTGAGGGAAGAAACATAAAAAATCCTGACGAAATTGTCCTCGATTTGAGAATGAAAAGGGAAGGTAAAAAGATTGGTGACATTATTTCTTTCCAAGAAGATAATGATGATGATAAAGATAATGATTTAAAGAGGCTTAGCTACAAGATTGTTGGTTTTGCAAATTCATTGGATTTCATTCAAGATGAAAAAGGGACTTATTCTGAAAGAGGATATGGAAAAATTTCCTATTTTGCCTATATTGATGACGGAAATTTCTCAGGTGAACCAACCCTTGCAAAATTAAAATTTTTGGGGACAGAAGGTCTAATGACTTCCGACAAAGATTATGTGGAATACATGGACAAAAAGACTCGGGAAATAAAAATTGATCTTAAAAACAGACCTAAAGAGAGATTTCTTTCTATTCAAAATGAAATTTCTGGAAAGATAAATGATGCTGAAGATAAAATTTCAGATACAGAGGAAAAGCTAACTGATGCAAAGGATAAACTTGTAAAGGGTCGTAGTGATCTCAACAAAGGGAAAGAGGATTATAAGGAAGGTCTTGACAAGTACAATAAAGAAAAAACTGACGCAGAGTCTGAAATTTCAAAAAATAGAAATAAATTATATAAAGCATCTGTGGAAATTGATGATGGAGAGAGAAAACTTATTGACGGTTATGAAAAGTTAAGTGAAGGAAAGAAAAAACTTAATGACGCAAAAAGTGAGTTAAATTCTGGACAAAAAGAACTTGTAGAAGGTAAGGAAAAATACCAAAAGGGACTTGGCGAAGCAGAAGCTTCAGAAAAGGCTTTAAAGCAAGGTGAAGATCAACTTATTGAAGGCAGAAAAAAGTTAGATGATGGTTGGCAAAAAATTGAAGAATCAAAAGCTAAGCTCTCTGAAGGTATAAAAAAATATGAAGATGGCGAAAAAGAATACGACAGCGGAAAATTACAACTTGACGCTGGAAAGGCAAAGCTTGTAAAAGAAATGGGTGCAAGTTCTTATGAAGATGCCGTTGAAAAGATTTATGCCATTGATAAAATTTTAGATAGTGCAGAAGAAATTTTAAGCAAACTTCCTACAATCGAAGATGAAATAGCAAGCACAAAGGAACAAATTAACCAAGTAGATGCAGGAATTTCAAAAATTGATGACGAAATTGCTAATATAAACTTAAAACTTCAAGATCCGAATTTGTCAGAAGATGAAAAGGCAAAACTTAGTGCTGAATTTGCAGGATTAAATGCGCAAAAGAATAGACTTCAAAAAAATAAAGATGATTTAAGTAAAAAATTAGAATTTTTAAACAATTCTAAGAAAGAAATAGATAATGCACTTGAAGAAATAAATAAAAAAGTTCCAGGTGGAATTTCTGGAAATTTAAATGATTTAAAAGCTAAAGTAAAAGAAGGTAAAGCAGGAATTCAGCAAATTGACGAAAACGAAAAAAAATTAGTATCGGCGAGAGCAACCTTAGATGCCAGCAAGAAACAAATTGAAGAAGGTAAAAAACAACTTGAAGAAGGAATTGCTGAAGCAGAAAAGGGCGAAGAAGAATTTGCGAAAAATAAAGAGGAAATAGAAAAAAATAAAAAGAAATTACAGGACGCAAAACTTGAATTAGCAAAAGCAAAAAATAAATTAGATGAGTCCGAGGAAAAATTAAATAAAGGCAATGCTGACTACGAAAGAGGAAAAAGAGAACTCAATGAAAAAGAGAGTGAATATCTTGAAGGCAGAGAAAAACTTTCAAGAGCAAAAGAAAAATATTTATCTGGCACTGATGAATTAAAAAGAGGAGAAGAAAGGCTAGATAAGGAGCTAAAAAGCGGAAAAAATAAATTAGATGATGCCAAGGGAAAACTCTATAAAGCAGAGAAAGACTTGAAAAAGGGCGAAAGTGAATACAATGATAAATCCAAAGAAGCAGAAGGGAAAATTTCTGATGCAAGGGGAAAAATTGCCGATGGAAGAAAATATTTGAGCCTAATAAAGCAACCTAGATACAGAATCACACCTAGACATTTGTCTGGCGACATCAACACTTATATAGACTATGCAAAAAGAGTTGACGGGCTTTCCTTTATCTTTCCAATATTTTTCTTTGCAATAGCGCTATTAGTTTGTTTTACAACAATGACTAGAATGGTGGACGAAAATCGAGTTGTAATTGGAGCATACAAGGCATTGGGTTACGCAAATAGAGAAATTGGGCGAAAATTTTTCTTGTATGGATCACTTGCATCAATAATTGGCGGAACCTTAGGTGCTATAAGTGGATCTTATATTTTAACTTATATTATTGGAAATGCTTACTCCACAAAGACAATTTTTGAGAACCATTTGATAATAAATGTATTTCCACTAAAAATAATATTTGCCATTGCTATTGGATTTTTATTTACAACTGTTGCGGCAGTAATTACAGTTAATAAAAATTTAGAGGAAAAAACAGCTTATCTTCTAAGAAGCAAAGCACCTTCAAAGGGAAATAGAATTTTAATAGAAAGAATTCCCTTTATTTGGAACAATTTGAGTTTCTTATCAAAAGTAACTGCAAGAAATTTATTTTTGTCGAAAAAGAGAATGTTTATGACAGTAGTCGGCGTCATGGGTTGTGCAGCATTACTTGTACTTGGCTTTGGACTTTCAGAATCTGTTAAAAATGTAGAAAAATTACAGTTTAAAGACATTTTAAAATACGATATCTCGGTTTTATACGACAGCAAATTTGACGAAGAATCCTATAAAAATTATAGAAAGAGTATCGAAGATAAAAATTTAGCTTACACAAAGACTTATGAAGAATTATTCACCATGGATTATGATGAGATAGACCAAAATGTAAATGTAATTGTGCCAAGTGATAATGAAAAGTTTAAAGACTATATATCTCTAAGGGATAAAGACAGTGGAGAAGAACTTGATCTTTCAAAGAGAGGTGCAATAATCACAGAAAAACTTTCTAAACTTAAAAAGATAAAAGTTGGAGATCCTTTAAAGCTTCGTGATGTATATGGAAATGAATTTGAAGTAGAAGTTTCAGGCATCACAGAATTCTACATTGGACATAATGTATACATGAACAAAGATTATTTTGAAAAGGTAACAGGGTCAGAATTTGTTCCAAATACAGATTTAATAAAGTTGCCAAAAAATTTTGATAAAGATAAATTTACAAAAACTACAATAGAAAATAAATCTGTTTTTAACATCACAGATGTTGACGACATGAAGGATATATTAAACCAATTTTTATATTCAATAACAAAAGTTGAATTAATAATATTAATTGTAACTACAATTTTGGAAGTAGTAGTTCTCTATAATCTAACAAATATAAACATCGAAGAGAGAATAAGAGAAGTTTCAACTATAAAAGTTTTAGGATTTTATCCAAAAGAGACAACAGCATATATTTACAAGGAAACTTATATCCTTGCAATAATTGGAATATTAATAGGGCTTGTGGTTGGTAAAATTTTACACTACTCTGTGTTACAAATAGTTGTGCCTTTTATGGCAATGCTGCCAGAAAAATTGACTGCAAAACCCTTTATACTGGCGGGAATAATAACAGTATCTGTAAACACAGTTATAATGATAATATTCCATTTTAGAATAAAAAAGATAAATGCAATAGATGCATTAAAATCAAACGAATAAAGAAACCGAAGTTTAAAGACTTCGGTTTTTGTTTTTAAAAAAATTTTGAGGGTATATTAGGGATGAAGACTATTGTTATAAAGTGTTAAAGGAATGATATTATGAAAGGTAATGAACTAAAAAGAAAAGAACATGAAGCCGTAAGATGTGGTGTTGGTTATTATGATTTCACTCACCAAATTTTAGATGTCAAGGGTAAAGATGCAGCAACTTTTTTAGACAAAGTTTTTGTAAACGACATAAAAAATATGAAAAAAGGACACGCACTTTATACTACAATGCTAAATGAAGAAGGGAAAATCATTGACGATGTAATAGTTTTTAGATTGGAAGAAGACAAATATTTGATTTCGACTCTTTATATTGACAAGATGATTAAATGGTTCGACAAATTTAAAGATGGGTGCGACTTTGATTACAAGGATATTACTTCAAGAGTTACAATGTTTGCTATTCAAGGACCAAAGTCAAGAGATCTTGTAAATAAAATTGTTGATGAAGACATTTCTAATTTAAAATTCTTTACTATCGAAGATAATTCTGTTGGCGACTTAGACATTATGGTTGCAAGGGCAGGTTTTACTGGTGAACTGGGATACGAACTTTATGTTGAAAGTGGCAAGAAAGAAAAGCTAGAAGAAAAAATTAAAGAATGTGGCAAAGAGTTTGGGCTTATTAATATTACAACGGATGTAATTATTGGAAGTTTGCCAGGAGAAAAGGGATATGTACTAATGAGCGACCTTGAAGGTACAAATCCACTTGAAGTTGGGTATGACTGGACAGTTCATTGGGACAGTGACTTTATTGGAAAAGATGCACTTCTTAAAGAAAAAGATAATGTAAAAAGGGATTTGTTAGGCTTTGAACTTTTTGAGGAAGGCGAAGTTGAGGCAGGGGATGCAGTTATACTAGATGGTCGAGAAATTGGAAAAGTTACAAAATTTACCTATGGCTACACAGTTGAAAAGTTCATTGGCTACTGCTTAATTGAAAAAGAATGTGCAATAGAAGGTAAAGAAGTTGAAATTAAAACTAAAGATGGCGATATAAAAGCAAAATTATGCGACAGGATTTTCTACGACAAAGAAAATAAAAGAGTAAGAGGATAAAATTTGGAGTCAGTTATCTGGCTCCTTTTTATTTCATCTTTAAGCAACAATGGCGATCTATATCTAAACTTTACATAGTTTCACTAATATTTCACAGCTTGTAAAAGATTTTACACAAAATTTACAATAGCAATCTTTCAAATTTACAATATTTTTCTATAATGGCAACGAAAGTAAAAATTATATTTGAAAGGAAGATAATAATGGAAATTAAAAAAATTGGCAAGGTTGGAATGATTCTTGCATTGGCAGCGTCTTTAGTTGCTTGTGGGGGAAACAAGAAGGAAGAAGCAGCTAATACTCCTAAAGAAAATGCTAAACAAGAAGAAGAGGGATCTAATGCGGCTGATCTTGGAACTATTAATGTAATTTCAAGAGAGCAAGGTTCAGGTACTAGATCTGCTTTTACAGAATTAACTGGTGTTCTTGTTAAAGATGGCGACAAAGAAGTTGACAACACTTATGCTGAAGCAGCAGTTCAATCTTCTACTGATGCAGTTCTTACAACTGTACAAAATGATAAGGCATCTATTGGCTATATTTCTCTTGGTTCTTTAAATGATACTGTTAAGGCAGTTAAAGTTGAAGGTGTTGAAGCTACTCCTGAAAATATAAAATCTGGAAGTTATAAACTTTCTAGACCATTTAATGTTGCTTACAAAGCTGACGTAGATGCAAAAGATAAAGACTTAATCACATTCATTATGTCAGATGAGGGACAAAAGATTTGTGAAGAAGAAGGTTATGTTGGAGATGCAAAAGGCGCTAAATACGAAGCAATTGACAATGATGCACATATTACAATTGCTGGTTCTACTTCAGTTTCTCCTCTAATGGAAAAACTTGCTGAAGCTTATAAAGCTAAAAACCCTAAGGTTCAAATTGACATTCAGTCTAATGGTTCTTCTGCTGGTATGACTGCAGCAATGGAAGGTACAGCACAACTTGGAATGGCTTCTAGAGAACTTAAAGATGAAGAAAAGAAGGCTCTTGAATTTACAGTAATCGCAAGAGATGGTATTGCAGTAATTGTTAATAAGGAAAATAGTTGCGAAAATCTAACAGTGGATCAACTTCAAAAAATCTTTACTGGTCAATTAACGGAATGGGCTGAAGCAGCTAAATAATTAGGTACAAGGAATGAATAGAATGGAAGATACTAATAAAAAAGTACTCCATAAAGAAAACCAAAGAAAAGCATTCACTAAGGAAGAGGTATTTAAATACTTCTTCCTAGTTTGTTCTGTATTGTCAATTTTCTTTTTGTTATTGATATGTATATTTATCTTCAAAGACTCTCTTGGTTTTATTGGAAAAATTGGAGTAGGAAAATTTATCCTTAATGACAGTTGGGCACCAATGAATGTGCCAGCAAGTTATGGAATTCTACCTATGATAATTGGTTCTATAATGATCACTGCTTTATCATGTATTGCAGCAGTTCCAGTTTCAATTATGGTAGCTTGTTATTTGGCATTTGATTGTCCAAAAAATATTTATAGAATTTTAAAGCCTGCACTAAACTTAATGACAGGTATACCTTCAATTGTATATGGTTTTTTTGCCTTAACAGTTATAGTGCCAATTAATAGATCGCTTTTTGGTGGTACAGGCATGAATATGTTATCTGCATCAATATTGCTTCTAATTATGGTTTTGCCAACAATAATATCTATGGCAGAAGCATCTCTAAGAACTGTTCCACAATCTTTTTATCAGGGCTCACTTTCTCTTGGTGCAACTCACGATGAAACTATTACAAGAGTAATGATACCTGCTGCAAAATCTGGTATTTTTGCTGGAATAATTTTAGGGGTTGGTCGTGCAATTGGCGAAACAATGGCAGTAATATTAGTTGCAGGAAATCAAACTAGATTGACCTTAAATCCTCTAAAGGGAATTAGAACTATGACGACTAACATAGTGCTTGAAATGGCTTATGCAGCTGGAGAACACAGACAAGCTCTTATCGCAACTGCAGCTGTACTTTTTATTTTTATTTTGATTATCAATATTGGATTTTTTATAGTAAAGAGTAGGAGCGAAAACAATGGTTAAATATATTACAGTAGGCATATTATTATTTTTTGTCGCTCTAGTTTTTGGACTTCATTTCATAAAGGGATTATCTTTTTATAGGATAACTACTAGACTTTTCTCAGGAATGACTTTTGCAATTTTAGTTTTTATCGTTGCATTTGTAGTTTTTAAAGGAGCACTTTCCTTTAGACCAGATATGCTTTCGCTAAATTATACTTCAGAAAATGTATCCATGGGACCTGCGATTATCACAACACTTCTTACAGTTGTCCTTGCAATATTATTTGCATCACCAATTGGAATTTTTACTGCAATATTTTTAGTTGAATACACAGATGTTGAAAACAAACTTGTTAAGGCAATTAGACTTGCAACAGAAACTCTAGCAGGTATTCCGTCAATTGTATATGGGTTATTTGGTATGCTATTCTTTGGTCTAAAGTTAAAGATGGGCTTTTCAGTAATTTCTGGTGTATTGACAGTATCTATTATGATTCTTCCAATTATAATGAGAGCCACAGAAGAAGCACTAAAATCAGTTCACCCGTCAATTAGACAAGGTTCTTTTGCACTTGGAGCAGGTAAACTTAGAACAATTTTTAAAGTTGTACTACCAGTTGCTATCCCAGGAATTTTATCTGGAATAATTTTATCTATTGGACGTGTAGTTGGTGAAACAGCTGCACTTATGTATACACTAGGTACAGCAACATCACTTCCAACATCACTTAAATCATCTTCAAGGACATTAGCTTTACACATGTATGTGCTTTCATCTGAAGGTAAACATGTTGGGGAAGCTTATGCAACGGGAATGGTGCTTTTGTTACTTGTTCTTTTAATCAACTGGTCTTCTACTAAGCTTGCAGAAAAACTAAAGGAGGTAGAATAATGCAATCAAAGATGAATGTCAAGGATCTCGATTTATATTATGGAGATTTTAAAGCACTTCACAATATAAATTTAGAAATAAGGGAAAATGAAATTTTATCATTTATTGGACCTTCTGGCTGTGGTAAGTCAACACTATTAAAATGTTTAAATAGAATGAATGACCTAGTAGTAGGTTGTAGAATAGACGGAGATATAACTTTAGATGGCGAAGATATTTACGCCAAGAATTACGATGTAAACAAACTTAGAAAAAGGGTGGGAATGGTATTTCAACAGCCAAACCCCTTTCCAATGAGCATTTACGAAAATATCGCCTATGGTCCAAAGACTCATGGCATAAAAAATAAAGCTGAGTTAGATGAAATTGTGGAGTCATCGCTTAAACAAGCAGCAATTTGGGATGAAGTAAAGGATGATTTAAAAAAGTCTGCACTTTCAATTTCCGGAGGGCAACAACAAAGACTTTGCATTGCAAGAGCAATAGCAGTAAATCCTGAAGTAATTTTAATGGACGAACCAACATCTGCTCTTGACCCAATTTCTACAGGAAAAATTGAAGATTTAGCACAAGAATTAAAGGAGCAGTACACAATAGTTATGGTTACTCACAATATGCAACAAGCTTCAAGAATTTCTGACAAGACAGCATTTTTCCTTCACGGAATAATTGTTGAATATGGAAACACAATTGACATATTTACAAATCCAAGGGAAGAAAAAACAGAATTATATGTAACAGGAAGGTTCGGCTAATGAGAAAGAAATTTGATGAAGAGTTAAGACATTTAAATAATTTACTTCTAGAAATGGCAATGCTAAATGAAACTGCAATTAAAAAATCAATTTCATTATTAGATAAAAAAGACGAAGCTATTGCAGAAGAAGTTTCAAATTATGAAGAAAGAACTGATGTCTATGAAGGCATTATTCAAAAACAATGTTTAAAAATTTTCGTTGAACAACAACCAGCAGCAAGTGATCTTAGAAGAGTATCTTCTGCCTTAAAAATGATTACCGACATGGAAAGAATTGGCGATAATGCTAGGGACATCGCAGAAATTTGTATGATGTTACCCGATGACTATGCTTTAAACAAATTTCCTCTAGTAAAACAAATGGCAGAAGCGACTATTACACTTTTAAATAAGTCCATAGATTCCTTTGTAAACATGGATATTGATTCTGCAAATAAAATTGACGACGAAGATGATGTTGTAGATAATTATTTTGTGATGATAAGAGATGAATTAATTGATATAATTAAATCAGATTTTGATCCCGCAGCTGCAATTGATATTATAATGATTGCAAAATACCTAGAGAGAATATCAGATCACGCTGTAAATATTGCTAAGTGGGTAATATTTTCTATAAAAGGATGATTTAATGTTAATTTATGTAGTAGAAGATGATACATCGATTTTAAAATTAATTGAATATTCATTGAGAAGCAAGGGTTACGATGTCTACTGCTTTGAAAATGGCAATGATTTTTTTGAAAAGCTTAGTGAAAAAAAACCGGATATTGTGCTTCTTGACATAATGCTTCCAGATATTGATGGAACAGAAATTTTAACTAAGCTAAAGGAAAAAGACGACACTAAAAATATTTGGGTAATGATGATTACAGCAAAGACTTCTGAGTACGATATTATTTCAGCACTAGATGGTGGTGCTGACGATTATATTAAAAAGCCTTTTTCTGTAATGGAACTTTTATCAAGAGTTGGTGCCATAGCTAGACGTGTAGGCACTTCTGAAAAAGATAAAAATATTTTAGAATTTAACGGCATTGTCATGAATAATTTAAAGAGAACTGTTACAATTGACGGCGAGCAAGTGGATTTTACTTTTAAAGAATATGAACTTTTAAAATACTTGATTTTAAATAAGGAAATAGTCATCTCTCGTGAAAAACTTCTAACTTATATCTGGGGTTACGATTATGAAGGCGAAACAAGAACTGTGGATATGCACATAAAACTTCTCCGCGATAAATTACAGGAAAAAAGAAATTATATAAAGACAATTAGAGGCGTGGGCTATATGCTTTCAACGAAGGATTGACATGAAAAATAGATTTTTTAGATATTTACTTGGAATATCGCTTCTTACGCTTTTTCTCTCAACTATTACTTCAATGTTTATCTATTATTCTGTCTATGTAGATAGATCAAACAAAGACCTTTCAAATATAGTCATCACCATGGGCGAAACTTTAAATAAAATTGATGATGACGAAAATTATCTAGTTGACGTGGCGAAAAAGAAAAGAGATTTTAGAATTACTTTAATAAAAGATGATGGAAATGTAGTTTACGATTCAGCTGAAGATGCAAAGTTTCTTCCTACGCACAAGGATAGACCAGAAGTTATCAAGGCACAAAAAGATGGCTTTGCACAAATTGAAAGATTTTCAACGACTCTTTCCAAGGATGTTTATTATGTAAGCTTAAAACTTGAAGACGGAAGTATTTTAAGAGTGTCAAGAGAGATGGAAAACCTCCTTGGCACCTTTACAAAAGTTCTTCCCATAGATATTTTAATGTCGCTTCTTGTATTTGGGGTTGCAATAGTAGTTTCAGGTAGACTTACGAAAAAAACCTTTGAACCTTTAAATAATTTAAATGAGGATTTACTTACAATTGACACAAATAAATTTCCAGAGATAAGTCCCTTTATTCAAAAAATTAATAAGCAAAACAAGACTATAAAGGAGAATTTCAAGGAGATTAGTCGAGAAAGGGACACCATTGAAACCATTTTGAAAAATATGAAAGAGTCGCTTATTATAATCGATGAAAATAAAAACTTGCTCTCTGTAAACAATTCTGCGAGGGAACTTTTTAATTCAAAAAGAAAACTCATTGGAGAAAATATTTTAAATTTAATAAGAGATGATGATCTATTAAAATTAATTGACGACGCCTTAAAGGGTTCTAGTGTAGAATCTGTTACTAATATTGGAGATAGGGAATTTAAATTTTATGTCAATCCAGTATTTGAAGACAAAAAAGTTAGAGGCGTGGTAATTTTATTTATCGATGAAACTGAAGAGATTAGAGCATTAAGATTAAGAGAAGAATTTTCATCTAATGTAAGTCATGAGCTGAAGACACCACTTACATCAATATGTGGCTTTTCAGAACTTTTAGTGAATGGAATGGTAGACGACGACAACAAGGAAGAGTTTTACAAATTAATTTATGACGATTCAAAAAGACTTTTAAATTTAATCGAAGACATTATGAAAATTTCTGGGATTGAAACCGCAGAATCTTTCTCTCGTGAAGAGATAAAATTGAAGAATCTTATAAGTGACATTTTAAGAGCTCAAAGAAATTTAATTGACGAGAAAAATATTACAGTTACTTTAGAAGGCGATGGGCTTGTATTTGAAAACAAAACTATGATGTGGGAACTCTTTGCAAACATTATAAATAATGGGCTAAAATACAATAAAGATGGCGGAAAGCTTGACATAAAAATCACTGAGGATGAAAAAAATCAAGAAATTTTTATTACAGACACAGGCATAGGCATCCCATCAAAGGATCTAGCAAGAATTTTTGAAAGATTTTATCGCGTAGATAAATCAAGGTCTAGAAAAATTGGCGGGACAGGTCTTGGACTTTCCATAGTAAAGCATGTTTTGCAATCCATTGACGGAAAGCTAGAGATAAGTTCAAAACTTGGAATTGGAACTCAATTCAAAGTAATTTTAAAAAAAGATAGAATAGAAAATAAATAAAATAATAAACTTTAATAACTCCTAAAGACTGGCTCAATGAGGCAGTCTTTTTTATAGAAATATTTGTTGGAGATTTAATATACAATAGATATTATAGAGCCTAAAAAGAACATTGCGGTTCTAATTCTTATCTTCTGTCAATAATTTTAATATTTCAGAATAAATATTTTCTGCATTCTTTTTAAAGTTTGCAGATATTTTTTTTGCCATTAATAAATCGGCTACTTCAATTTTTAAATCTAAGACATCAATTTCATCGTCTTTGATATTTAGATGGGCATAACTTGTGCCATTTTCTTCATAAATTTCTGATGTTATTGAATTTTGAAGTAGCAATTCATGGCGATATTTTTTCATTTTTTCGTCTAAAAACTTTATATTTTCCTTTGGGATTTTCTCGTAAAAAATATTTAGAGTCTTAACGCCATCATCAGATAGATAATATTTTTTATCTCCATCAAAGAGGACTAAGCCCGTTGATTCCAATTCCTTTAAATACTGTTTGAAGTAAAAGTAATTAAAGAGTTCAATATCTAATACAAAATAGCTAAGGTCATTTTCCTTTAGTTTGTGGTTGAAGTTATCTATTATGTATAGAATTAATAATTTATTTAATGCAAGTTCAAAAGAACTTTTTTTCATAAAATCACCTTCTCTTAAATTATACCAGAGATATTGTGATAATGGCAATTAAAGATGAATTTTTGCCATTTTTTGATATAATGTAAGTGGAGGAATTATGGAAAGACAAATATTATTTTCTCGCGAAGAGATAAGAGAAAAAGTAAAAAGCCTTGGCAAAAAAATTAGTGCCGACTTCGATGACGATTTCGTAGTCATTTCTCTTTTGAGAGGAAGCTTTATTTTTGCGGCAGATTTAGTTAGAGAGATTGATAAATTAGTTGAAATAGATTTTCTAACAACTTCAAGTTATGGACATAGTGAAAGTTATAGCGGAGAAGTGAGGTTTTTGACAGATTTACGCACAAATATTGAGAACAGAAATGTTTTAGTTGTAGACGATATTTTAGACACTGGAAACACTCTTTACGCAGTAAAAGAAAAACTTTTGACTTACAATCCAAAGAGTTTAAAAACTTGCGTGCTTTTAGATAAGCCTTCAAGACGAGAAGCAGATGTGAGTGCTGACTATGTTGGTTTTGAAATAGAAGATATTTTTATAGTTGGTTATGGTTTAAACTATGGCGATTATTATAGAAATGTGCCATATATCTATACTTATAAGGAAAAAAATGAGAAATTTTAAAAAGAAAAATCTAAATGTCATGAGCGTCAACACATTGACTCTAGTGCTGGCAATTATTTTCTTAACAGTTGGTTTTAATATTCAGGAAAAACTTAGCTTTTGGGGAACATTTATTACGGAAATTTTTATAATTTTACTTCCTGCAATTTTAATTTCTTCTACGGGAGATATTAGAGAAGTTTTAAAGATTAAAAAAATTTCTTTTGAAAGCATTTTAAAGACAATTTTACTTGTAATTTTGGCATACCCTGTCATTCTTCTATTAAATGGAATTTTTTTGTCGCTTTTATCAAATTTTATTGAGTACAAAAATTTTCCCATGGAGATAATGTTACAAAATGTTCCAATTTTTAATTATTTAATATTTATGTGTCTTGTGCCGGCGATTTGCGAAGAAGTTTTCTTCAGAGGTACCCTTACAAATGCCTATAATGTCTATGGCGAGAGGTTTGCCATAATTGTATCAGCTTTAGTTTTTGCACTATTTCACTTTGACATACAAAATTTTATTGCACCTTTCTTGTTGGGACTTTTGTTTTCAAGTTTAATTGAAGTTACAGGCTCAATTATTCCTGCAATATTGGCTCACTTTGTCAATAATGTAATTGCAGTTTTGACTGCTAGATATGTCAACGAAAGACTTTTTGAATTTTTGAGAAAGACGAAATTATCTCGCGAGATTGGTTCTCTTGAGCTTTTAATAATTATTATATTAATTGTAATTTCAATTTTTTCAGTAATTTTAATTAGGTATATTTTAAAAAGTTTAAAGGAAGAAAATAATAAGGACAAAGAAATAAAAATTAGATATAGAGATGTGGAAGGCATTGATTTATTTAACTTTGTGCCAATAATTGCCCTTGTTATTTTGTATTTCATTTATCACTACATTGTTTTTTAGGAGGTAGGATTATGGATAAAATAAAAGAAGCAGCTGATTTAATTTTAAAATCAAAAAAAGTTTTTGCACTAACTGGTGCAGGAATTTCTACCGACTCAGGCATCCCTGATTTTAGATCTTCCACAGGATCTTATTCAAAAATGGATCCAGCCCTTGCACTTTCAAAGGACAGATTGTTAAACTATCCAGAAATTTTTTATAAGGAAGGTTACAAAATTTTGGAAGACTTAAACGACCAAGAGCCAAATGGCGGCCATAAAGCTCTTGCAAAATTAGAAAAATTGGGATATTTATCGGGGATTATCACGCAAAATATAGACAACCTTCACGCAAAGGCTGGCTCAAAAAATATTTACGAAGTTCACGGCGAAACTCGTGGCACACATTGCATGAAATGTGGCAAAGAATATCCCTTTGCAGTAATGCGTGAAAAAGTGGAAAAAGGAGAAATACCACCTAAATGCGACGAATGCGGCGGTACAATTAGACCGAATGTAGTTATGTTTGGCGATATGATGCCCGATGACTTTGAAAGGGGAGCAAGGGAGCTTGACAACACTGACACGCTAATAGTTGTTGGTTCATCCCTTACAGTTTCTCCAGTAAATTTCTTGCCAAATTATGTTGACCACTTGATTATAATAAATAATGATCCAACGCCAATGGATCGCCAAGCAGATGTAGTCATTCACGAAAATTCTACAATTGTTTTACAAGAAATTTTAAAGGAGATTGAAAGCAGAAAATGATGTACAAAGATTTCGCATATTTTTACGACAAGCTCATGTACGATCTAGACTATGAAAAAATCTATAAATTTATCAAAGAGGTTCTAGGGGAAAAGTCTCTAGAACCTGTGTTAGTTTTAGAAATGGCTTGTGGAACAGGTGCCCTTACAGAGAAAATCATAAGGGATTACAAGGTTCATGCCTTTGACTTATCAGAAGATATGCTTAGCCTATGCGAAAATAAAATAAGAAACAAAAATTTAAAATTATTTAAACAAAATATGGCGGATTTTTTGGCACCCTCAAATTATGATGCAATATTTTCCGTTGGCGACA
>NZ_JALEOV010000005.1 GCF_022767005.1 Peptoniphilus sp. | reverse complement strand
AAAATGGATGATAAAAAAATAGTTTACAGTGGGATTCAACCTTCTGGTTCTCTAACAATTGGAAATTATATTGGAGCTTTAAAAAATTTTATTGGACTTCAAGATGAATACAATTGTCTATACTGTATAGTTGATATGCACGCAATAACTGTGGCACAAGAGCCAAAGGACCTAAGGAAAAACACCTTGGATGTTCTTGCACTTTATCTTGCAGCAGGACTTGATCCTAAAAAGAGTATAATATATATTCAATCTCATGTGCCAGCTCACGCTGAACTTGGCTGGGTACTAAATACAATGACTGGTCTTGGACAACTTCAAAGGATGACGCAATTTAAGGATAAAGCCAAAAAATACACTGATGTGCAAGCAGGACTTTTAAATTATCCTGTACTAATGGCTGCAGATATTTTATTATACCAAACATCTTATGTACCAGTGGGCGAAGACCAAAAGCAACATATTGAGATTACAAGAGATTTGGCGCAAAGATTTAACTCAAGATATTCTGAAACTTTCACTATTCCAGAAATTTTGACGCCAAAAGTAGGGGCGAGAATTATGTCCCTTAAAGATCCATCATCAAAAATGTCTAAGTCAGATACAAATAAAGATGCCTTTGTTTTAATTTTAGATTCAGAAGAGGACACAAGAAAGAAAATAAAAAGGGCAGTTACAGATTCCTCTGGAGAATTTAGATATTCTGACGAGCAACCAGGTCTTAAAAATTTGATTAACATCCACGCATCCTTCTCTGGCATGAGTCCTGAAGAAATCGTAAAGAAATATGAAAATCTTGGATATGGAGAATTTAAAGAAGACCTTGGCGAAGTTGTAGTAGAGGGACTTAGACCACTTCGTGAAAGGTTTAAAGAGATAAGAGAGGACAAAGCTTATCTTGAATCTGTATACAAAGAAGGAGCAGAAAAGGCAAGCTATCTAGCTAATAAAACTCTAAGAAAAGTTTATAAAAAAGTTGGATTTATACCTAGATAATCAAAATCTTTATTGATTTAAAGTTTTAATTGTGGTATTCTCTTTATAAGTTTTTGGTGAACAATAAAGAAAAAATCGGTGGGCAAAGGAGCTTACACTGATTTATATTGAAAAAATAAAACAAGCAATAAAAAAGAGGATTGTAAAAATTTATATTTAGAGAGAGACTATTTGGTGAGAAGTCTTTATAAACTTTACGATTGTAGCTTTTTTGCTTCTTTGGTGAAAATAGTAGCCAGAGACGGTTTATCGCGTTAAAGATAATAGAGAGTTTATTGAAAAATAAAAATTAAGGTGGTACCGCGTCTTTCGTCCTTATGGATGGAAGGCGCTTTTATTATATAAAAATTAAATTCACAAATATAATTTAGGAGGAAAAATGAAAGAGTTAAACAAAACTTATGATCCAAAGGATTTTGAAGAAAAAATCTACGACTATTGGATGGAAAATAATTATTTTAGAGCAGAGGTAGACGAGAATAAAAAACCTTATTCAATAGTAATGCCTCCTCCAAATGTAACGGGAAATCTTCACATGGGTCATGCACTAAACAATACAATTCAAGATGTTTTAATTAGAACAAAGAGAATGCAAGGTTACTCTACACTTTGGATTCCTGGAACTGACCACGCATCTATTTCCACAGAGGCAAAAGTTGTAGAAAAACTAAGGTCTGAAGGAATTAATAAGGAAGATATTGGAAGAGAAAAATTCTTAGAGAAAGCATGGGAATGGACTCACGAATACGGCGGAAACATTGTAAATCAACTTAAAAAGTTGGGGATTTCTTGCGACTGGTCTAGGCAAAGTTTTACCCTTGATGACAATTTGTCTCACGCAGTGGAAGAAGTTTTTATTGAACTTTACGAAAAGGGACTTATTTATCGAGGAAATAGAATTATAAACTGGTGTCCATCTTGTGAAACTTCAATTTCTGATGCAGAAGTGGAACACATTGAAACAGATTCAAATATTTGGTATTTCAAATATCCTTTTGCAGATAGAGAAGGCGGAATTGAAATTGCAACTACAAGGCCGGAGACAATCCCTGGAGACCTTGCCATTGCAGTAAATCCTAAGGACGAAAGATACACTGACTTAGTTGGTGAATATGTAATGATTCCAGTAATGGATAATAAAAAGATTCCAATAATCGCCGATGAATATGTTGAAATGGACTTTGGATCTGGTGCAGTAAAAATCACTCCATCTCACGATCCTAACGACTTCGAAGTTGGAGCTCGCCATAATCTTGGTCAATTAGTCATTATGGATGGAAAAGGACATCTAAATGAAAATGCAGGTGCTTATGCAGGCATGGAAAGGTATGAAGCGAGAAAGAAAATAATTGAAGATTTTGAAAAACTTGGATTCTACATTGGCAAGAAACATCATCACAATTCTGTTGGCCATTGCGAAAGATGTAAAACTGTAATAGAACCACTTATATCAAAGCAGTGGTTTGTAAAAATGGCACCACTTGCAAAGCCGGCTCTTGAAGAATATAGAAAGGGCAACTTAAATATTATTCCTGAAAGATTTGGAAAAATTTATGAAAATTGGCTAGAAAATATTCGCGACTGGAATATTTCAAGACAACTTTGGTGGGGACATAGACTTCCAGTTTGGTATTCTGACACCGATGATGAAATTGTAATTTCTAGAGAAGATCCATCAAATACTAAGGGACATGAAAATAAAACCTACACGCAAGACCAAGACACATTGGACACTTGGTTCTCCTCTGCACTATGGCCTTTCTCAACTATGGGTTGGCCAGAGAACACACCTGAATATAATTATTTTTATCCAACAAATGTACTTGTAACTGGTTACGACATAATTTTCTTTTGGGTAATTAGAATGGTATTTTCTGCACTTGAACAAACTGGCAAACTTCCATTTAAGGATGTACTTTTAAATGGACTTGTAAGAGATGATCAAGGAAGAAAAATGTCAAAATCTCTTGGCAATGGAATTGATCCACTTGATATCATAAGAGATTATGGTGCAGATGCCTTAAGATTTACACTTGTAACTGGAAATACTCCAGGTAATGACATGAGATTCTATATAAAGAGAGTTGAAGCAAATAGAAACTTTGCTAATAAATTATGGAATGCTACAAGATTTTTGATGATGAATATGTCTGATGAAATTGAAGATTCAAACTTTGATGTGGAAAAACTTCATTACGAAGACAAGTGGATAATTTCAAAATTACAAAAAGTCATAAAGCAAATTACTGATAAAATAGAGAGATACGATATTGGACTTGCTGCCGATGACATTTATGACTTTATTTGGTCTGACTTCTGCGACTGGTATATCGAAATTGTAAAGCCAGTTTTATATTCTGACGATGTTGAAGAAAAAACAAACACAATAAAAGTTCTATTATATGTACTAGAGAATATTTTAAAACTTCTTCATCCATTTATGCCATACATCACAGAAGAAATTTGGCAAGCACTTCCTAATAGAAAGGATGCTTTAATTGTTTCTAGCTGGCCAGAATACAATGAAAAACTTGTATTTGAAGAGGAAGAAGCAGCAACAGAATACATTGAAAATGCAATTAGAGAAATTAGAAATGCAAGAAGTGAAATGAATATCGAAAATTCAAAGAAATCTAACACAATTGTCTACACAAAGGACGACGAAGTGAAGAAAATCTTTGAGGAAATGAAGGGAATTCTGCTAAATCTTGGTTATTCAAATTCTGTTGAAATAACTGACGATGAAGGAAGAAAAAATTCAGAAAATATTGCCATTGTCTTAGATAAAGCAGAAATCCAACTTCCGCTAAAGGAACTTGTTGACTTTGAAAAAGAATTAAAGAGACTTCAAAAAGATAAAAAAGAAGCAGAGGCTG
This sequence comes from Peptoniphilus sp., assembly GCF_022767005.1. Lineage (GTDB taxonomy): Bacteria > Bacillota > Clostridia > Tissierellales > Peptoniphilaceae > Peptoniphilus_A. The sequence goes on along the minus strand of NZ_JALEOV010000005.1, from coordinate 10,949 downwards.
AATTAAAAAGAGCAAAGGGCAAACTTTCAAATGAAGGATTTGTTTCAAAAGCTCCTGAAAAATTAATTGAGCAAGAAAAAGAAAAAGTTACAAAATACGAAGAAATTTTGAAAACAATAGAAGCACAAATATCAAAGGTAGAAAAAAACCTATGACATATCTTGAAGTTGTAAAGAATATTGAGCATAGAATTGGCAAATTTAAGTCAAAGGGCAATGCTAGAATAAAAAAGTTTTTGGAAAAAAATGGGTCGCCTCATAAAAATCTAAAAGTAATTCACGTTGCAGGTACAAATGGCAAGGGTTCAACAGTTAATTTTATAAAAGACATTTTAAAAGAAGATTATAAAGTTGGTTCTTTTGTTTCGCCTCACTTGATAACATATTGCGATAGAATAAAAATTGGCGATAAAGAAATTTCACAAGAAGATTTTGCAGAAATTGGCGAATTTATAATTGATAAAGAAGCAGAAATAATTGATGAATATGGCGAACTAAACCTATTTGAATTCTTGACAATTATGGCGATAATTTATTTTGAAAGAGAAAAAGTTGATGTAGCAATCTTGGAAGTCGGCATGGGAGGTCGTGCCGACTCCACAAATATTTTCACAAGCCGTGAAAAATTAATTTCAATAATCACATCAATTTCCATGGACCACATGGAATATCTAGGAAATACAATTGAAGAAATTGCAAGTGCAAAGGCAGGCATAATCACAGAAAAGGGACTTGTAGTAACTACAAATAGAGATGAGAGAGTCCTCAAAGTGATAGATGAGGAGGCAAAAGAAAAATCTGCAGAAATTTATTATACAAAGAACCTTGAAAGTGAGATTGTAAAATCTAATTTAACTGGTATTGACTTTAAATTAAATTTAGATAATTGGGAAGAATTTTCCCTTACTCAGATTGGCGATTATCAAGTGGAAAATGCCATTGGAGCAATTTATTCACTTTATCTTCTAAATAAAAGAGGAATTTTAAAAATTGATCTTAAAAAGATAAAGGAAAGAATAAAAAATTCAACTTGGAAGGGAAGAATGGAAATTGTATCAAAGGACCCACTAATTATTTTAGATGGTGCTCACAACTTTGACGGCATAAAAAAACTAGTAGAGGCAATTGACAATTTTAAATTCAAAAAACTTTTTCTCATAATGTCAATTTTATCTGACAAAGAGCATAAAAAAATGCTTGAGGAAATTTCAAGCTTTACAGATGAAGTTATTTTTGTAAATTTAGATTACAAGAGGGGAACAAATCCAGAAGAACTAAAAAAAGAGGCATCTGATTATGGACTAAGGGCAGAAGTCATGAAAGTGGAAGATGCGATAAATTATTACAAAGAAAAATATGAAGAGGGCGATTTAATTTTAATCACAGGGTCTCTTTACTTTGTAAGCGAGGCAAGAGCAAAAATTTTAAATTATGAATATAGCATTTAGAAAATTTGTAAGAACTTTGAAATAGATTTTTAAAAGTGATTTTATATAATGACTATGGTTATAATATGAAAAAGATTAGAATCATAGTCATTATTTTTTATTTCTTTTGCTATCACGAATATATGTATATGTAAAAACACATAAAACGAAAACATCAAGAAGATAATTAATAGCCCGGATATTATTAAGCTATTATATAAGATAGAAAAAAAGAGATAAGCAACACAAGACAATAAATATTTCCGAAAATCACTTTTAACAATATCCTCCTTAGTAAAATTATTAATAAATATAAAAAAATAAAAACCTGTAAATTCAAGTAAAACAACTTGACTTACAGGTTTAATTTATCCTATATATTTCGTCCGGAAATCCCATGATTTAATTTTCTATTATTTTATAATCTATCACTTTTGAGATAATATTCAAGTTTATGTTGGAACTACTATAAGAGTTTGTGACGAATTTAATTATTATAAATTTAGGGGTTTGAGGATATTCAAAATAAGTAAAATGGATAAAAATAAGTGATATATTCGTGGTATTCTTATTCAATTTTTAGTAAATGCATATGCACTTACTGTGCTTGCTATAATAGTTATATAACAAAATATTTTCAAGTATTTGATTAAAATTGACAAGTTATTATATCTACGATATCATTTACATATAAAAAAACAAAGGAGGGTTTTTAATATGAAAAAAAATATATTAATATTAATAGCCATTTGTTTTTTAGGTGTATTCATATATCTTTTAAATCAACCAAAAAAAATAAATGAAGTTAATGTGAGGGCAGTTTATACATATATTAATGATGATGGCGACTCTGCGTCAAGTGTTGGAATTATAGGGGGTAGTGATGGAGATGATAATACATCAGTACCGTTAGACATAGCAGAAGGAAGGATAGTTCTTTTCAGTGATGGGACTGCTAAAATAAACTACAGTATAGTACTTGGAGAATCAAAAGTATTTACTTCGAGAGGATTATTAAAGTTTTATGATGATAGTTCTAATATAGTAGATGAAATACAATTAAATACAAGTAGTGACCAAAAAGAAAACGCTCATGAACTTGAAAAACGAATAAAAATTAATCAAGAAGCACAAACTGTAGAATTAAGTGTAGAAGTTATAGATGAAAATACAAATTATGTGTTAGAAAGTTTAGGCGGAGCACAGAAATTAAAATAAAAAGTAGGGAGAATTTAAATTCTCCCTATTTTTTATAGAATGAATGACTTAGGAAATAAGTTTTTTATGTGCTATAAGATTTATAATAATTTAAAAACATGAAAAATACACTAAAGTAAATAATATTTCATAGCATCTTGTATAAAAACAGCTATTATTGTGAGGCTAAATTTTCTTTTTAAATTCAGAGATTTCCATATAAAAATTTTAATAGTGAACATAGACATTTATTGAAACTTCTTGTGTCGAATTTAAATTTACAATCTATAATGAAGATAGACATTATAATTATTACATAGGTACAGAAACAAGAATTTTTGATGATATCATGTAAAATAAAGATAGTAGTGGATTTAAAATAAGAGCAAAAATTTTAAATTACGATTACAATATTTAGTAAATTTGTAAGAACTTTATAATAAAGTTGTAAAAATGATTTTATATAATGATTATGGTGATGATATGAAAAAGATTAGAACTGTAATCATTATTTTTTTAATAATTTTTCTTGCAAGGGGAATTTATTTAAAAGAAAATAATTCAAATGAAGTGAATCTAAAGAACGATGAAAATTTTGAAAGGTATGATGACCTTTCTAGCAGTATTAAAGTAATAAAAGATAGGGCAAGGGACAATAAAGATTATGCGTATATCTATGAAAATATAAATAAATTGCCAGACGATTTAGTCAAACTTGCAGCAAAAAGAGAAGAAGCACTGGGTTTTATTCTTGGATATTTAAAGGACGACAAAAGTCTTGCAAAGAAAAGTGAAGAATTTGGCGTCAATAATCCTGTAAAGTTTTATCTTCAATATGATAAGCGTTGGGGCTATTCTAAATATGCAGGAGGATTAATCGCTACAAGAGGATGTATGCCAACTACTTTATCAATGGCTTTAAGTGGATGTGGAATAGATAAAAGTCCAAAAGAAATTGCAAAGTATGCGGAGAAAAATGGATATGTGGATGATGGAATGAGCTCGTGGAATCTTGTTTGTGATTACCTCAATGCTCAAGGTGTAAATGTACATGGAATTATGAAAAGTGAAATAACAAAGGAACTTGGGAAGGGGAATTATGTAATTTTATCTCTAGGTCCCGGATATTTTACAGATAAGGGACATATACTCTTGGCATGTGGCTTAGATGATAGAGGTAGACTCATTTTAAATGATCCAAATTCAGTTTATAATTCAATAAATAGATGGAATTATGAGAAAATAAAAAAACAAATAAAGGGAGCATGGGCTATTAGCAAAGAATAAATTAAAGGGAGTATGACTTTATTATTTTAATCGAGAATATAGTAGTAACTTTAAATTTTAGGTCTATAATTTTTGAGCATTAGTTTTTATAATATAGCTTTATTGAAGAAAATTAACATTACACATTTAAAAATTTAATAAAAATAGTATATAAAAAGCCATGAATTTTCTTTGAATCCATGGCTTTTTTGACAAAATCATTAAAATATTTTGCAATGTTTCTTATTTAGTTTCTTCTTTAACAGCCTTAGTTTCTTCTTTTGCTGTCTTAGTTTCTTCTTTATTAGCTTTAGTATCTTCCTTAGCTGCTTTAGTTTCTTCTACTTTTTTATCTGATTTAAAGCCAAGTTTTTCCTTTGCTTCTTTAAGATTAAAAAGTTCGTTTTCAAATTGTTCTTTAGTTGCTTTATCGTCATCAAGAAGTGATTTTCCAGCAGCAATTGCATTTTCGTAATTAGATTGAACTTTTAAATCTGATTTTTTGTATTCTTCAGATTCACGAACAGTTTTTTCTTGAGCAATTTCTTTTTTTATAGCTTCTTTTGTTTCTTCAAGTGTAGGAGTAGCTTTTTCTTCTTTAGTTTCAGAAGCTAATAAAACAGTGTTATTTGTTTTATCAAAATCAACAGCAAATCCAAGAGCTTCGCCAAGATCTCTCAATTTATAATAATTGTTGTCGTCAATCTTGTAAGCAGTAGCAGTAAGAGCTTTATCTCCAACTAAAACTTTATCATTAGTAAGCATACCCTTAGATTCAGCTTTAACTTCTTTTTGGTCAGATTCAGCAACTTTGTAGTCACTACCCTTAGTTAAAGTAACAACGCCATCTTTGTAAGTAACGCCGAATTTTGCTTTAGTATCTTTTAATACGCTAGCTAAATCTCTAAGTTTGAAATAATTGAAACCGTCAATATTGTATCCGTATATAACAACATCCTTGCCGTCAAGTTTAACTTTTTGTGTAGTAGCTTTAACGTCAACAGTTTTAGTTTCTTCTACTTTTTTATCGGCTTTATAGCCAAGTTGTTTAACTGCATCTTTAAGATTGAAAAGTTCATTTTCAAATTGTTCTGGAGTAGCTTTATCGTCATCAAGAAGTGATTTTCCAGCAGCAATTGCATTTTCGTAATTAGATTGAACTTTTAAATCTGATTTTTTGTATGCTTCAGATTCACGAACAGCCTTTTCTTGAGCGATTTCTTTTTTAATTGCTTCTTTTGTTTCTTCAAGTGTAAGAGCAACTTTTTCTTCTTTAACTTTTTCCTTAGCATTATCTTTAGTTTCAGTCATAGCTTCTTTTGCGTCTTTAACTATTTTTTCTACCTTAGTAGGTTCTTTAACTTCAGCTTTAGCTTCAGTAGTTGCAAAAACAGGACTAGCTGTAGATAGAAGCACAACTCCTGCTAAAGATAGTGATATAATTTTCTTATTCATTTTTATTCCTCCTAAAAATATAAGTTAAACTTATTATACAAGAAATCTATTGGAAATCAATTACAAATCAATTACAATCCGGTAAATGTAGACTTATTTTTATAATCTTAATAAATTTGTAATAATAATTATTAGTAAAATCCAAGGGAAAATAACAATAATAAACAGCACTAATTTCAAAAGTACATTTATTATTATCAGTAAAATAGCCGAATATTAGTTAGAGTTTTAATTTTACTAAAAAATCCATTTATTTATCTTAGTGTGATGTATAATTTTGAGATATAATTTTTAATAATATTGCTTAAATTTTCTGCAATTGGTTTAAAAGACAAGTCTTTGTAGATTACATTTATAGTTGCATAATTTCCGTTTATTTCTATGAAATTACAATAAGAAGTTGAATTTATCATTCTAATAGATGAGCCATAAATGAAGGTAACACCCTTATTTGCTCTTACAAAACTAACAGAATCCATAATGCTCGAAGTTAGTTTGACTTTTTGAGGATAGAAGTTAGTAACCTTAAAGATATCTTCAACAGATTTGCGTAAATTTTTTTGCGGTTTTAATAGGAAGAAAGTTTCATTAGAATAATCTTCTAGTTTATCTTTGCCCTTGCAGTAAATTGCTTTCGGTATCATGAGATATATTTTGTCATTTAAAGAATGAATAGAATTTAGCTTGCTATTATCTATATTTCTATTAGTTATAAATAAGTCAATTTCATTTTTTATTAGTGCGTCTTCAAAGGATGTAGAATCATATTTTGTAAGGCTTAACTCCAAATTTGGATAAAGGTCCATCAATTTTGGAACAATGTTTGGAATAATATATTGAGACATAAAAGTTAGTGCGCCTATGCGAAGATAGCAATTTTTTAAATTATTTGATTTATTGATTTTTTCCTTCATTTCTATTTCAAGTTCTTCAAACTTTTCGATGTATTCAAATAAAATTTTGCCTTCCTTTGTTAAATAAAGGGGAGATTTTGACCTTTCAAAGACTTTAAAGCCAAGTTCATCTTCGATTTGTTTTAGGGATCTACTTAAATTGGGTTGAGCAGTGTATAATCTTTCAGACGCTTTGCTTATGCTCTTGTATTTTTCTATGGTTTTCAAAATATTAATTTTTTTATTATCCAACATTATATCACCGCAAACATTATATCATAAATTATATACTGGATATAGTATATTATGTATTTGCTGTGTTAAAGCAAAACGTGATAATATCAATTTAAAGATGATGAAAATGTTTACTTATAATTTTCACATCTAGTTGTAATTGGTTTTATATTTTATTATTAATGAGGTGTTTTATGGAGAAAGTAAAGAAAAAGAAAGTTCCTCACACATTAGTAATTCTTTTAGTAATTATATTGTGTGCAGTTGCATTAACTTGGATTATTCCAGCTGGTGCTTATGAAAGGGTGAAAAATGCTCAAGGTGTAAAAGTAATCGATCCCGAAACTTTTCATTATGTAGAAAAAAGTCCAGTAAATCCTTTAAAGATTTTTAATATTGGACTAGATGGATTTAATAAAGCTGCAACTTTAATATTTTTAATATTATTTTCAGGAGCGTCTTTTAACATCATTACAATGAGTGGAGCATTGCAATCACTTATTGGAGCAGTATCAAAGAAGACTAAAAGTAAAGAATATCTATTTATTCCGATTTTAACTTTTATTTTTGGACTTATATGTACTACTCAAGGCGTTAATACTTTTATAGGATTTGCTCCAATAATGGTTATGATTTCTTTAGCAATGGGATTTGATTCCATTGTGGGAGCTTCAATAATTTTGCTTGGAGGAGCAGTTGGATTTTCAACAGGAACATTAAATGTAAGTACAACAATAGTTGCGCAAGAAATTGCAGGACTTCCACCTTATTCAGGATTAAGTTATAGAGCATTTTGTTTCCTAGTGTTTTATATAGTAACAAATTTGTATTTAGTAAAATATGCTCTAAAAGTTAAAAAGAATCCAGAATTAAGCCCTATGTATGAAATAGACAAAATAAGGATTAAAGACACTGATTCTCACGATGAATTTAACTCTCCAATGAATGCAAGAAAGTGGTTAGTTATTTTAACATTATTTGCAGCCTTAGGAGTTATAGTCTATGGTGGAGTAAAATTAAAATGGAAATTAGAAGAAACGGCAGTAGTATTTGTTTGGTTATCTATTATCGCAGGACTTGCAGCTGGATTTAGTCCATCAGAAATAGCAAAATACTTTGTAGAAGGTGCTAAAAAGATGGTAGGAGCTGCTCTTATAATTGGGCTTGCAAGAACAGTTTCAGGAGTTCTTGATGCAGGGAAAATTATGGATACAAGTATTCACGCAATGACAGGTTGGCTTAACTTTTTCCCACATCTATTAAAGGGACCTGTTATGTTTATTGTAAATATAATAGTAAATATGTTTATAACATCAGGTAGTGGACAAGCGGCAGCGGTTATGCCAATATTTGCACCACTTGCAGATACAATTGGAATTACTAGACAATCTGCAGTTCTAGCTTTCAACTTTGGAGATGGATTCTGTAATTACATCCTTCCAACTTCAACGGCTTTAATGGGAATTTTAGGAGCAACAGATATTCCATACGATAAATGGATGATTTTTATGGGCAAATTATTTGGAATTTGGGTTTTAGTTGGATCAATATTAATGATTGGAGCTCAAGTCATTCATTTGGGACCTATGTAAAGGAGAAAAATGAAAAATTTAATAGTAAAAGAAATAGATGAAATAAAAGAAAAATTATTTGAAATGTCAGATAAAATCTATGACAATCCAGAATTGTGTTTTGAAGAACACTTTGCAAGCAATTTACTAGAAGACTATCTTGAAGAAAATGGATTTGTTGTAGAAAGAGGTTTGGGAAGTCTTGACACAGCTTTTAGAGCAAAATATTCTAATGGTGATGCAAAATACAATATTGGACTTTTATGCGAATACGACGCACTTCCTATGGGCCATGGATGTGGACATCAAATGCAAGGACCTTCAATAATTGGTGCCGCAGTGGCAATAAAAAATGCTATAAAAAATCTTCCCTTTAATCTAATTGTTTATGGAACTCCAGCCGAGGAAGGCGGAGGAGGAAAGATGATAATGTTAAAGGAAGGATATATAAAAGATATTGACATAGCCCTTATGATGCACGCTGGTCCAGCTACACAAGTGGATGTAAAATCAATGGCATTGTCATCAAGATTTGTAAAATTTTTTGGGAAAGCATCTCACGCAGCATTAAAACCAGAAGCAGGTAGATCAGCCTTTGATGCGTTGCTTCTAACATTTCAAGGACTAGAATTTTTAAGGGAGCACGTAAAAGAGGACACGAGAATGCACTACACAGTACAAACACTTCCAGGACCTGCAAATGTAGTTCCAAGTGAAGCGGAGGGGCACTTCTCTTTGAGATCTTATAACTCAAAATATTTAGATGAAGTTGTAGAAAGATTTGACAATATAGTAAAAGGGGCAGCCCTTATGACTGGAACAACTTATGAAATAAAAGAAGATAGAAGACTGGAATCAAAAATACCAGCTTATATTCTAAACGACTTGATAATGAAAAATGCAGAAGAACTTGGAGCACCAAGAATAAAAGGGGCAAGAGAAAAAACAGGATCAACAGATTTTGGAAATGTAACATATCTAATGCCTGGTTCCTGTGCGAGAATTGCCTTTGTACCAGAAGGCACATCTTCACACTCACAAGAATTTTTAGACTTAGGTAAGGCTAAAGAAGCACATGATTGTGTAGAATATGGTGCAAAAATTATTGCGACAACAGTTTATGATTTAATTGAAGATCCAAAGTTGATTGAAAAATCAATTAAAGATTTCGAAGAATACAAATCAAAAATGTAATAAAAAGCTTCCTAAGGAAATCTTGGGAAGCTTTAACTTTTTACTACAAATTTATTGCCACATTCTTTACAAGTAACTCTAATTTTACCCTTGCCTTTTGGGACTTTCATTTCTAATTTGCAATTTGGACATTTTATGTACTTGTAAATTTTTCTATTGTCATATTTACTTTTTGATGAGAAAAACTTTCTTCTCAGAGGTTCAATGCTGTCTAAAAACTTTTTATTTTCAGAGTACCTTGCATTTATATCTCGCGAAAAAGTTCTATAATAGGAATAAGCTATTAAAGTTAAAGCTGCAAAGGAAAGGGCAGCAGTTTTTGTGAATAAATTAATTATTAAAAGAATTAAAGATAGAGACAAAATGAATTTGCCCAACTCATCTTGTCCATATCTTCCAATCATAAAATTCCTCATTTTTTCTTTAAAATTCAAAAAAATCACTCTTTCTAAATCACAAATTTAAAACTTCTATATGTTTTTTTATTACATCTGCCGTTTTCTTTAACCTACCCATTTCTTTATCAGTTAAACTTAATTCTAACTTTTCTTCGATTCCATCTTTTCCGATTTTTATTGGAGTTGAAATATAAAGATCATTTAGTCCATATTCACCACTTAGAAGACAAGAACCCTTTAAAATAATTTTCTCGTCATTTGCTATTGCTTGGATAATGTTATTAACTGTATTTGCTATACCATATTGTGTTGAACCTTTTCCTGTAAAGATATCCCAACCACGATTACGTGTTTCATCTTCTATTTCATCTCTATTGAAATTTTTAAAAAGTTCTGGATGTATCTCTTCGTACTTATCAATAGTAAGGGAATCTATTTTTACTTGAGACCATGGGACAAACTGACTTTCGCCATGTTCGCCTAAGACAGTTGCATTTACAGATTTTGGAGAGATACCAAGTTTATTTGCAATTACAACTTCTAATCTTGCACTGTCAAGAGCAGTACCAGATCCAATTACTCTTTTTTCATCAAAACCAGAAACTTTATAAATTTCATAAGTAATAATATCAACGGGATTTGTAACAACTACAAAAATTCCTTTGAAACCTGCATTAACAATCCTCTTTGTAAAATTTGCAACTTCCTTTTTATTTCCATCAAGTTCTTGGAGTCTGTCTTTTTCAGGAATTTTGCCAGAACATACTACAACAACATCCCTGTCTTTCATATCTTCATATTCTCCAGCTCTAAATTTCACATCCTTTGGGTAAAAAGGTCTTCCGTCATTAAGGTCAATTGCCTGAGAAATGGCTTTTTCTTTTATTACATCATTTAAAATAATATCAGTTGCTATTCCTCTTAAAGCAGAAGTATAAGCAACAATTTCTCCAACAGATCCTGCTCCTATTATTCCTAGTTTCATCTTTTTCCTCCTTGATATAGTCCCATTGTGGATTATAGATTGTATATTTTAAAAAACCATACAAAATTTATCTAAATTAAAAAAACCATTATCTTTTGATTTAATATTATAATACATTAAAATTAAAAATAAAATTAAATTTTATGTAAATTGTAAAAAGTTTTGGCTAATTGTATAATGAAATTGAACTAAAAAATTCCATAGCTTATCACCTTTGGTATAATTGATTTACCACAAAACAAAACCAAAAGGTGATAACTATGGAATATAATAATACTACAACAAATTCAAGAAAAAATAAACATTTAAGCGATTTTGAAAGAGGACAAA
>NZ_JALEOV010000106.1 GCF_022767005.1 Peptoniphilus sp. | reverse complement strand
AATTGCAAAATTATCTCGCGATTATCTCCCAGAAGATAAAATAAAAATGGCAACAGAAGGTTCTGCCTTAGCTGATTTAATAAATAAAATTCAAATGGAATACACATCTTCAGACATTTCAATTACATCCTTTGCCAATGTAGTATCAGGCTTAAAGAAAAATTTAACTACAAGAGATGTTCTAAATACTTATAGATTTCCAAACACTGCAATTGTCCTTGAAATTGACGGCAAAACTCTTCGCGAAGCCCTTGAACAAAACTACACATACATCGAGTACAATGGAGAGTATAAAATTGCAAAAAGATTTTTGGAACCAAAGGAAGAACATTACAATTTTGACTTTTTCTATGGCATAAACTTTGAGCTAAATCTGAAAAAAGAAAATGGAAATAAAATTGGAAAAATTTATTTTAAGGAAAAAGAAATAAAAAATGAGGACAAATTTTCTATTGTCATGAATAATTACAGAGCCACAGGTGCTGGCGGCTTTGATATGTATAAAAATTTAAAAGTATTAAAAAGCTACGACAAAGAAATATCAGAAATACTTTTAAATTATTTTAGAAATTTATAATTAAAATACTTTTAGTTTAGTATATTTAAACTAAACAACTTAAAACCTATTGCAAAGAATATATTAAATGAAAAATATCAGCTCAACCTAATCAGGAGAGCTGATACACAAAACTTTTCACACTACCTTTTTTACACTTAAATAGTTCCAATTTATTTTTTAGTAATTCCACTTTTTTATTTTTTTAATTTAATATTAAATCTTCTGTTTTTATGACTTCACCATATAATGGAAATATTTCTTTTACTATAAATTCATGCTGTTTTTCTTTTGGTGCAGATATTGCATCTTCTATAAAGTATATATTGTAGTTCAATTGGTAACCGTCTTTAGCCGATGTATCAATACCTATATGTGTAGAAACCCCAGCAAATACAAGATTTTCTATACCATGACGTCTTAATTCCAAATCTAAATCAGTGCCAAAAAATGCACTAAATCCTCTCTTTGTAACAAGATAATCATTTTGTCTAATACTTAACCTATTATCAATTTGGTCAAAACTTTCTTTTACATCTGATAGGGATCGTAATTTTTTATCTGCAGGTAAAATATCTTTATTGTCAATAAAAGCAGTTCTAACAAAAACTATAAACCCATTTTCCTCTCTAAACTTATTTATTAAGTGATTAGCATTTTCAATAATCTGTATTGCCTTGTGGGGATTCAGTTCAACTGCTGTTACTCCATTTTGTAAGTCTATTAATATTAAAGCGCTTTTTGAAATATCCATTTTCATTTCTCCTTTTAAAATAATTTGTAAATAAAATTCATTTATTGTTTATAATATAAAATTATACCCTTTCTTTACTTCTTTTGGTCTTTTGGTGATAGAAGTTCCATTATTAAATTTTCCTCTAGTTTCTTGAGGCTTTTTTGACTTGACTTCTCTTATTAGTTTGTAATATCGAAGTCTCTAAGACCAGAATAAAGCCAATTATATATAGTTTTAAAACAGTCAAACTATTTATTCTGGCTACCATTTAGAATGTAATTTATCTAGTACTATATTTTTTTAGTATTAGTGTTTCGTATTTCTTCCCTTACATGATGATTTAAATCTCTTGTCTTTATCAGCATCTATGGCTTTGTAGCTCCTTTACATCTTTTAAGCTCTCTTGAATTTGTAGAATGATGGAAGCCTAAAATTTTGATATTCTTCTAGAAGAATATCACTCTTAATTTAATACCTCTAACTTATTTTTCTCATTTAGAGTGAGATATTTATTACTTATATTGACCGACTTGTGTGTTTTTGTAGTTATTAACATTTTAAACGAAGTTAGCTAATATGAGTTATTATTTTTTATTTAGTGTAGCATTTAATTTTACAACTTATCATAAAAAAATAAGACAGTAGCCTGCCTTATTCGTAGAGATCTCTGCTTCCAAATTTAATTTTACTATTATTTAGAGCCTTTTTTTGTGGATAATTGTAATTAGAAATCATCGACCTAAAAAGCGTCGCCGCTTCTGATCTCCTAATTGATCTTGTAGGATAGAAAT
>NZ_JALEOV010000093.1 GCF_022767005.1 Peptoniphilus sp. | reverse complement strand
TTTTATTTTTCATTTTCCAAAGCCTTTTTAACTTCTTCCCTTAAAATTGCTGGAACTGTTTCAATAGTTCTCTTTCCCATTTTAATTAAATATACATATACTGCTACCATCTTATTTACCTCCTAAATTTGCTTCAAAGCTTTCTGCAAGTGCAGACATTAACATTAACTTATCACTTTCTAATTTTTCATAGACTTCAGCCTGTGCCATAGCAGACTGGATTTTAAATTCTTCTAATTCTTTTTCAATCTTTTTTGCTGCATCTGGATTAATTTCTTCCTTTGGCTTTTCAACTGGATCGTGATTTCTTTCTGCATATAGTCTGTTGATTGTATCTCTTTCCTCTTCCGTAACAATTACTGGATTTTCAGCATTGCCTTTCTTTCCAGTAACTTCTTCAACAATTGCAAAACCTAAATTTTTATCTAGTGGCTCCCATATAATTTCGCAGCCACTTTGTATGATTTTATACATTACTTACCTCCTTGAAGGCCATTCCTTGGATTGGTATAACGTTATATTCAAGCGGTCCAACATTTTTAACTACTGCTCCCGCTGAAACAATACCTGTGTATTTTTCATATCCCAAATTCATGTCATTTATACTTACCATTCTTCCTTGAGTAGAATAAACCGAAATTCTCCAAACCTCATCAGACGGTACTTTTATAGTTTCTCCAAATTTTAAATCAACATTTATTAACCTTTCGAATTTTAATTTTGCCATACTATCACTCCTTAACTATAAGCAAGTATTTGTTCTAAAACATCGCTATTTATTTCTTTTCTTAATTCTAAAAGTAATTCATCAATCTCTTTTTTTGTATATCTGTCTTTCATAGCATCTTCCAAAGCCTTACCTCTAGCACCATCAAATGCAGTCCCTTTAACCTCATCAATTTTAAGCTGTGGAGATAGCTCAACATATTTTGATCCATTCCACCTATAAATTTTACTTTCAGACTTATCAACATAAAGTTTTTTATCATTTCCACTTGCCGGAAAATTTCCCCTAGCCTCATACATCAATACATCCTTATAAATATCTAGGTCGGGTAACTGACTTTTTAATACTTTTCTATCATTGTCAAGGTCAGCTTTTTTCTTTAGCAAATCCAAAAGACTTTCGCCATTAGTATTTAAGATATCTAAATTATCATTAATTAACTTTAAAAGCTTATCAATCTCGTCCATATTATAGTTTAAGTCACCGACAATGACATAATCATCTGGTTCTGGTTTATTAAACTCATAATTCTTTGTTTTTAACACCTATCATCACCCCTTATATTCATTAAATTCACTCCAACTTATAGGTTCTAAATCTCGCCATCTAACTCTGCCTGAAACTTCTTCCCAAGTCTTTTGAGTATAAGTAAATTTCCAGTCTAGGTCAGCTGGCATGTTAATTCTAAGCATGCGTTCAAACTCTTCAAGATTATTAGGTAAGCCATTTGCTACAAAGCGTATTTCAAATACATAAGGATTTTCAGTTTTATAAATCTCAGCACCAGCATTATTATTGGAAAAGGCACTACATAGTTCTTTTATAGTTTCTTCGTCAGTTTGCTTGTGCATAAGATTTAAGACTGCTTGTACTTGCCTTCTTCTTTGCTTATAGGATATATCTGGTATTGTTCTTATCCCAAGTCGTTTCTCAAAATAAGGTAGCATTTCTATAGCGGTATCAAGGTTTAGGTTCCTTTCTACACTCGCTACCTGTTCTTCCATATACCTGTAAGATATGTCTAAAACTTTACAAAGATTTATAAAAGTTGGATTTATCTTGTCATACCAAGGTAAGAAGTAGATTAGCATCTCAAAGAAATTAATAGCAGACACAAAAATTGCAACCTGCATGTCTGTTTCTTCTTCCATCACTAAAGTCCTTGACATAAGTTCGGATACTAAAATAGAGACATCACTTATTTCTGTGTCTGTCTCCATTATTACCTTACCTCTATCAACTTTTACTCCCTTGGCTTCTAATTCCTGGTCCATCTCCATAAGTACCAGGGCGAAATCTTGCCACTGATTATTTCTTAAACTCGACCAGGTTCTTCTTTTGACTGTTCCAAAAGAGGACTCAAAAATTAACCTACTCATACTATCTCAACCTTATAATCATATATCCTCTAGGTATCTTGTATTGACTTGCTACCCCTATGGACTTAACTACTTCGGGAGTGCCCTCCCAAATCTTGTTGCCACCACTTAGAGCATCATAAAGGCTAATCTTTGTGATATTACCCCAATCCTCTTGGGCAATTGGAAATTCAATATCCTTAGAGTTTTGTACTTGCCCGTTTGACGGCTCTGTAAAAGATACAGCCACCCTCTTGTAAGATCCTGCCTTAACTTCCTCTGTGTTTTCTAAGGCACAGTAGACTTGCCTTGTTATAAGGCTTTCTTTTAAGACCCTATTCTTTTCCACCATTTGCATATTATTCATCTGTTGTCACCCCCAAGCTTTCTAGTTCTGGCACTTCGGTTTCTTTCATTTCCGCATTTCCCATACTACCATTAAGTTTTAAGACGTCATAGTCGGCGACTCCTGGGACTTTAAGTATTTCAGCCCCTACCTTGGCATAGGATACAGTATTTTCTTTAAAGGATATACTATAAAAATATTTTTCTATTCTCTCTTTAATTACTTGCTTAACTTCAATCAAATTTGCATTTTGAGTGAGTTTAATTTTTACATCGACTTTAATTCTCTTAGTTGTAGCACTCTCTACTGTTAGGCTCTCATATCTTATAGGAGCTTCTTCCAGAATATGCTTCTTAACCTTTTCTATAAGGTCAGGTCCCACTGCCTTACGATTAAGCCCTATAACCACAACCTTGACAGTTCCGCCACCTTGCCAAGTCCTAAAGACTTTAGCGTTCCAAATCCCATCAACCTCAGTAGCCCATAACTTATAGTGTGCAGGGTTTCCAGCCTTTGGCGGGTGGAGTAGCTTCTCCAGGTACCTCTCCCTTAAGTCGTCATCAGTTTCTTGGTCGTACCCATTCATAATTTCCTTGGCATTGGATATATTATCTACTCCCATTATTTGAGGACTTATCTTGTCAATTGCATTAGGTAAAACATTGGCATCTCCACCATGAACAACAGACTTAACTGCAACTATGATATTTCCTGATTCAGGTATTACATAATCTTGGTCAATTGTAAATTCAACACTACCTGCCAAAAAAACCGTCTCTTTAGGTATCACTGTCTTAGGCAGACCGGTTATTGTCACTTCTCCCGTTGACTGTGTTGCTTGTTTTCTCTTAATTCCTGCTATTTGTAAGACCCTAGCATCAAGTTCCTCGTCCTCGAGATTCATCACATCAAATTTTTTAAAAAGTTCCAGGATAACCCTTTGGAAGTCTTCAAAGACTATTGCCGCCGCCGATAAAATATCATAACTAAAACTATTAGGAGTCTTGTCCTCAGTATTGCTCAAATTGTTAAGCATTACTCTTAAAAATTCTTCTTGCGTCTTTTCTTGCATTTTCTCACCTCCTAATATTCAAGTTATTCATTTCTAGTTTTCCATAAATTGTAATCGCCCTAAAGTCTATATATAAAGTTCCCTCGTCAAACTTAACCCTAAATTCCTCTAGCCTTATAATGTAATCTTCCAAGGCTCTTTTTATGGCTTCTTTAACAAATCTTTCAGCCTCAGAGTTTACATAGCCTTGTGTGTAAGCTTGACCTATCAAGGTTTCTAACTCATGGCCATAGGACCAAGGAAAGACTACCCAACGATACCTCTCCGACATAAATAGTTTCCAAAGTTTAACCTTCAAAGCCTCGTTTTCGTAGACAAAGTACATCCTCCCGTCCTTTGTCTTAAATCTTGCCGTGTCCATATCATAGGCGTACTCTTTAGCTATTGGTGTCTCTATAAAGTTTTCTCTAACTAATTGAGGATCCATAAAAGGATAAAAATCTGCCATACTCACCACCTCGCTATCTTATAGATTACATAGAGAGTCTGTTTGTCCTTTGACTGTAAACAAGCCACCAAATCGCCCGCTTTCAACTCGTCTTTAAATATAATTTTTGCCTTTGGAAAACCACCTTGCACGTGGGAATCCCCTCTACCATCACTACCAGTTAAAGTGGCCATAGGGATTTCTATTTCCCTCTCGTGACCCTTGACCCAGTATTCGTCAAGTTTAATATTTTTCTTTTTGTATTCTATATCTCTTACCTTAACTACTAAGTCAGGTAGAGGACTTATGACCTCTCCAGTCTCGCAGTATGGCAAGACCTCTATTTCAGGACTTGGGTCAAATAAGTTTACAATTTCTTGTGCTCCATTTTGTTTTTCCTGCATCTTAACCCCCTACATACCTATAAGCCTTGGAAAATGTCCTACCTTTTTGATTACTTACACAAACACCGCTATATCCCATTATCCTTTTACTAACTCCACCAGACTCTATTATCCTTGTGGCATCATACTGCATGGCTACATGTCCTTTTTGCCAGAGCACATCTCCAGGTTGTCTCTCGTTAAAAGGTATCTCTTTAAAACCTAAAGCCTTTGGATTGCTCCTAATACCAGCAGATGTTATTCTTCCAGGTATATTTGCCCCTGCTTGTTTAAAAGCCCAGGTTACAAAACCAGAGCAGTCGACACCAGTTTTAGGGTCAGTTCCACCCCACTTATAGTGAGTACCTTTGATTGACTCCCCTATTTGGATTGCCTTTTGTCCTGTGCTTCCATTAGGATTTACACCAGATGTGTTGCCTGTGCTACCGCTTTCAGAATCTGTAGATGTGTCAATATCCCCCATAATATTATCAAAGGAAAGTTCTAGGTCGACAACATGATAATTATTTGCAAAAGTGTGCTTATCAGAAATAATGTAAAACTTACCATTAAGACCTGTAAAAGGCTCCTTGATGATGACCGCATTACCAGTAATAAGGTCAAAATCTCCCTTGACTCTTACGCTTGCAGCCCTCTCTATATCCTTTAACATTCCCTTGGCTCTCGCCTCTGGATCCTCATCTTTTTCTTGTCGGTAGACTTCTACAATTCCACCCTCAACATTATTAGTAACCTCACCTATTTCTTTGCCTTCAGTATCAAACATCTTAACCTTTGACACCACGTTTTCAGAATTTTCTCCGTAAGTCGCATTGTATAAATTACTTTTCCCATCAAGGACATACTTGGCAACAATCTTACCTTGCTCTACTATGTCAACATTCCCGTTGTTCATGCGTATTATATAGGGCTTTCCAGTCTTTTCATTTTCCATTTTATAGGCAGTAAAAACGACATTATAAATTGTTTCAAGGTCAAATTTTCTATCAATAGGACTTCCGCTTTCAGCCTTTCCAACACTTAAACCAATGCTCCCAAAAGCTTCCTTTGCAATAGCATCTGGCGTCTTTTTCTCAAAATTAAAAGTTCCCTTACTCTTATTTGCAAGTATAAGCTTATCAAGACAAGTTACAGACATAATATTGTTGTCGATTGATTTTTCCTTGCTAAATACATAACCATCAAAGAGTACAACACCTTCCTCATTTATAAGTTTTGCAGTTGCATTCATGTTTATAGTTAGTGTTGGTAAATTTTTGTCTGTTCCACTAACAACTACACCAAAGTCCATCTGCCTTGCAGCTTGTCCTTTGTCTCCACTCCAAGTGATTTCATTATAAAATTGCGAAATATCATTACCATCTACTATTAGTTTCATAGCTTGATACCTTTCCCAGCAATTAATTTTTTAAGACCACTTTGCTTTAGGAGTTGCTTTCCATTTTTACCATTACCAGTAATTTTTTTCCCTAAAGACCAGACTGTGTCGTATTTCCCAATTGTCAAAAGTGCCGCAGTAGGTGCCACCAGTCCAGCAAACCTCTTAATGTCATTTGCCTTTATTGTCCTTTTGATTTCTGGCGGCTCATACTCTGTAGCTTCTATCCTTACATACTCACTAAGGGCAAGACTGTAATAGACGTCGCCTGTCCCGTCTTGTTCTCCACTTGTGTAACTGTCAATTAAGACCTCGAAGTTGTGAGGTGTTTCTGTGATTATCAGTCTTATAGGCTCTTCAGAGTTCGCCCAATTCCTTATCTTGTCGTCATAATAAAAAGGATCTAGGACAACGTCACTAGACTCCAAAAAATCATATTCTTTACTTGGAAAAAAACCCTCAATTGTAAGACTTTTAAGTCCTTTTTTGCCTTTTAGGTTTACAGTTCCCACCTCGTTTAAGGTCTCTGTGTTATTATTCTGTGGCGCATCTATGTTATAAAAGGGAGTGATTGGGAGCCTCAACCTCTCACCTTGATGTGTTAACCATACTTCCATATTAAGTTAAGCCCCCAATCCTATTTTGTTTAGCAATCTTTAACTTATTTGCTATTCCATTTACTATTCTGTCTATATCAGCGTCTTCTCTTACTACAATTTGGTCTGCTATTTTTGGAATTGTAATTGTAACATTATTGTTTTTAGCATTGCCCATCTTATAGGCTTCTGCCACTGACTTATCATGTGGCAATACTCTAGAACCTCTTGGCAAGTCGACAATTTCTCCGCCTTTTTCGTGGATTTGTACAATGCCACCTCTCCAAAAGTTAGTACCCTTTGCAAGTTTCGGTATAAGTGGAATATTTATTCCCTTGCCACCTACTAGAGGTACCCAGTCAGGCACTTGTATCTTGTTAAGTCCATCTATACCACGGTTTATAAAGCTTATAACTCCGTTCATCACAGATTTTACTAGAGTTTTAACTCCACTAAAGATAGTTCTAAATGCACCAACTACACCATTCCAAGCACTGTTCCAAGCACCTAGAAAAGTACCAGTTATAAAGGAGATTATGCTTTTAAATAGAGTTTTTGCACCCTCGATAAAGCCTTTTATAACCTCAATAATGTGGTTAAATACATTACCTGCAACCTCTTTAAAGTGGTTAAATTTGTTAACTACTGCATTTATAACCTTGACAACTACTGGCTTTATTTTCTTCCAGTTGACAATTAAGAGGACAATCGCCGCAACGACTGCCATTATCGCCCAACCTACTGGTCCAAGACCAATGACAAATTTACCAAGTCCTAAAGCACCCTTGCCAAGTATTTTGCTAAATTTACCAAAACCACCTACAAATTTCCCAAGCATAGGTCCGGCAAATTTGCCAAGTTTTATACCTGTTTTACCTAGCACTTTTCCAAATTTACCAAAGCTTTTAAACATTATTCCAAACCCACTTTGACCAAACCACTTAGTTATGCCGCCAGCCTTACCAACTGCCTTTGCAAAGTCAAATAACTTAAAGTTAACCTTCCCTGCAAGTGTAAAGACCTTGCCAAATCCAATTAGCATGGGACCCATAGCTGCCGCCATACCCAACCACTTAACAATATTTTGTTTTTGCTTATCTGATAGACCAGCAAACCAATTTGTAAGTTGTTGGACTTTTCCTATTGCTTTTTCTAGTAGCGGTCCCCAAATACCAGCTGAGGCATTAAAGAGGTCAGCCCCTGCCATTTTTAAGCCGTTAAATAACTTTTTAAAGTTGTCTATTGGGTCTAATGTCTCATCAAAGGTAGCCGATACAGAACCCTTAGCTAATTCCGCCGCATTGGCAAAACTCTTGAAGTCTAAAGCTCCTCTATTTATAGCATCAAGCATAAAAGTAGCACCCTTAGCACCAAAGTATTTACTTGCTATGTTTAATTTCTCAGTGTCTGACCCTGCTCCGTCAAGTTGTTTTTGTAGGTCCTTAAGTCCCTCACTTAGTCCCTTGCCATCTTTAGCAAAGGCAACTTGTGCCTTAGACATATAAGACATGGTCTTACCTGTATCAATACCAGATTTTTCCAAGTTGCCCATAAGAGCAGTAGCTTGGGCAAAGTCTAATTTAAGGCTCTTAAGTTGTGGTGCTCCTCTTACAAGGGCATCAAAAAGCTTGTCTGTACCCTGACCTGTGTCTTGTGCAGTCTTAGTAACTGCATCTAGGACCTTGTCTAGGTCTTTGCCCTCAACTCCAAGTGCAGACATAGCCTGCTTAGCTTGGATTGATGCTTGGGATATGTCTTGCCCATTAATTTTTGCAAACTTAATAATGTTTTCAGAGGCATCCTCTAAGGCTTTCCCTGTAAGTCCAAATTGAGTGTTCACTTCCCCCACTGCATCGCCTATTTCTTGGAGATCTGCTGGCACCTTATTGGCAAGATTTTTAAAAGTCCCTTCAAAGGCTTTCATATCCTTTCCAGTTGCACCAGTTTTGGTCGCTATGGTGTCAAGAGCGTCATCTACTTCTTTCCAGGCTTTAGTGCTTAGTGCACCTATGGCAACTATGGGAGCAGTAACCCCCTTAGTCATGGTCTTACCAAGACCCTCCAGGCTTTTACCTGTCGCCCACAGACTTTTACCAGTCTGTTTATAGTGGCTTTCAAACTTGGTCAAGTGCCTATCCATAGTTTCAAGAGGCTTGGAAAACTTGTCAACTAGCCTTAGTTGAGCATCAAATATTCTACTTTTCGCCATATAAGTCCTCCAATTCCTTTTGTTCTTTCTCTAACTCTTCTATCTCCCTAAGAAAAAATGCCCTGGTAATTACTTTCTCTCCATAGGGCATCTTAAGGTATTTATAGGGACTCCAACCCTTTTCTTTGTACAACCAATAGGCAGTTTGTACATGTGGATTGGAGTCTATGAGTTTTTTACTTTGCTTTCCTCATCTTCATATCCTGACAAGTCCTCAATAGCAGATGATAAGATATCCATTTCGCCTGATAACATTAGCTTTTCTACAAGTTCATTAGGTGTCTTTGCCCCAAATCTCTTTTGCAGGTCTTGGTTTTTAAAGACATCAGGGCAACCCTCTACAATTGTACGTAATTGTGCTTGGTATCTTATAAGGTTAACCTTGGCACTGTTGCCCTTACGCATTGTAATGTCCATCATACTTTCTGCGATTTCCCCTGCAAGGGCAGGGTCTAAAGCTTGGATAGGGAAAATAAATTCTTCCCCACCCAATTTATTAAGTCTTATTTTCTTTTCGCTTTTTGGCATTTGCACCTTGCCAGCGTCAAATTGCATTAATTTTTCTACTGCGTTCATCTTCTCACTCCTCAATAAAATCATATAATTCATAATGT
This sequence comes from Peptoniphilus sp., assembly GCF_022767005.1. Lineage (GTDB taxonomy): Bacteria > Bacillota > Clostridia > Tissierellales > Peptoniphilaceae > Peptoniphilus_A. Next base: position 9,721 of record NZ_JALEOV010000093.1, on the reverse strand, counting down.
CTAAAGTTAAATGGGATTGTTTCTTCAAGTGCCTTTGCATGTTCAAAGTCAAATAATGTCAATTCTGTAAATGTTACATTCTTTAACATTATTCTTTCTGCACCTAAAGCTGTTGGGTCGTCTAATTTGCCCATGATTTTTACAACTGGTGTCCTACCTTGTGATAATTTAGTGTGCATTAGTTGGATTCCAATTGATGAGTATTTTCCCATTGTTAGTGATCCAGAGCCTTCAAGTTCTAATAGTTTTTTACCTTTCCAAAGGTCTCTAGGCCTTAAAACATCTCCGTTAGTCATAGCTACCTTAGCTTCAAACTTTGTAAGGGTAGCTAGGTAAGTGTCATCAATCCATACCTCTCCAAAAGTACCGTTGATGACTTGTTCGTCTTGTATATCTCTTATCATATTTCCACCCCTTAAATTACTACATCAAGTTCAATTTCTTCGATGGCATCAAGGATTTTACAGTAAGCCTTGATAAATACTTTGTCCTTAGTATCAGCTTCTTTGATTTCCCTAATATCCATTTCATCAACAGTCCTTTTATCAATTGTTTGATAACCCATAGATCTCAAAAAGGCTTTTTGTTCCTCAATATTAATTTCCACATGAGATGAACCTTTAGCAAGCAGTCCATCATTTTCAAGAATTTCCATGTATCCCAAAATCGCAGACATTAAAAGTACCTTGTTGTCATAAGAGTTGGCATATTTACCAATATATGAATCTTGTGCAGCCCATTGGATGTCATCAGCCATTGCATCCATAATGTCAACTATTTTAATTTTTCTAAAGGACTCTCCCTCAATTTGGCTTGTAGTTACCAGAGAGTTAACCCCTCTTGCTACCTTGATTTTCTCACCATCATTCAAAAGTACAAATTCGCCCTTGCCAATCTTTTGACCTATTTCCTCTTGTGTAAAGTGAGTACAAGCCTTAAGTTCTGGTAGAGGTGCATAAGTACAAGCAATTTGCATTGGTGTACCTGCTATAAGACCTGCAATCCTTGATGTGTACTCGTTTGTCTTGTATTCCTTGGATCTTGTGCTAACACTTGGCATCGTAAAGTTGATGATTTTCTTGTTATCAGCATTTACATTAGCTGCAACAAATTTACATCTCTTGTCTTTGTTATCATTAAGTGTTTTTATCCAAGTCGCAATCTTTTCGCTATCTACTTCGTCAGCAAATGGCACTGCAAGATAGTCCCATCTTAGAGTTTCAAGCATTTTAAAAGCTTCGGTAGTTACATCAAATTTAGGTTTATCAGCAGTTTCTGATTGTTCTACAACGACAATTAGCTTTTTAGGTGTCTTTTGATAGCCTATAAGTGCTAATTCAACTTGTTCCCTATTCTTTTCAGACAATTCTTTAGGTATGTCAGAGGCTGTGTAGATGTCATAAGTCCCCTTCATTTGCTTTTCTTGTAGGACTAGAGCAACAATACCTCTTATGCTTCTTCCAATTCTAGCAATTCCTTGCTCTGTAAAGCGTATGTGTAGATATGGTAAGCCTAATTTAGCCATTTATATCTCCCCTTTCGTATTTCATATATAGTTCCTGCATCAATTCGTAATTTACAGCGTTTTTCAATTTATCCACATAGAATCCAAGTTCAAAAGTAAAAAATAGGGCATTGTCCTCTATATACCAGGAATTATTGGTAATTAGGAGGTATAAATCATCAATCTTTAAGCTGTAATTAAAGATTTCAGATAGCTTATCCCCTATTTCCATCAGTGAGTTCTTGTCTGCCTTTTGATACTGGACTACTACTCCATAGTTGACATAATCGTTAGTATTTGAGTAGGATTCCCTTTCAAAAGTCTCAAAGTAGACAAAAAAATAAGACTCCTTAAAGTCTTGTTGTGCCTCACTATTTAATACTTTTTCCTTAAAATTCTCATGGATTTTCTTTGTGATACCTCTTTTGAGGTCTTTTCCTTTTATCATTTATTTTCCTTCAAACAGATCATCAAATATTTCGTCTATTATTTTTTCTGGTAGTACACTTAATTCAGGTTCTAGTTTGTCTATTTCTTTTTTAAAGAAAAAGTTCCCATGAACATAAGATTGACCATTCTTTGTTGCTTTTCTACCTTTACCAACTACGGCATGGCCTCTTTCAACTAAGTGATAGTGTGGGGCTGTAGAAAATACCTCGGTATGATAAACCCCTCTGTCTTTTCTAACTTTGTTAGCTTTCCACCTACCCCTTAAGTGCTGACTTGCTGTTTTTACTTTGCCATCATACCTACTATTAGGTACATAAGGAGTAGCTTTTTTTATTTTCTTTTTAAGGTCTTTAGCCGCTTTTTCATACTTATCAATAATTAAACCTGGAGCCTTTTTCTCGGCTAGTTTTAATTTTTCTGAAAAATCATTAAGCCCTTTAATTTCTGTTAACTGTGCCATAGGACCACCACTTCCATATACCTATCTTGGATTGTAGGCTCGATAAAAGGTGCGATGTAGATGATTTCTGCCCTAATTCCATTAAATTCTACATAGTCATTAACTTCGATGTCCTTTCTTTTTCGCATCTTAAACCTGTAAGTCATTTCACTTTCAGACTTTTTATTTTGCAAAAATTCTCTTCCAGTTGTAGGAATAAGTTCCACCCAATCCTTGCATATAAGCTTAGGCTTCTGCTCATATTCTCCAACATCATTTAGGATATCTTCGGTTTCTGACCTGTCATAAAATTCAACCTTTACTCGGTTTCTTCCAGGGTTATACATTTGCATCACCATACTCTAGTTGAGTAATCATACTTCTTACAATGTAGTTCATTTCAAGACTTTGACCCATCATGTATCTTTCATCGTATAGGTTTTGTATGATTACTAATTTCACTATTTCAGCCCTTGCCTTAAAATGGTCATTTTCTTTTTTCTTAAGATAGTCGGTTACTCCAGCTACGAGATAATCTTCGGCTACCTGCATTAAGTTAGTCAGATAGCCGTCATCATCATCATAAGTTACTCGCAGATAATTTTTTACATCTTCAAGGGTCATAATTTACCCCCTTTTCTTTCTTAGGCAACTGTTGTTTCTGGGATTGTTAGGTAGATAACTGCTTCGTCATCAACTACTTTTACATCAAATCTTTCAATTGCTCTTAGTAGAGTCGCATTTTTTGTAAATCCAGCTTCTGTGGATCTTGCGATTTCTACTCCCTTTCTGTCGTAGAAGTTAACAAACTCTGCAAAGTCGCCAATGTAGAATGGGTATTTTTTAGCATCTTGTGGTAATAACTCATCAGCTAATACAACAATTCTCTTGCCCTTGAATAGCTTTTGTGTAGGTTGTGTCAAATCAGTAGTTAGAATTGGTCTCTTGTTACCATCTTCTAACTTGTCTAGGTAGTCAAAACCTGATTGGTTTGTAACGATTACTGCTGTGTTAGCAATTGCAGGGTCTAACTTAACATTTAGGATTGTACTAATATCCCCGTAGTCCTTACCAGCAACTTTAGTCTTAGCAGTCTTTAAAAGTTCTAAGATTTTTGCATTTTCAGTGTTAACTGATTTTGTTGTAAAGTTGTTGCCGATGATTTCAATAAGTGGGAAAGTTGTATCTTCTAAAAGTGTGTTAGATACTGGGATAATATCTCCGTAGTCCTTAACTTCCCAAGATTGTTGAGCAAATGTAAGGTCAGTTTGTCCGATTTCTGAAAGTTCGTCAAACTCAACTAGCTTGCCCTTTTGGTCTTTAGCTACTGGGAACTTACCTGACATAGTAGTTACTGGTACTACATTACATAGGTCTTTAAGAGATACCTTGTTTCTTCTAAATTCCTTTAGTGTTTTTCCTTGCTCTTCTGGTACTAAGTAACCACCTTTTTCTGGATTGTGTTCGATTTGACCAGTAGATGCAAGATTATATACTTCCATTTCTGCATCTGTAACAGGTTTGCCCATTACAAGCTTATTAAATACCTTGTTTACATCGATATTAGCCTTAGGTGTTCCCACTTCTTTGCCATTTTCCACAATGTTCTTAAATTCTTCTTTTTCTTCTTCAAGTGCAATATCAAGTTCTTTTCTTGCTTGATTTAAAACTTCGATTTTTGCGTGTGCTTCATCGAGCTTTCCTTGCTCTTGAAGGGCTTTCATTTCATTTTTGATATTCACGATTTTGTTCTTAATTTCTACGCTTTTTAACATTTTTTACCTCTTTTCTTTAATTCATCGCCATAGCGATTTCAATTTCTTTAAGCTTTCTTTCTTCCTCTGCATCATCTGTCTTATTTATCAATTCTTTTGGAGTATGCTTGTAATTTAAGACTGATTTTCCAAAGTCATTTTTAACAGTTGATGGATTTGTAACCTGGATATTAAAAATCTCACTTGCAGATTTGCCAGTGAGCCAAGTTTCTTTGTCTATTAAGTTATTGATTTCCTCTGCTGTCTTACCTTCCATTGCCTTTGTCATGTAGGTTTCTACAAGTCCCTTTTGAATTTCATCCAAGGTATCCGCCCATTTTAAGAGATCATCAGAATTACCAAATATTCCAATACTAGGCTTGTGTATCATAAGATAAGCATTTGACGGCATCTCAATTTCATCACAACCAAAGGCTATAATTGATGCGGCAGATGCTGCAAGTCCATCTATAATGGCTTTTGTGTGTCCCTCGTGTCTTTGTAGCATGTTGCTTATTGCCATACCCGCAAAGAGATCACCGCCACCAGATGAAATAATTACCTCTACATTCTTTTTAGCACCTTTTAACAAATCTCTTATATCTTGTGGGTAGGTTTCCACCTCATCACCCCAAGACCAGCCTCTCCAAACGTCATCGACTATATCACCACTTACAAAAATTGTTGTCTTATCTGCTTCATTTTTAACTTTAATCACTTTTCTCACCACCTTTCGCATAAGCTTTTCCTATATCATCAATTGGCACATAAGTACCATTAACCATAAGGACATCTCCACCATCAATTTTAGGCATACCAGAGTAAGCTCTTGCTTCGTTTGGAGTATAAATCCCACCTGATACATACTTTTGCAGAGCCTCTGCCTGAGATTTAAGGTCGCCCCTTAGGATAGTCGCTACGTTAAATTCAGTATGGACTCCCCTATTAATTTCATCTTCAAATAAAAGTTTGTAGTCAAATTCTTCTTCATACTTTTTAAGTATTACTAGGAGTGTATCAATTAAAAAAGTCAAGTTTTGCATCTCTGATGAGTTGTAACTTGACTTGTCATAGTTATTTAATTGGTTTGGTTTTATCCCAAAGGCGGCCGCAATCTGTAAGCCTGTAAACTTCCTAAGTTCAAAAAATTGTGCATCTGTAAGTTTTATGTCAAGTGGAGTGAGTTTCATTCCAAGTGGTATAGGCACTATGTTCCCGTTATCCTTATCCCTTACAAATTCTGTTATAGTCCTTACAAGTTCTTTTTTCTTGTCCTTGTTAAGTTCTCCAGTATATTCCAAGATTGCATTGGCAGTAAGTCCTCTAGAGTATAAGTCATTGAGATACTTTTGTGCTTCTATGGATCCCCTTATAGTTCCTGCAAGTTCCTCTGCTATGGATGTCCCAACTATTCCATCTCGTGACAGTCCGCCCTTTAAGTGGATGATTTCCTTGTCTTGATAGTAGTAGTCTCTGCCTTTATCTGTGTACTTGTAGTAATACTTAGTCAGTTGACTTATGATATGCCCATCGTCAACAACTACTTTAACCTTTCTTGGGTCTAGTGGATGGAGTCCAACTCTCTTGTTGCCATTAGTTTCTATCAAGGCATAGGCATTTCCATAGTGGTTTCGGTTAAATTCCATAAGCGTTTTAAAGTCTGTAGGAGTCATAAAGGGATTTGGTCTTACTTTTAGAAGATAGTTTATATCACTGTCAGTAATTTTTATTCCCTCTCCATCCTTAAGATGGATTGATAACTTACCTATGGACTCACTAAGGATCTTTAGACAAATATAATAAGTTATTTCTGATGTATTTGATGTAGTTATTAAGCTTTCAATATTTTTTCCATCGCTTATATTTATTGTTTGCCAACCTCGTTCAGTTTCTCCCCAGCTAAAGGCGTTTTTAACTGCTCTTCCAAAGTTTTTAATTATTCCCATCTTCTTCACCGCCTTTCTCTTTCATAATTTCAAGCCATTCTTCTATATCTGTTTCTGCGTTATATCTCTCAGTATTATCTATTGCCATTGCAAGCTTCCAAGCATCTATGACAGCATATACAACATCAATCCTTGCTGTGTTAGTCTCTTTCATGACCTTGATTTCACCAAAGGAGTTTTGTGTTGTTTTTGCATTTGCAAAGGACCACTTAAGTAGGCCATTATGCTTGTCATACTTAACTTGTAAGGCTTGGATTGATAACTGTAGGTCCACAGTCGCATCATTTAAGGACTTTGCAGATTGGACTATTTCCACTAAGTCGCAGTTCAAAAAATCCAAGTCAGCTAAAAAAGCATTGGCATTATGACCATCATAACCACAGGCTGTAATTACTAAATTGTAGTCCTCAATTAACTTTTTTAAGTGACTAATTATATACTTGTAGTCTGTTTTTAGTCCAAAAACACCCTCAGTTAAGGTTAAATAACCCTGTCTTGCCCACATCCTATAAGGTGCCTCATCTGTCTTCTCATGTTCTTCCAACCTTAAAATCGGCATAAAAGAATGAGAATAAATATAAAAATAATCGCCAAACTTAAAGACCAAGGCAATACTTGTCAAGTCGCCACCAGAAGATAAGTCAATCCCAAGGATACACTCTTGACCTTTAAAATCTTCTAAAGTTAAATCAGATTCGCATTCCTTAAATTTATCTAGGTCGACATAACCTGCACCAGAATACTTGACCCATTTATTTAAAGATTTTGTCAAAAAGTTAATAAGCTCTTGACCGCCTTTTTCTTTAGCATCTATGGCTTTTTCAGACATAACTTTTACTTTCTCCATATTATAGGAATTGTCATCATTCCATAATAGGAGAGGATTTGCCTTTGCCCAGTTCTTATAGTCCCAGATGTCATCGTCTTCGTCCATTTCAGCAATATAAATAAATTGCGATTCCTTTTCTATCACTCCAGATAGAATTTTTTTACAGAACTCATATTGTTCATAACAAAAACTATTAATATTAAACCCTGCTGTCGTTATTGCTAAAGTTAAAGCACTATCTACACTTATTTGACCATCTAGCATAAGCTTATACATTTGATTATTAGGATGCGCATGGAGTTCGTCAATTATAGCTAAAATACTGCGGAAGCCATCTGCTGACTTTGTATCTCTGCCAACAGATTTAATTTCTGTACCCGTAACCTTACTTGTTATTGTTCTCTCATGTCGCCTAATTCTATATAATTCAGCAAGTTCCTCATCAGCAAGGATGAATTTTTCTACCTCGTCCCAAACAATATTTGCCTGTTCTTGCTTTGTTGCCGCACAATAGATTTTTCCCTTTTTATAATCAGAGAATGTAGCACGATTATTTATTTCAGTTCCCGACAAAAAGGATTTTCCATTCTGTCGCCCTACTTGGATATATGCTTCCCTAAATCTTAACTTCTTACTTCGCTTTTTTCTCCAACCATGCAAAGATCCAATTATAAAGTTTTGGAAGCCCCTTGTTCTTAATTTCTTAGGCTCTGTACCCTCTAAAATCGTAAGCTCATTTGCAATATCTATCGCTCTTTCAGATAGTTTTACGTCCCAGATAAATTCAAAATCTTTTCTTTTTAAATCATCTAAATGTCTTTTACAACAACTTATTTCTGTTTGTCCCTTTAAGATTTTGCCTTCAACTACTAATTTTGCATACTCTGTAACTCTATCCATCAATGTATCTCAAATATTTATTGGTTTTGCTTTCTTCTTTTTTAGGGACAATCAATTTTAATCTATCAGTTGTTGCAAGTCCAAGCTTTGTTGAGCAGGACATTATTTGTTTTATAACCTTATCTTGTGCATTTATCAGTGGAGATATTTTATAATCTTCAGTAACATATCTATAAGGCTGCTCCATTTTCTCAATCTCTTGCGTAATTTCCAAATACTGTGAATAGGCATTTGAATATATAACAAGAATTGACAAGTCAAGATTATCTAGTATTCCAATCTTTTTAGCTTCCTCAACTACTCTACTAAATTCAATTTTTGCAGTTTCTTGAAGATAAGCAGGTGCCTTTAAATTTTTATTGTCTATCTTTATTTTTTCTTCCTGCTCTTGTCTCTCTTTAATATTCTCTTTTCCAATTTTCCCAGTTGCTGTTTCCATTGTCTTTCTTGGTCTCGCCATTCTATCACCACCCTTCACAAGGTTAACTCACGATTATTTACAAACCTTTAACTATCTCTTCTTCCCTTTCTGATAACTCCCATACAATTTCATCTTCAAGTCTTTTAGAAACAGCTAAACTTTCTAAAAAATTAGCTTTTTCATCACTTATTAAATATCCCGATCCAAAGAGTTGTTTTTTATGTTTTTTCTGAGCATCCAATCTTCTTATAAAAAATAACTCTTCATTCTTGAAGTTTAATTCAATACCCCAATCAATATATTTGCATAGAAGGGCAGCACTAATTACATTTTTAGGATATACGTATTTAAACGATGGCTTTTTATTTTCAGTTTGTATCTTTTCAACCATTTTTTTTATTTTAGGTATTAATCTGATTCTATACTTGTCTAAATTAGTTACAAAAGATGTTGGAATTTTAGCTTTGTTATTATATTTGATATTAGCATTTGCAACTATATAGCAAACACATTTATCATCTTTTCCTGAAAATAATGTTAAATGTGGAGCAAATAAAAAGAACTTAATATTGTTTTCACAATAAAAGTTCTTAATTTTACTAAGTATTGAAAAGGGAGGGTTATCTATAACTATTTTATCCCCTCTATAATCAAAATTCTTATAATCTCCACCTGGATAAAAAGGTCTTACTATTTTCTTTTCGTCAATTTCATATTCTTTAACTACCCAATCTTTTATAATTTTATAAACTTCAGGAGGAGTATAACAATCATCTGTAGTTTTTTTAGTCTTAAACTTTTCTACAAATCCCCCATAATTTTCAAATTTTTCTTTGCTTATACTACTAATCAAAACTTAACCCCCACATGCCTAGTCCTAGAAACAAAAGATACTATTCTTTCAATTTCAAAACTCAAAACCTCTTTATTTTATCATTATCTAACACTAAAATCATCAAAAAAGCACCTTTTAATAGGTGCTGCAATTTTTCTGAAATTTTCATTTTTGGCATTTTCCCGCCGAAATAATCGGCGGCTGGTCATTTACACTTTGCTAAAAACATTCTAACCTACCCCCGTGCCATTTTTATTTAACTTTAATAGCAATGCCTGTGTCTTTAATTTACTCTCGGGATTCTTATTATATAGGCTGTGTATCTCTTGATGGCTTTTATCTGTCAGCCAAAAAAGATTATCAACATCATAAGCCTTTGAAATATCATCAGACACTTCAACGATATGATGAGCAAGCCTACCCTCGATAATTTTACCCGTCTTGTAATAGTGCCATAGATCTATGCCGCAAGCTCTCGACCTGCAAACATTCTTAACCTTTGCCCACCTGCTATCAGTATAGACATTGTGATTTTCACGCTTATACTTATCATAAGACTTGTGATATTTACTAGCACATTCTTTGCACATTTTATCAGTGATAGGAATTGCTTTCCCACACTTACATAATTTTTTTAACATAC
>NZ_JALEOV010000023.1 GCF_022767005.1 Peptoniphilus sp. | reverse complement strand
GATCTAATGCTGTCGATTTAATTGTAATTGATTCTGTTGCAGCTCTTGTTCCAAAGGCTGAAATTGATGGAGAGATGGGTGCAGCTCAAATTGGTCTTCAAGCAAGATTAATGTCGCAAGCTCTTAGAAAACTTACTGGTGCAATAAACAAATCTAAATGTACAGTTGTATTTATCAATCAACTTAGAGAAAAGGTTGGAGTTATGTTTGGAAATCCTGAAACTACTACTGGCGGGAGAGCTCTTAAATTTTATTCTTCAGTAAGACTTGATATTAGAAGGTCAGAAATTATTAAAAAGGGTGACGAAATAATAGGAAATAGAGTTAAAGTTAAAGTTGTTAAAAACAAAATTGCTCCTCCATTTAGACAAGCTGAATTTGATATCATGTATGGCAAGGGAATTTCTAGTGTTGGAAATATTCTAGATGTAGCAGCAGAAGCTGATATTGTAAAAAAAGCAGGAGCTTGGTATTCCTATGGCGAAGAAAGGCTTGGTCAAGGCAGAGAAAATTCCAAGGAGTTTTTAGAAAAAAATCCTGAAATATTAAAGGAAATTGAACATAAAGTTAGAGTTTACTACAATCTAATGTCAGATGATGAACTCAATAATGAATCAGCTAAGCCAGAAAACTTTCTAGAAGAGGATAAATAGGGCGTGATTTTTTGAAAATACTCTATCTAACAGATACTCATATTAGAGGAACCAATCCTCAAAATAGGTTAGATGATTATAAAGAGACTTTAAAAGAAAAATTAAGAGAAATTGCAAATATTATAAAAGAAGAAAAAATTGACTATGTCTTGCATGGTGGCGATTTATTTGATAGACCTGACGTTTCAGTAAGTATAGTTTCAGAATTTGCACAAATTTTTCAACAATATAGTGTACCAATCTATATTATTAGTGGAAATCATGATATTTTTGGTCATAATCCAGACACTTTAGATCGAACTATGCTTGGACTTTTATGTAATTTGGGCATTATGCATTTAGTAAATTATAAAAAAATAATATTAGAAAAAGATATAAAAGTTCAACTAACTGGTTCGCCCTATGTATATTCCATGGATGAAATTTCTAATAGACATAATTATATTATAAATGAAGTTGATAATACCTGTAAATTTTCAATTCATATGACTCATGGATTTTTAATTGACAAACCTTTTATGAAAGAAGTTTCCCATACTTTAATTGACGATATTAAGGAAACTAAAGCAGACATAACTCTTGGAGGTCATTATCACTTTGGGTTTAAAACTGTTAAAATAGATAATAAATATTTTGTAAATCCTGGAGCATTAATTAGAATCTCAAATTCTAATGCAGAAATTAAAAGAAAACCAAAAGTTAATATTATTACCTTAGAAGATCAAATAAAAATAGAAGATCGCTTTTTAAAATGCGCAAAACCAGGAGATGAAGTATTGGATAGATCTGAGATGGAAAGGCATCAATTTAAGGGGATTAAACTTGCTGAATTTAAAGAAAGTATTGACTCAACCTCTAACTATAAAAGCTTAGATATTTTTGATTTACTTTTAAAAATTTCTAAAAGTGAAAATATTTCTGAAGAAGTAAAAAAAGAAGCCTTGAAAAGATTCGAAGAAGCACAGATTAATGGAGTTAGTTATTCATGATTTATATAAAAAAAATTGAACTTCATAACTTTCAATCTCATGATTACACTGAAATGGAATTTGACAGAGGTCTAAATGTAATCTTAGGCAATTCTGATGTAGGGAAAACAGCAATTTTAAGAGCTATAAAATGGGCTCTTTATAATGAGCCAAAGGGAGATTATTTTATTAGACAAGGCGAGAAAGATGTCTCTGTAAAAATCACTTTCTCCAATGGTGTAATAATTGAAAGATCTAAAACTCCATCAAAAAATTCTTATTTTTTCGTTGATTCTTCAGGCAATGAAATGAGATTTGAAGGATTTGGCATTGATGTTCCAAAGGAAATTACAGATGCAACAAATATGTATAAAGTTCCCCTAGATAATTCAAATAATAAAACAATTTTAAATATTGCCGAACAATTAGATGGACCATTTTTATTAAATGAACAAGCATCGCTTCGTGCATCTGCAATTGGTAGATTAATAGGCGTAAATTATGTTGATGATGCACTGAGGACTGTAGTAAGAGATAACAAGCGAACTAATCAAGAAATCGCTGAATTAATAAAAAATAGAGATGAATTAAAGGAACAACTTGTCAAATTTAATTATATTAAAGATTATAAAGAAAAATTCGAAAAAATTACCGAAATTAGAAACAAAATTAAATATCTGCAAGAAAGATTGAATCTTAGTATTAAATTAAAGGAAACTCTTGATAAAAACAAAATTGAACTTGATGAAATCACAAGTTTAGTTAAAAAGTTTAAAAGTCTCAATGATTTAGAAAAGATTGCATCAGTACTAGAAAATTTTATTTTTAAGAAAAATAGTTTTGAAAATTATTTAAAAAAAATAGAAAAAATAGATATTGAAACAAATTCCATAAATAATATTTTAATTGAGCTTAAATCTCTAGACGAACTAAATCTCATAATATCTAAAATTGATGATGATAAAAAGATTTTAGATATTTACGAAAGTTTGTACACTAAGTATTTAGAAAATATCAAGAATATAGCTAATGTAAATAATGATTTGAAAAATTATGAGAACAATGACAATATTCAAAAAATTATAGAAAAATTAGAAGAAAATTTAACTTTTTATTCAAAAATTTATGAGTATAAAGATAGTTTAAACAAAATTAATTTAAAACTTGATCTAGGTAAGGATTACATAAAAAACTTTGACAATAATAATAAAATTAATTTTATTGAAACTAATATACAAGATAAATTGAATTCTTTAAAAAAGATTATTGAAATAAATAATATTTTTAAAGAGATTTCTACACAAATTTTTGATACAGAAAATAGTCTTAAAAATATTTATACAAATATTAAAGAATGTTCTGACTCTTACGAAAAAATAATCTTAGAAATGGGAATATGCCCTTTCTGTTACAGTCAAATTGATGAAAATTCAATTGAGCACATAAAATACCACTTGAGGAATGATTAAATGAATTACGAAGATAATTTGAAAATATTAAAAGATAATTTAGACAGATTAAAAAATATGAAATATAAATCTGAAGCTAGATTGGAACAATTAAACTCACAAAAAAAAGATATTCTTGCTGAAATCGAAAAGCTGGGTATAAAACCTGAAGATCTTGAAAGTGAAATTTCTGATTTAAAAAATGAAATTGATAAACTTTTTGACGAAGCTAGTAATTTAATGCCTAGGTTGTGATTTTTTGGACTTAAAAGAACTTGATTTAAAACTAATTGAACTAAATAATAAAATTTTAAGTGATGAGGGAAAAATTGAAATTTTAACCCAACAATTAGAAAAAACTGAAAAAACTTTAAATGATAAAGAAAAGTACAGCGATATTCTTACTAAAGTCTCTGTTTTATTTCAAAAAACCTCTGAATTTGCAAGAGAACAATCTAAAAGACAAATTGAAGATACAGTCACAAAATGTTTACAATTTATTTTTGAAACAGATATTGAATTTTTAATTGAACTATCCGAATCTCGTTCTGTTCCTGTTGCAGAATTTTTTGTACAAAGTAATTATCCTGAAGGCTACAGTATAAAAACTAAACCAGAAATTTCTAGAGGTGGAGGAGTCGTTGATATTATTTCACTCGCTCTTAGAATTGCATTCTTACAGCTAAATCAACCAAAGCTATCCGGTCCGCTTATTCTTGATGAACCTGGAAAACATGTAAGCAATGATTATATTTTTAATTTAGGTGAATTTCTGAAAAAATCATCAAATTTATTTGATAGACAGATAATTATGGTTACTCACAATCCACATCTTTCTCAAATTTGTGATAAAGCTTTTCATGTAACAAATAAAAATGGAATTAGCAAAGTAAGTATATATAATCAATGATTTTTATCTTGACTTTAGTAAGTAAAATTGTTAATATATTAGTGAAAATATGAATTGTTCATATATTACATTATTATTGAAGTCAGGAGGATACAATGATTTACGACTCAAAAATAAAAAGTAAAGAAGTAGATGGATTATTTGAAGCTATTTTACTTTTAGAAAACCTAGAAGAATGTTATAGATTCTTTGAAGACATTTGTACTGTTAAAGAATTGCAGGCAATTGCACAAAGATTACAAGTTGTAAAACTACTTGTTAAAAATAAAACTTATCATGAAATCGAAAGTGAAACTGGAGCTTCAACTGCAACTATTTCAAGAATTAATAGATCTTTAAATTATGGAGCTGATGGTTATAAATTAGTTTTAACAAGATTAAATATTATAGATGAAGATGAAGAAAAAGAATAAGGTCGACCTTATTCTTTTTCTATGCTTACATTTATAGTTTTATAATTTGTGTAAATTACAAGTCCTGGTTTTTTTGCGGGATGCCTCTTCACATTCATTTTAAAAGTATAATCCACAGCAATATTTTTTGATTTTGAAAGTGAACTATACTTTGCAGCTAATTTTGCAGCAGTAATTAATGAAATATTTGTAAAATCTCTATTATCATTTTTTAGTATTACATGAGAACCTGGAGCATCCTTTACGTGAAACCATAGGTCATTTTTTTTTGCTTTTTTATGTGTTAAATAATCATTTTGCTTATTATTTTTACCTATATAAATATCAAAACCATCGTCTGTTTTTACATAAATATAGTTATCTTTATTATCCTTTTTCTTTTTATAATTTTTCTTCTTTTTTATATATCCTTCTTTTTCTAATTCTTCATAAAGTTCATCTATTTCGTCTGGAGTTTCTGCAAAATCAACGTTTAACAAAATTGATTCTAAATAACTAATTTCCGAATTTCCTATTTCAATTTGTTCTGTAAGAAACTTAGCCGCATTTTTTAATTTAGAATATTTTTTATAATATTTTGATGCATTTGATGGACCATCTAGCTTTGGATCTAAGGGAATTTCAATTTCTTTCATTTCGTTATAAAAATTTTCAACTTTTACTGACTCTGCACCTTTTTCTATTTTATAAAAATTTGAAGAGATTAAATCAGCATAAACCTTAAATTTATCTCTATCTAATGCAATGTTTAATTCATTTGATTGGTTAGAAACCTTTTTTTTCAATTTCTCTATATTTTTTTTTATAGATTTTTTTAGTTCCTTATTTTTTAAACCTAAAGTATCCCTTAAAAATTTAGAATTATAAAATTCTTCAAGAAGGGAAGAGATACTTTCTACTTTGAATTTTTCATTTTCACTTAACTCTTTTAAATCTATTGAATAAAAGTCCTTAAATATTTCATTCCTATAAATCTTTATTGGCGAAAATTTGCATTCTTTTATTTCTTTAAATATTTCTAAAAAAACTTCTTCTAAAATTTTGGTTTCACTTTCAGATAATGAAGATACAATTCTTCTAAATTCAATATTAGATCTATATTCAATTTCACTACACATTTGTGGACTAATACCAGTAAAAATTTTTAAGAAAAAAGATTTTAAGTTTAAGTTTTCCTTTGAATTATTAATTAATTCTCTTATAGAGTTTACTTCGCAAGGATTAAATCCACTTGAAATATCTTCTGGATTATAAATAAGTCCCGGCAGAATTTCTCGAACACTAGATAAATTAAAATTAATTCTTTTTAAGGAATCAATAATTTTTTTTGATTCATCATCAATTAATATAACATTAGAATGCTTTCCCATAAGTTCAATTATAAGTGCTTTTTTAGAAAATTCACCAAATTCATCACGAGATTTCACAAGTATCTTTATAATTCTATCCATTTTATATTGTGAAACTTCAAGAATTTGATTATTTTCTAAATGTTTTCTAAGAAGCATACAGAAAGCTGGTGGATTTTGTGGACTATCAAAAATCTCTTCACTTAAATAGATTCTAGGACTTCCAGAAATGGATATAAAAAGCCTTTCTTTTTTACCCTTAGCTCTAATATTAATTAAAAGATTATTGTTATTTTGATAAATTTTATCTATCCTGCCATCTATGATGCGATTATTTATTTCATAAACTAAATTTTTTACTACTGTACCGTCTAAAGACATTTTATCACCTGAAATTTATTATAACATATTTTATAAATTAATATGAAAGGATGGTTTCAAAATGTTTGTTTAGAACAAATGTTAGATTAAAAATAGTAGCAATTTATAAAAAATTTTATAAAAGAAAATCGAAATAATTCTTAATGAGATTGAAAATATATAATTAATTTATGTAAATTGAAATTTACAATTCTAAACAAGATATCAAAATTTTTACTCGTTTCAAATTATTAGATAAATTATTAGATATAGAATAAAGCAAGTTATAAAAATTAATAGATTTAATATTAATAGTACTAGATAAAATTTGTCATAAAATATGTATTTTAAAAAAATTTATAATTAAAAAAACTAAATTTAAACATCTATAAAGAAAACATAAAAAATACGGCAAAAAATTCGTATTTGTTATTTACTTGAAATTTATAAAATCGTAAATTTTGATAAGTTTTAGTTGGAAAAGACGTAAAAAAATAAACAATAGTCACAAAATTATTATTTTGTGACTATTATTGTCTCTGTCAATTAAAATCTTCTCATACCCTATCTTTGTTTTAAATAATAAAACTATATTAAAATATAGAATATGATGATTTATTATCCTGTTCTTTGTCACTTGAAGTTTTTAATTCTTCTAAAGATTTATCTTTTTTTGCATCATCTGTGTTATTTTCATTTACTTTAGATTCTTTATTGTTTTCTTCGTAATTATATCTTTTTCCCTTAGTTTTAAATTTACCAGAAATATAAACAGAATTATCTTTCCAATCTACACTAAGTCCTAGTGTTTCCGAAATAAATCTAATTGGAACATAAGTCCTACCATCATATAAAATTGCTGGAGAATCTAAATCAATTATATTATCTATTCCTGCCTTATTAACCTTGGCCTTTGTTGAATTAATATCTATTTCAACTAATACATCTACGGCACCAATTAAAATTCCACTAGTTTTAGCTTCTTTTTTTTGGTAATAATTAATTTGCGCACCCATATTTTCAGAAATATATCTAATTGGTACCATAACCCTATTAGTATCTTTATCAAGGTATGCCCTTCCCATATCTTCTGGAATTGATTGAATATTATTATTAATGTAAATATCAATATTTTTATCTACGGCTTCCTTTGGTAATTTCCCAACTGCAAAAACAGATGTACTTAACATTATAGTCATAATTCCAGCAAAAACAATTTTTTTTAATTTTTTCATATTTTCTCCTTGGTATTTTTAATTTATTTTTCTTTAACTTTTGAAAGTGGATTAGATTCAACCATCTTTTTAAGTGCTTTTTTATTTATATGTGTGTAAATTTCCGTTGTACTTACAGATTCGTGTCCTAATATCTCTTGCAAAGACTTTATATCTGCATTTCCATACTCATATAAAAGTGTAGCTGCAGTATGTCTAAGTTTGTGAACCGAATATTTATTTGTGTCCAAACCAGAATTTTTCATGTGCTTTTCAATCATGTGCTGAATTGATCTATTGCTCATTCTTTGCTGTCTCATTGATAAAAATAACGCATCATCTTTTATTTGTGGTCGAAGCTTTAAATACTCATTTACAGCATATACACAAGCCTCATTAAGATAAATCGTCCTCTCTTTGTTGCCCTTTCCTATTACTTTTAACGTATTATCATCCTTTAAGTGAGAAATATTAATCCCAGCAAGTTCTGAAAGTCTCATTCCACAATTTAAAAATAATGTGACTATTGCATAATCTCTTTTTTTATAAATTGGCTTTATCTTTGATTTTTCAATAGTTTGCAAAAGATTTAAACTTTGATCTAGCGATAAATATACTGGGAGAGTTTTTTCAACTTTAGGCATATCAATATCTATTACTGGATTTTTCTTTATAATTTCGATTTTTGTATAAAGATAATTATAAAAACTTCTAATAGATGAAATTTTTCTAAACTTAGATCTATTTGATATCTTTCTTTCTCTTTCTAAAAAAGCATTATAAGCGTATATATCTTGTTTTGTAACGCTTTCTAAAATCTCCGGAGTAATATCTTCAATAGCTATATCGTCAAAATCAATAGAATCACTTACTAAATTTTTTCTTTTTTTTATAAACCTTATAAAGATTCTTAGGTCATAGTAATATTCTTTAACAGTATTTTCCGAAGATCCCTTTGTAGATTTCATGTAATCTAAGAAATCATCAACTAAGTTTGACTTTATCAATTTCTCACCTCCTATAAAAATAAAAACCTGACATAAGTCAGGTTCCTAATTATTTAGCGTATTCAACTGCTCTAGTTTCTCTAATGACATTAACTTTAATTTGTCCTGGAAAATCTAGCTCAGACTCTATTCTCTTTACTACATCTCTAGCAGTAATTGTAATTTCTGCTTCTGAGATTTTTTCAGGCTTTACTATTATTCTGATTTCACGACCAGCTTGAACAGCATAAGATTTTTCAATACCTTCAAATTCATTTGCAATTTCTTCTAGTTTTTCAAGTCTTTGAATATAAGATTCAACTGTTTCACGTCTTGCACCAGGTCTTGCTGCGGAAATAGCATCAGCAGCTTGAACTAAAACTGATTCAACACAGTTTGGCTCTACATCACCATGATGAGATTGAATTGCGTTAATAACATATTCTGATTCGTGATATTTCCTTGCAATTTCAACTCCAATATCAACATGTGGAGCATCTAAATTTCTATCTACAGATTTTCCTATGTCGTGTAGAAGTCCCCCTCTTTTAGCTAGCTTAACGTCTGCACCAATTTCACCAGCTAAAATACCAGCAATTTCAGCAACTTCAACAGAATGCTTAAGGTTATTTTGTCCATAACTAGTTCTATATTTAAGTCTACCTAAATATTTAATAATTTCTGGATGAAGTCCATGAACTCCAGCATCATAAGCTGCCTGTTCACCAGATTCTTTTATAATTGTTTCAACCTCATTTTTAGCTTTCTCAACAGTTTCTTCGATTTTTGTTGGATGAATTCTGCCATCATTTACAAGTTTCTCTAAAGCCACTCTTGCTATTTCCCTTCTTATAGGATCAAAACAAGATAATACAACAGCTTCAGGAGTATCATCAATAATTAAATCTACTCCAGTTATTGATTCAATAGCTCTAATATTTCTACCTTCACGTCCAATAATTCTCCCCTTCATTTCATCATTTGGAAGATTTACAACAGCCACAGTAGATTCAGCAACTTGATCAGCAGCACATCTTTGAATAGCCTGTGCTATAACATTTCTAGCATATTTTCCGGATTCTTCCTTTATTCTATTCTCATTTTCTTTGATAATAAGTGCTGATTCATTAGTAATTTCTTTTTTTAATTCATTAAGTAAAATTTCCTTGCCTTCATCTTTTGTAAGACCTGCAACTTTTTGGAGTTCTTCTTCTCTTTGTTTAATAAGTCCATCAACTTGTTCTTCTTTTTCCCTAAGACCCTCTAGTTTTTTGTTAAGCTTTTCATCTTTACGCTCAACTTGAGTAGACTTTTTATCTAAAAGTTTTTCTTTAGATAAAACACGTTCTTCCATTTCTTTTATTTCGGCTCTTCTAATCTTAGCTTCATTTTCTTGCTCAGATCTCAATTTTTGAATTTCTTCCTTAGCTTCAACAAGCAAAACTTTCTTTTGTGTTTGAGCTTGACTTTCAGCATCGTAAATCATTTTATTAGCTAATTCTTCAGCATTTTTAAGTTTTCCCTCAGAAATATATTTTCTAATAGCATAGCCACAAGCTATACCTATAATACCGATAATAATAGTTAAAGTATTAAAACCCATTCATACACACCTCCTATTTAGTTTTCATGTTTCAAATATAAAATCATTTTCAAGGCATAAGCCTTAAAATTATTTTATATCTTTTAAAAGGATAAGTCAAACATAAAAGTATGTGTATGCGTGTTATCTATTTACTTTTATAAATTGGAATTGCTAATTTATAACCTGGCTTAATATCATAGGATGAGATATTGTTAAGATTTTCTATCTCCATAATAAATTTCATTTTATTTTTATATTCATAATTATCAGAAATTGTCCATAAAGTGTCACCTTTTTTTACTGTATAAACTTGAATAATATTTTTTTCTTGCATTATCGAATTTTCATCTTCAAAATTTTTTATAACTAGACCTGAATTAAAAATAAATATTAATAATAAAAATAAAAAAACTTTTGGTTTGTTAATAATAATTCTCTTCATAAAATCACCTCAAATATTTTGTTCATAATTAGTTTAAACACTCGTATCAAACAATAGTGTCAAATATAAGTTCTAAACAGATGTTACAACTAAAGTTCTAAAATGTCAAGAAAATTATATATTTTTTTAAACTGTAGTTTGAAATACTTGTTTAAATGTGATATTATTAATTTAGAAATATTAGGAGGTAAACCATGTACGAAGATTTAAACCAAAGAGAACTTGAAATTTTATTTTTTATTAAAAGATTTATTGAATCCAAGTCCTACCCACCTACTGTTCGTGAAATCTGTTCCGGTTGTAACATTAAATCAACTTCTACTGTATATTACGCCTTAGAAAAATTAGAAACAACAAATTATATTAGAAAAGACGCTTCAAAAACTAGAGCTATAGAAATAGTTCCACAAGATGATGATATACTTATGCTTAAAAAGAAAACTGTGGACGTACCAATTGTTGGTCGTGTCACAGCTGGTGCTCCTATTTTGGCTGTTCAAAATATTGAAGATACTATGCCTCTTCCCGTTGACTTTGTTTCAAATAAAGAACTTTTCATTTTAAAAGTAAGAGGAGAAAGTATGATTAATGCGGGCATTTGTGATGGAGATTATGTTATTATTGAAAAAACAAATTCTGCTAGAAATGGCGAAAAAGTTTTAGCTTTAATTGATGACGAGGCAACTATTAAAACTTTTTACAAAGAAAAAAATAGATATAGACTTCAACCTGAAAATGATACAATGGAACCTTTTTACTTTGATAAAGTTGATATTTTAGGAAAAATCGTTGGTCTTTATAGAAAAATAAACTAAGAAAAATAGGCTAAAAAAATAACCTTGTTGTTATCACACAGCAAGGTTATTTTATTTAATGCTTTATGAAGTTCATCTCGACTACAATAATTAACATTCCCATCTATTCATATTTTAATAATAATTTTGTTTGTAAAATTCTAAATATTACAATCTTTAATTGACATCTATATAACAAAAATATTTTACTTTTTGCCTTCTTGAAAAAAGATTTTCAAAAATAATCATAATCTAATTACTTAACATACAAAAATATAAAATCTTAAAAAATATTTTATATTTTGATTAGACTTTCTTTATCAAGTGCATTTAACAAATGTATTAATGCAAATTTTATGTGATAGTAAGATAATCCTCCTTGGAAATATACATAGTAAGGTTCTCTCATAGGACCATCTGCTGAAAGTTCAATTGATGAACCTTCTATAAAGTCGCCTGCTGCCATTATTACCTTATCGTCATATCCTGGCATATCCCAAGGGATTGGAGTGAATTCTGAGTCAACTGGTGAAGAGAATTGGATGTATTTGCAGAATGTTTCTAGAATTTCTGGTCTCTGTAATTCAATTGCTGTTACAATATCACTTCTTGGGTCATCACTTGATGGAATAGTTTTAAAACCTAATTCTTCAAAACATTTTGCGAAAAGTGTTGCTCCTCTTATTGCATCTTCAACAATTTTTGGGGACATAAAAAGTCCTTGGAGTATTTGTCTAGTCATGCCAAATGTAAGCCCACAGTCCTTTCCTATTCCTGGAGCAGTCAAAATATTTGCTGCTCTATTTATAAGTTGAGACTTGCCTACTAGATAACCTCCAGTATAAGAAATTCCGCCACCTGGATTTTTTATAAGAGATCCTGCCATAATATCTATGTTAAGTTCACTGGGTTCAATTAATTCTGTAAATTCTCCATAACAATTGTCTACAAAAATTTTTATGTCTTTATTTATTCTCTTAACTTCATCAATTGCCTCTTTAAGTTCTAAGATAGTAAAAGCTCTTCTATTTGAATATCCTGTTGATCTTTGCATTATTACAAGAGTTGTATTGTCTTTTATATAATTCTTTATGTTTTTAATATCGATTTTATTATCAACAAGTGGCACTTCAGAATATTCATAGCCTGTTTTTATTAATGAATCAGGACTATTTCCTCTTATGCCTATTACTTTTTGCAATGTATCATATGGAGTTGATGTAATTGACAAAAAATGATCTCCGGGCTTTAAAACTGATTTTATTGCAAGAGTAATTGCATGAGTTCCAGAGACAATATTAGGTCGTACAAGGCTATCTTCTGTCTTAAAAATTCTTGCATATATGCTTTCTACTTTATCTCTTCCAATATCTCCATAGCCGTAGCCAGTTGTCCAGTTAAAGTCAGTTGATTTTAACCCTTCTTTTTGCATAGCTTTTAAAATTTTAACTTGATTATACTGTGCAATGTCGCTGAACTTTTGAAACCTATCTTGTATTTTTGCTTCATTTTTATTTACAAATTCAATTATTTTCCCATCGATATTGTACTCTTCTTCAAATAATTTATCGTATAATGTCATCTTTTCTCCTGTATTAATTTGCTGTTGATATAATCCTCTATATCATACAAAATAGTGTCCGACTCTTTGTCAAACCATTTTATTCTTTCATCTCTTCTAAACCATGTAAGCTGCCTTTTTGCATAATGTCTTGAATTTTTTTTAATTAAATCCACCATTTCATCAAACTGAATTTCTCCATCTAAATATGAAATAACTTCTTTATAACCAATTGCTTTAAGTGATTGAGAATTTTTATCTAAACCAGCATCTAAAAGGTTTTTTACTTCATTTACGAGTCCTAAATCAATCATTTTATCTACACGAATATTGATTTTTTCATATAATTTATCTCTATTCATGTTTAAACCAATATAAATTAGATTGTAGTCCTCATTTTCTTCTCTAAAATTATTTCCCTTTTTATTTCCACTTTTTAAAATTTCTAAGGCTCTAATAATTCTCTGACCATTGTTTTGGTGAATTTTTTCAGCCATTTCACTGTCTTTGCTTAAAAGTTTCTCGTATAAAAATTCGCTTCCCTCTTCTTCTAAAATGTTATTAAGTTTTTTTCTATACTCATAATCAGGTTCAGTTTCCGTAAAATTTAAATTGTAGACTATTGAATTGATATAAAGTCCAGTTCCTCCAACTAAAAATGGCACTCTTCCCCTATTATTTATACTAGTTATAATTTTTTTTGCCTCATTTTTAAAATCAGCAACAGAAAAATTATCTGAAGGTTCAATAATATCAATCATATGATGAGGAATAGAAGTTTCATTTATATCAATTTTTGCCGTTCCTATATTTAGTTTTTTATAAATTTGCATAGAGTCACAGGAAATTATTTCGCCACAATATTTTTTAGCAAGTTTAAGAGAAAGGTCAGTCTTTCCTATTCCAGTTGGTCCAGTAATTATAATTAAATTTTCCATTTACTCCCTCAAAAATAATTTTGAAATAGTATGCTTTGATACTTCTACAATTGTCGGTCTGCCATGAGGACATGTATAAGGATTTTCGCAATTTTTTAAATCTCTAATTAAAGATTCAATTTCCATTTCAGAAAGGTCATCTCCAGCCTTCACAGACGCCTTACAAGCCTTTTTCATAATTTTATATAAGTCTGCCTCATAATTCGATGAAATGTCTTTATCAAGAGAATCGATGATATCTCTTATAAAATTTACATAAGTTGGAAGACCAAAAATCATTGGAACTTCCCTTAATACAATAGAATTATCTCCAAAGTTTTCGATTTTAAATCCGAGTTTAGTAAATAAATCTAAATAATTTAAAATTTTATCATACTCAATTTGATTTAGTTGAATTATCTCTGGCTTTAATAATATTTGTGAAGTAATTTCACTACTTAAATACATATGCAAAAACTTTTCATAATTTACTCTTTCATGCGCTGCGTGTTGATCAACTACAAAAACAATACCATCTCTTTGATTTTCTAAAAGAATATAAGTTTTAAAGAGAATTCCTACAATATTTGTATTTAAAAGTTTTTCGTCAATTTTATTTTTTTTATTATTAAATAAAAAATTATTTTCTTCATGAATCTCTTGATTTAAAGTTTTTTCTTCATTCTTCTCAACTTCATTTTCTTTGTACAAAACTACATCTTCATTAAAGGCATTAAATAAATTGTCTTCATTATTTCTATCTTGTGATTCTTTTTTTAAATCCCATATACTTTTTAAATTTGTATGAGATTCATTGCTTTGAGAATCATCTCTTGGTTTCTCATCATCTCCAAAAATATCAAAAACATTTATATTTTCTTTTTTATCTTCAATTTCGATTTCCCTTATACTTCGATTTGGGTAAATTACTTCCTCAACAATTTCAGTTAAAATAGCATTTAAAATATTTTCATTAGAAATTTTTATTTCATTTTTCTTTGGATGAATATTAACATCAATTAACTTTGGATCAATATCAATATATAGAACAAACACAGGATATCTATTTAGCGGAATTAAAGAGTGATATTTTTTTTCAACGGCTCTTGAAATATTAACATTTCTAATAAATCTTCCATTTACAAATATATATTGGCTGTCTCTATTTGATCTAAAAACTTTATTGTCAGAGAAAAATCCTTTAATTTTATAATTTTCTGATTCAAAGGATCCCTCATTTAATGAAGATGCTATTTCTGAACCTAATATGCTAAATATTCTGTTAATTGGATCCCTGTCGCTTCCAGTATTTAAAATAGTTTTTCCATCTCTTATTAATGTAAACTTAATATTATTATTGCTAAGGGCAATTTTTTGTACAATATCAATTATATTATTTATCTCTGTTAAATCTTTTCTCAAAAATTTTTTTCTAACAGGAGTGTTATAAAAAACATCATTAATTACAAAAGTACTTCCCTTTGGCATTCCTACTTTATTCTTCTTTATAATTTTTCCATTTTCTATTACAAGAGAATTACCTGCAATGTCTTCTTCTCTTTTTGTCATAAGTTTTATTTTTGAAATATTTGAAATGCTCGCAAGAGCTTCTCCTCGGAAACCAAGAGTTCTAATTTTTTCAAGATCTTCAATTTTTTCAAGTTTTGAAGTTGAATGACGTAAAAATGCAACATTAAGATCTTCTTCAGAAAATCCAGATCCATTATCTGAAACCTTTATAAAATCTGTACTCTCTCCTCTAACTTCTACGAGAATATTATCTGCACCTGCATCAATAGAATTTTCTACTAATTCCTTTACAATTGAAGCAGGATTTTCTATTATTTCTCCTGCAGCTATTTTAGAAATAGTTGCTTCATCTAAAAGTCTAATCATTATAACTCCTTGGATTTATTTACAATTTCATTTAGTAAATTAAAAGCTTCCATTGGACTTATTTCAAGAATGTTAATTTCCCTTAATTTGTCAATAAAATTTAATATTTCGGGATTATTGTTTTCTTTTTTAATATATTCTTTGTTTAAGTCAATGCTAATATCTTCGTTTTCCCTTTCAATTACATTCAAAATCTCTTTGGCTCTATTTATTATTGAATCATCAATACCTGCAAGTTTTGCAACATCAATTCCATAGGAGTTGTTTGAAAATCCTTTAATTATTTTTCTTAGAAAGATTATTTCATCATCTTGTCTATCAACTGCAATAGTTAAATTTTCTACAGAATCGTATTTATCTTCAAGATGAACTAACTCATGGTAATGAGTTGCAAAAAGAGTTTTAGCTTTAATATTTTCTGCAATGTATTCGATTATTGCATTTGCAATTGCAAGACCGTCAAAAGTGCTTGTCCCCCTGCCAACTTCATCTAAAATTAATAATGATTTAGGAGTTGCGTTGTCGATTATGTCTGCAACTTCTTGCATCTCAACCATAAATGTAGATTGTCCTTTAGAAAGATTGTCACTAGCACCTATCCTTGTAAAGATTCTATCCACTAAGGATATATTTGCACTATCGCAAGGCACAAAGCATCCTATATGAGCCATAATTGTTATAAGAGCAACTTGTCTCATGTAAGTTGACTTGCCAGCCATATTTGGACCAGTAATTATGTGAATCATATGCTTTTTTGTGTCAATATATGTGTCATTTGGAACAAAAAAATCATCCTTCATATAGGTTTCTACAATTGGATGTCTTCCATTTATTATTTCTATAAAGCCATCTTCATTAAACTTTGGTCTTACATAATTATTTAAATTAGAAACTTTTGCAAGGGATAAAAGAGAATCTAAATTTGAAAGATTGTCCGCCAAAATTTGTATTCTATAAATTTCGCTTGCAATATAATCCTTTAATTCATTATAAATTTCAGATTGAAGAGTTAGGGCTCTTTCCTTTGAACCAAGAAGCTTTCCCTCCATGTTTTTTAATTCTAAGGAAAAAAATCTCTCTGAACCAACTAAGGTTTGTTTTCTTATATAGTCATCGGGAACTTGGTCTAAAAAAGATTTTGTTATTTCAATAAAATATCCAAGAATTTTATTGTGCTTAACTTTTAATTTTTTTATCCCAGTTCTTTCTCTTTCTTTGTTTTCAAAATCAAGTAACCAATTTTTACCTTCAATTGCATATTTAAAAAGTTCGTCTAAATCTTCAGAATAACCTTCTCTAATTATTCTATTATCCTCAATAACGACTGGAGGATTTTCAATTAAAATATTTTGAATTTTTTCATAAATATTAGTTAGATCTATGAATTTTTTCCCCAAATATTTTAAGTTTTCATTGTTATAATTTTCTAAAATTTCTTTTATCTTTTTCGAATTTATAATTGTGTTTTTAAGTGATGCAACTTCGCGAGGATTTATGCTTCCATTGGAAATTTTTACAACAAGTCTTTCAATATCATAAACTTCCTTTAACAATTTTTCTAATTTGTCTTGAAGAAGTAAATCCTTAGTAAAAGCTTCTATTAAGTTTTGCCTTTCTAATATTTTATCTATATTTACAAGAGGACTTTCAACCCATTTTTTTAATTTACGTGAACCCATAGATGTACTACATTTATCCAAAACATCTAATAGAGAACCTTTCTTGGTAAAGGTGTTAAGACCCTTTACCACTTCAAGAGTTCTTTTTGAACTTTCATCTAAAATTAAATAATCAAAATTATTGTAATATTTTATATTATTTATGTGTTTTAAATTTATTTTTTGAGTAACTACTAAATACTGTAAAATCTTTTTTAATGATGTGTAATCAGAAATATTATTTTCATAAATAAAATTTTTTAAACTGCTCTTAAAATTTTCACTAAAATATTCTCCTAGTTCTTTAAATAAATTTATATCTTTTAAATTTTCAGAAATATAAGGATTAATAAAAATATTATCTCTTTTAATTTTATCTTTAAATTTAGAAGTAATCTCTTCGTTTAAAAGTATTTCATTGGGACTAATTCTGTCAATTTCATCTTGTAAAAAATTATAAAGCTCTGATTTTGACAAAAAAGTTTTTTCAGTAAAATAAATTTCACCAGTAGAATAATCTGAATATGTTAAATTTAAAGAATATCCGTGAATAAAAATCGAAAGCAAATAATTATTTAAATCACTCTTTAAATATTCTGTATCTGTAAATGTTCCTGGAGTAATAATTTGAGTAACTTCTCTTTTTACTATGCCTTTTGCAAGTTTTGGATCCTCTACTTGATCGCAAATTGCAACCTTATAGCCCTTATTTATTAATTTTGAAATATAACCTGATGCCACATGATAAGGAACTCCGCACATTGGAGCCTTATCTTCTAGTCCGGCATCTCTTTTTGTAAGAGTTATTTCCAACTCTCTAGAAGCAAGTAGTGCATCATCAAAGAACATTTCATAAAAATCGCCAAGTCTAAAAAATAAAATTGCATCAGGATTTTTGTCTTTAACAGCAAGATATTGCTGCATCATAGGTGTTAAATTTTCACGATTCAATTTTTTCACCTACTAGAGAAAAACTATTAGCATCCTTTACTCTAACTTTTAAAATTTTACCTATATCATTTTTATTTCCATTAAAATTAATAAGCTTAAATTCATCAGTTCTTCCACTTACATATGTGTTGTCCTTTTTTGAAAAATCTTCAACCAATACATCTACATCTCTTCCAATAAATGCTTTATTTTTCTTCTCTTGTATTGGATATAAAATTTCCAAAAGTCTTTCAAATCTCTCATGCTTAACTTTATCAGGA
This sequence comes from Peptoniphilus sp., assembly GCF_022767005.1. Taxonomy (GTDB): domain Bacteria; phylum Bacillota; class Clostridia; order Tissierellales; family Peptoniphilaceae; genus Peptoniphilus_A. The sequence continues at coordinate 5,064 of NZ_JALEOV010000023.1, read as the reverse complement.
ACTTGCTCCATTTTCGCAGCAGGAGTATTTTCTCTCATAGAATATATAAAAGTAAAGGATGTATCATACTCAACTTTTTTAACTAAATCTAAAGTGTCGAGAAAGTCTTCTTCACTTTCCCCAGGAAAGCCTACCATTATGTCTGTTGAAAGGGCAATATTTGGATTAACATTTTTTACTTTGTCAATTTTTCTTAGATAATCTTCCTTAGTATATTTTCTATTCATCATTTTTAAAACTCTTGAAGAACCAGCTTGAACTGGAAGATGCAAAAAGTTGCAAAGTTTATTTAAATTTTTGAAGGAATAAATTAATTCATCGGAGATATCTTTTGGATGAGATGTCATAAATCTTATCCTCTCAATTCCTTTGATATCATTAATTTCTTCAATTAGATTTGCAAAAGAAAATTTATCGTCAAAATTTTTGCCATAAGAATTTACATTTTGCCCAAGAAGAGTCACTTCTTTAGTTCCATTTTTTGCTAATTCTTCAATTTCTCTAATTATTTCAATTGGTTTTCTACTAGTTTCTCTTCCCCTCGTATAAGGAACTATGCAATAGGAGCAAAAATTATTGCAACCATACATAATATTCACATAGGATTTGAAATTATAAAGTCTATTTGCACCAAGAGAATTATCTATGCTAAGTGGATTTTCCTCAATGTCAATTGAAAGTTTTCTGCCATCATAGGATGAACTTAAAAGTTCAGGAAGCTTCCAAATATTATTTGTTCCAAAAATAATATCAACATTTGGAAACTTTTCTATCACATAATTTCTAGATTCCTCCCTTTGCATCATACACCCACATACTGCAACTTTAATATTTTTTTTCTTAGACTTTAAATTTTTCAAATTTCCAAGTTGACCATATACTTTGTCTTCAGCAGAATGTCTAACAGAGCAGGTATTTAAAATTACAAGATCTGCATCTTCAACATCATTTACAAAAGTATACCCCATTTTTTCAAGAAGCCAAGTTATTTTCTCAGAGTCATGTTCATTCATTTGACAACCATGAGTTATAACAAGAGCTTTTTTTTCATCAACGTTTTCTTTTATATTTCTAATATATTCATTAATATTGTTATTTATATCATTAATTAATTCTTTATTTTCCATTTACATCCTCATTTCATGTGTTTATATTATAACTGAAAAATAGCTTATTTATCAAGAAAAGAGTATGCAAATACATACTCTTAGCCTAAAATACTATTTAAATATCTCGCAACATATACACCACAAGCAGAAGCTTGAGAAAGTGAATGAGTTGCACCTCCACCATCGCCTACGACAAAGAGACCTTCTACTGAAGTTTCAAAATTTGAGTTAGTTTCTACTCTTGAATTATAAAATTTAACTTCAACTCCATATAAAAGAGTGTCGTCATTTGCAGTCCCTGGTGCAATTTTATCAAGTGCATATATCATTTCAATAATTGAATCCAATTGTCTTTTTGGAATTACAAGAGATAAATCTCCTGGGGTTGCTTTTAAAGTAGGCTCTGTAAAACATTTAAGCATTCTTCTTGTATCAGATCTTCTTCCCTTAACAAGATCTCCAAATCTTTGTAAAAGAACTCCACCACCTAACATATTGCTAAGCTTTGCTATCGATTCACCATATTCATTTGAATCTTTGAAAGGTTCTGTAAATGTATTGCTAACTAACAGAGCAAAATTTGTATTATCAGATTGAAGTTTTGGATCCGCATAGGAATGTCCATTTACAGTTATAATTCCATTAGTGTTTTCCGCTACTACTTGTCCATAAGGATTCATACAAAAAGTCCTCACAAGGTCATTGTAAGCTTTAGTTTGATAAACTATTTTTGATTCATATACAGCGTCTGTTATATGCTTAAAAACTTCAGCGGGAAGTTCAACTCTAACCCCAATATCCACTTGATTTGAAAATAAATTAATATTAAACTTCTTACAAATTTGTGAAATCCATTTTGACCCACTTCTTCCTGAAGCAAGAACTAATTTATTGCAATAAAATATTTCACCCTTATCAGTTGTTAGTTTAAATTCATCATTTTTTTCAACATCGACAATGGTTGTATTAAAAATCATGTCAATAGTATCCTTTGTCCACTCAAAAATCTTTTCTAAAATCTTTACATTTCTATCAGTTCCAAAATGTCTGACTTTAGCATCTAGTAAATGAAGATCATGCTTTAGTGCAAGAGTCTTTAAATTTGAAGCAGTTGTTTCATAAAGTTTAGAATTTCCACCGTCAAACTTACAAAGAACAGAATCCACATACTCCATTAATTCAATTGACTCATCTTTTCCAATATAATCATGCATTTGTCCGCCAAAATTCGTAGTTATATTATATTTTCCATCAGATAAAGTTCCTGCACCACCGTATCCATTCATGATGTTACAAGGTTTACATCCAATACAATTTTCAACTTTACCTGTTTTTATTGGACATTGTCTTTTATAAATTGTATTTCCCTTATCAATTACTAAAACTTTTAAATCTGAATTTAATTTTTTGAATTCATAGGAAGCGAAGACACCACTGGCACCTGCTCCAACAATTATCACATCGTACTTATTCAAATTATTTCTCCTCGCTAAAAATACTCATAAAATCAGTGAATCTTTTTGGAAATTCATCTATAATTTCAATAACTTCACCTGTTATTGGGTGAATAAATTTAAGTTTATAAGCATGTAAAAGTTGCCTATTAACTTTATATTTATTTTTTATACCGTAAGTTTCATCCCCTACAACTGGATGATTTACATATGATAAATGTACTCTAATTTGGTGCGTTCTTCCAGTATGCAGTAGAACATCAAGCAAAGTAAATTTATCAAAATTTTTTAAAACATGAAAACTTGTAGAAGAAGGCTTAGAGTTTTCTTCAATTACTTTCATTTTTATTCTATTATTAGGATCTCGTCCAATGGGTGCATCAACTTTAAAATCTTCATCGATAAATCCGTGGACTATTGCCAAATAATGTTTTTCAATTTTGTGACTTTTAAACATTTCTATGAGTTTGTAGTAGGCTTCATCTTTTTTTGCAATAATCATAAGACCAGATGTATCTTTATCAAGCCTATGTACAATTCCCGGTCTTTCTTCATCTATTGGATTAGATAAATCTTTAAATCTATATAGTAAACCATTTACAAGAGTACCACTAATATTCCCAGCTCCAGGATGCACGACTAAATCCTGTGGCTTTGATATTACAGCGAGATAATCATCCTCATATAAAACTTTAAAATCAATTTTCTCTGGGAGAAGTTGCTTCTCATTTTCATAAGATACTGTAACTATATCACCCTTTTTTAAACTATACCCAGCTTTTATAATTTTCCCATTTAATATTATATTACCTGATTTAATATATTTTTTTATCTGAGATCTATTTATTTCAAGCTTTTTATCTAAAAATTTATCAAGTCTAGTGTCAACAGCCTCTGAATTTATTACAAAAGTATTTTTATACATACATCACCTTTTATTGTCGTGAAGAACTATTCCAATAGAAATTAAAATTGTCCCAATAACAATAAACATATCGGCAAAATTAAAAATTGCAAAATCATGTCCAAAGAACTTCATGCTAATAAAATCAACGACATAATGAAGTCTAATTCTATCAATAAAATTTCCAATAGTTCCACCAATAAGAAGACTGAAACTTAATAAATAAATGAAAGGTACCTTATTGTAATTTTTAACTAAAAATATTATTAAAACTAATAAAACTACAATTGTAATTATTGCAAATAAAAATCTAAATCCTTGCAAAATTCCAAAGGCTGCGCCTCTATTTTCTATATAGTATAACCTCAAAAAATCATCTATTAATACAATTGGATTTTCGTTTGCAATATTAGTAACTACCAAATATTTTGTGAATTGATCTATAATTATTAAAATAATGCTAAAAATAGCAACAAACATAATATCTCCTTATTAAAATTCGCACACAAAAAATTAATACACATGCTATATAGTAGCTTATTACAAGAGAAATATCAATATTTTTAAAAACTAAAAATACAAATAATATCAAAAAATACCATTTATTTTTGACGATTTTTGACGAGATTTGACCGAGTGACACTGGGAGAGTGCAATTACATAATAAAAATAAAAACCCCGCATCAAGCAGGGCTTATTTTAATCCTCGATCTTATCTTTATACTTCTCAATTATTGGTTTGAAATATTTTTCTTCGGCCTCTTCTCTTGCCTTTGCTGCTTCTTCTAAAGTGTTATAAACTCCTAATTATTTTTTAAAGTTAGGATTTTCTTTTTTAAAAATTTCAACTAACTCTTCAACCTCTTCTAAAGTCTTTGCGTACTTCCTTGCAAAGGTTCTTGCATTTCCCTTGTTTCGGCTATATCTCTTAGCTTCTGGGTTGTTTTGCTCCCACTTTCTTGTAGCTCTTCTTTGTGCTTCTGATGTTTTTAATTCTTTCACGATTAAACTCCTTTTTCACTTTGCCTTAATTTTAACTATCAATAGTAAGCATAGAATGATAACCACCACATTGCTAATTATTCCAAAGTCTTTAAAAATACTTATCGCATTTATCGCAGTGATTACACTTAATAAAATTATATTCGTATCTATTTTTTTCATTTTGACTCAATGAGCATTTTGTAATATAATACCCTTAAAGGGTGAGAGGGAATTTCCCTCTCTTAGAGTTACTATTTTAAAATTTCTTTTATCAATCCTAGTATTGCAACAACCAGATTGACCAAAAGTGTTATTAATTCTAGTAGCTCTTTTTTATTACCCTTCTTGGGGTTTTTATTGCTCATTTCCTCACCTCCTGAATTTATTATACTACCCGTATTATATAAAGTCAACATTTTTTTAATTTTTTAAATATTTTTTAATTATTTTTTCAATAAAAAAATAGCCTAGGGCATGTAACCCTAGGCTTAATCATCTTAATAGATATTTACGAATTTTTTCTAAAGACATTTTAGTTTCTTTTAATACCTTTGTATGCCTTAAACTTGCTATTTTCTAACCTTTTAAACTCTTTATCAGTTAAAAGTCTTTT
>NZ_JALEOV010000053.1 GCF_022767005.1 Peptoniphilus sp. | reverse complement strand
GTTGATACAAAAATGGCAGTAGTAGATGAGGGTGAAACTCTTGAATCTGTAAGAAGCTACAACTACCTAATCACAGATTCACCACTACCACAAGCTCAAAAAGGCAAAGCTTACAATTACACAGTAGTTCCACAAGCAGCAGAAGGCTATGTATTTAAAAATGTAAAAGTTGAATTTATCACACCTGTTGATGGCTTAACAGCAAATGGAGATGTAATTTCAGGCACACCAAATGTAGCAGTAGCTGCAACAGAAGAGACTCCAAATGTAAAAGTAACTTATGATGTTTACAAATTATCAGATACAGGCAAAGAAGTTCTTATAAAAGAAGGTCATGTTGATAATGTTCCATTAGTAGTAACAGAAGATTTACCACAAGCTCAAGACTACACACCAGCATATGCAGATGGAACAGTAGAAAAAGGTAAAACTGTAACAGCAAGCCCAACCTTTACAAAAGATGAAGATGGATCCACTGTAACAGATGCACCAGTAAAATCTTATGCTTTAGGACCAAATGCACCAGAGGGAGCATCTATAAATGAAACAACAGGAGAAGTGACCTATACACCAGCAGAAGGACAAGCTGTAGGAGATGTAACAATTCCTGTAGTAGTAACTTATACAGATGAGTCAACAGATGATGCAAGCTACAATGTTACAGTAACAGATACAACCCCAGCAGGAGACAAAACAACTGTAGAAGGTCAAGCAACACCAGTAGATCCAACAGAAGAAAAACAAGGAACAAGCGTAGTTGTTAAAAATCCAGATGAAGGAACAAAAGTAACAGCAAAAGATGAAGATGGAACCGACATTCCAGTAGTAATCAATCCAGAAACTGGCGAAATCGAAGTAACTCCAGGAACAGATGTAGATGGACCAATCACAGTTACAATAACAGATGAAGACCTACCAGATGGAGAAGTTGTAGTAGAAGTTCCAGTAAATGGACACGAAAAAGGTAAAGACGACAACGGATCAGAAACACCAGCAGGAGATAATGAAACTACTATTGATGAAAGTGGTAAACATCCAGTAGATCCTACTGATGAAAGTCAAGGTACAGGCGTTATTATAAATAACCCAGAAGGCACTACTGTTGTTGCTGAAGATGAAGACGGCAATTATGTCCCAGTTGTAATAGACCCTAATGGTGAAATTGTCGTTACTCCTGGCACAGATGTAGATGGACCTATCGTAGTAACTATTATTGATTCTGACATTCCAGGTGGAAGTACTAAAGTTATTATTGATGTAAATGATCATGCTATTGGTAGAGATGACAACGGCAGTGGTTATGTATCTGGTGATGATTATTACTACTTCCCAGGAAGTCATTCAAGAGATCACAGAACTCCAACTTATCCAGTTTATACAATAGTACCTGAAAAGACTAAAGTTGGAACACCAGTTCACGACACTTTATGGTATGTATTCCATATAAATGAATACGAATATGAAGTTGTAAGAAATGGCGTTGTTACTAAACGTATAATGGATGTTACTCCTGTAATCCAAAATAATAGAACTATGCTTCCATTAAGATATGTAGCAGAAGCTATTGGAGCAGAAGTTAAATGGGATGCTAAGACTAGAACAGCAACATTTACTAAGGACGGTTTAACTGCTGTAATTCAAATTGACAGCGACGAAATTGTTCTTTCAAATGGAAAGACTATTAAGATGGACTCTAAACCTCTTAACATCAATGACAGAATTCTAGTATCTGTTACTAATGTAGCAAATGTATTTGGCTTAACTAACGGAAATACTGTTGATAAGGTAGACCAAGACATTGAATGGGACGGAGAAGCAAGAACAGCTACAATTTATATTAGAAGATAAGTTGTACAGATAAAGAAAGACCGATTGCTCGGTCTTTTCTTTTACATATATTTATGATTTTGAAGGGATTTTTATAAGTATAATTTTTATATTGTTTGCAACATAAAACTTAACTATAAGGATTTAATGACAAAATTTTAAAAAGATTTTAAAGTTTTAGACCATCTTCGATAATTTTAGATGGTCTAATTTTTTAATATTTTAACTCTTTTTCTATTATTTTTTTCATTACTTCTTTTTCGTTTTCAAATTTGTGATCTTTGTAATAGAGGATTATAATTTGTGATGGGCTTTTTAAATTTTCTCTATTTGAAATTTCAAAGGGAAGGTCTTTTTTTTGCAGGTAGTAGCAAAGATTTTTGTCGTCGTAAAGAGCGTCTTCTGTATTTATTTTTAGGCTGAATTTTTTATTTATAGTCAAATAGTCCTTTGTAAGTTTCCATTTATTTTCTAATTTGTAAAAATTTTCTTGCCCACAAAATTCTAAAAATACACTGGAATTTTTTATTGCATCTCTATTATTTATTTCAAGGGTGTATTGTTCCTCTGTGTTAAAGTAATTTTTCTCATAATTTGTCAGTCCCAAAATTTCTATTGTGTTGTCTTTTAGTTTTAAATCTTCAATAAAAAATATAAAGTTTGAGATATTAAGGGACAATTTTTTGTGAAGTTTTTCGCTGATTTTTGTGCCCAAAAGTATTAAGTTTTCTAGGCTAATAAAATTGTATTCTAAAATTTTTTCCAAGGCTTCTCTTTCGCCTTCTATATATTTTTTGAAGAGTGTTTTTATTTTTATGCCTTCGTAATTTTTCTTGTTTTTTAAAGCATCCTTTTCAATAAATTTTTCTATAAGCACTTTATTTGAATGTGAGGGCAGATTAAATATAAAATTATATTTTTTTGTGATTTCTTGTAGGTCAATAAAATTCAAGTCTACATCTTCATTAAAATAAAATTTTGCTTTTGATTTTATAAAGGGGATGTCAAAGGATTTGCCAGAGTAGGATACAAATTCTCTTTCTGAAATCAAAGGTAATACTTCTTCCAACAATTTTTTTTCTTCTTTAAAATTTTCCACGCAAAAAGTTTTTATAGTATCTGAATTTTTTTCTATTATACTCACTGCTATAATGGAGTCAATTTCTCGTGAAAGTCCAGAAGTTTCTATTTTTATGTAATTTTTTGGAGTCTTTTTAGTTTTTCTTTCTATTTTTTTCACTCTATCACCAATACAAGTATATCATTAATTTTTTTGTAAATTTATAATTTTTCACCATAATTCTAATTCCAATTATAAATAGAATCGGAATTGATCTTATAGTATAATATATGAGAAAGTTTTTATTATGATAGA
>NZ_JALEOV010000043.1 GCF_022767005.1 Peptoniphilus sp. | reverse complement strand
CTCTTGGCATTTTTTTCTCCTTTTCCAAATAAAAGATCAAACATTCTTAAAAATGGGCAAAAAAAATTTAAGGTAATTAAATTTGCTCAAAAAAAAATCATGCACAAGGACATGATTTTACTCAGTCCTTGGACTGATTTTTTATTTTTTTATCTTTCTTATTAAAACACTTTTAAAATAAAAATGCAAGACTTTTTTTATAAAAATTTAAAAGACCATAAAATAAAATCAAAAAAGGCGTAAATACATACAAAAAAGACATTCATATTATGTTGTCATATAAAACTGTTAAAATTATAAAGAATTTATTGTATAATAAAAAAGATAAGGAGGAGAAGTTATGACAAAAGTTCTCCATTTAATTAGTGGCGGCGACACAGGCGGTGCAAAGACACATATCTTTACACTAATGAAGGGTCTAAGTGGAAAAGTTGAAACAAAAATAATTTGCTTCATTAAAGATACCTTTTATGACGAAGCAAAAAAACGCGGCATAGACATAGAAGTATATCCGCAGGAAAAAAGATCAGACCTTTCCGTCGTTTCTAAATTAAGTGACGAAATAAATAATGGCAAATACGACTTAGTCCACGCACATGGTGCAAGAGCTAATTTTATTTGTATGTTTTTAAAAAAGAAAATACAAGTCCCCATGGTTACTACAATCCATTCAGATTATATGCTTGACTTCAAGGACTCATTTTACAAAAATTTAATCTACACAACATTAAACAAATTGGCGCTTAAAAAATTTGATCACTACATTTGCGTAAGTGATAATTTTAAAAAGATGCTAGAAGACAGAGGTTTTGACAAAGACAAAATACACGTACTCTATAACGGAATTGACACAGATGAAAAAATTGAGTACATCCCAAAAACTGTTTTCTTAGAAAGACACAAGGTAATTTACAATGGCGAGTTTTTAGTTGGCATAGCAGCTAGATTAGATAAAGTTAAGGATCACGAAACTTTTATAAAAGCTTGCAAAGAAACCCTAGAAGTAAACCCAGATATAATTTTTCTTATAGCAGGAGATGGCGACGAAAGGAAAAAATTGCAGGACATGGCGAAAACCTTTGAAATCGACAAAAATATTTACTTCCTTGGATTTATAAAGGACAAATATTCCTTCTTCAACTCCATAGATGTAAATGTGCTAACTAGCATTTCCGAGTCCTTTCCCTATGTGATTTTAGAAGCGGCAATGTTAAGCGTGCCTACAATCTCTACAAAAACTGGAGGTATCCCTGAAATAATAAAGGATGACCAAACAGGATATCTATTCCCAATAGGAAACTTTAAGTCCCTTGCAAGATATATTTTAGACCTTTACGACAATAGAGAAAAACTAAAAACCCTTGGCGAAAATATAAAAAGAGAAGTAAGAGAAAAATATTCTCACAAATCAATGGGCGAGAGACAAAAAGAAATTTACGATGAAATATTAAAAGGAGAAAACAATGAAAATAATTGACAAAAAAGGCAGACTCTTTGGACTAATCAATATAGTCGACCTATTAGTAATAATTTTAATCCTTGCAATTGTTGCAGTGGGAGTAAAGAGATTTGGAACAAAAGCAGCAGTTGGCGAAGCAACTACAAAAAAAGGCATTATAACAGCTGAAGTAAAGGATGTAAGAGATGCCACAGCAAATAACATAAAAGCAGGAGATAAAATCTTCGATTACGACAAGGGAACATACCTTGGCAAAATTGTTACAGCAGAAGTTGAACCCTATAAGGACAAAACTGAATATCAAGGAAAATTTTACAATGCAGAAGTCCCTGGAAAATATAGAGTTATTATGACAATTGATGCAGATGTAAAGGAAACAGAAGATTTTTATCAAGTTGGCACTGAACAAATAAGAATAGGTGCAGAAATGAGAATAAAAAATAAAAACATTACAACATTTATGACAATTCTCGGTATAGAATTAAAGAACTAGGTGATTATTATCAATTCATTAACTATAAGGTTTCTAAATAAAATTTACACATCCTTTGGCGAATATTACGAAAATTCACTAACAAAAAGAGTTCACGATTTTATAACAAAACCGATAGCAAAAACTTTTGCAAACTCAAAGACAAAAAATGTCCTTGTTGGCGATAAAGTTTTATTTGAACATACCTTTATTTATAAAATTTATAGAGGATTATTTAACTTAATAGAAAAATTTATGAACCTACTGGGAAATATTTTTGTCCCAATGAAAAAAAATTCCTTTTTTCTCGGCTCTCTCATGACATCCCTTGATGATTTTGACCAAATTGCAGGCATTATCTCAAACATTATGTTTTATACAGGTATCTTCACATTAATTATTTCATTAATAATTAAGGCAAAGTTAATTATACCAATTGCATTTATAGTTTTGGGATTAATCCTTTCACTGCTAAAGGGAAAATATATGGAAATAATTAGGGACTCAAAGTGCATAGAATTTTTCACAAGCTTTTTTAAACTAGATGAAGGCGGTGAAAACTGGTGGTAAAATCAAAAAAAATTAATTTTATATTATTATCAGCACTTTTCTTGACAATAATATATTATTTTCTAGGAATAAAATTTTTCTTGGCAGCCTTTCTAGGCATAAGCGGTCTTTTACTTGTAATATACGACATAAAAATTGGACTTTTTGCATCAGCATTTTTATATCCTTTTGTACCAGATGCCTTGGGACTAATAATGCTATTATCCATGGGATTTTTTGTCTTACTTAGAACGGCACTTTATAAAGAAAAATTTACAGTAGGAGCAAGAACTGTACCCATTGCAATTTTTGCCTTTATAATAGTTTTTTCAACAATTACATCAATAGACCCATCGGGTTCAATTCGTGACTTAGCACTAAATGCAGCAGGAATTTCCTTTTTATTTGCAATGACAAATTCCATAAAGACAAAGGGCGAACTCAATGCCTTTATATCCACACTACTTTTGTCAGCACTTGTAGTTGCACTACTTGGAGTAATGCAATATTTCACAGGCGTGGAGATGAGACCAGAGTGGTTAGATACAGAAAATAACACAGACATTGCAGTAAGAGTTTACTCAGTATTTTTTAATCCAAATATCTTGGCAGAATACCTAGTGCTAATTACGCCAATTGCAGTGGGGATAACTTGGTACACAAAGAGCATGAGGAAAAAATTCCTTTTCGCCGCATCAACGGGAGTACTTCTTATTTGTATTGTAATGACATTATCAAGAGGTGGCTGGGTAGGAATTGCACTGGCAGCACTTGCCTTTATTCTCTTAGTAGATAAAAGACTTTTGCTATTAGGAGTTCCAATAATTTTAGGTGGACTTGCAGTACTTCCCCAAAAAGTCGTGGATAGAATCACTTCCATTGGCTCAACAGTAGACACATCAAATCTATATAGAATAAAAATTTGGCATATTACAAAAGATGTAATAAGAGATAATTTAGTGGCAGGCGTTGGATTTGGATATATGCCATTTAAAGAAACCTTTGAAAAATATATTAGGACTATGCCCATATACCACGCACACAACACCTATCTCGAAGTAGCAGCAGAAATAGGAATAGTTGGATTTATCTTTTTCATGTTACTATTATTATCAACACTAAAATACGATTATGTAAACCTAGTAAAATCAGAAGACAAATACTTTAAATACCTTGGAGCAGGACTCTTCGCCAGCATCATAGGCATAATGGGACATGGACTTGTAGAACACTTTTTATACATTCCAAGAATAATATTTACCTTCTGGATTGTCCTTGGCATAATATTTACAGCAATAAGAGTAGAAAAAACTGAAAGAGAAAAAGAATTTACAAAAAACACAAAAACAATAGAAGAAAATAAAATAGAAAGAGAAGCTATAACAGAGTGATAAAATGAAGGGTATGAAAAAAATTGTAATATCAGGATACTTTGGATTTGACAACTCAGGCGACGATGCCATATTAAAAGCCATGGTTGAAGATTTTAAAAAACTAAATAAAGAAATAAAATTGACAGCACTCTCAAAAAATCCTGAGAAGACAAAAAAAGTTTACGGCATAGAAGCAGTAAATAGATTTTCATTACCAGAACTTATCTCAGCATTAAAAGACGCAGACCTTTTGTTGTCGGGAGGAGGCTCACTTCTTCAGGATATTACATCGACGAGGAGCATTGTCTATTATCTGTCAGTGATAATAATAGCAAAAATACTTGGCAAAAAAGTTTATGTATATGCCAATGGCATAGGACCAATTGACAAAAAATTCAATAGAATATTGACAAAAAAAGTATTAAACAAAGTAGACTACATCACATTGCGAGATAAATTATCCTATGAATTTGTAAAAAAATTAGGCGTAACCAACAAGAATATGGAAGTTACAGCAGATCCAGTCTTCACGCTAAAATCAGCAGATGAAGAAATAGTTGACGAAATATTAAGAAAAGAAGACATAAAAATAACAGACAAGACAATAGGATTTTGTATAAGAGATCACAAAAAAGATGAATCAATAAAAGAAAAATTTGCAAAAACCATAGATGTCTTAATAGAAAGCGGCTACGACATATTATTAGTCCCATTTCACACACCAAGAGACAATGTCTATTCTCGTGAAGTGGCAGAAAAATGTGTAAACAAAGAAAAAGTCATGCTAATAGAAAATACCTATTCAGCAGGAGAACTCATGGGGATATTTAAAAGATTAAAACTCCTTGAAGCAATGAGACTTCACTCCTTAGTTTACGCAGCCAGTGTAAGTCTTCCCATGGTGGGAATAATCTACGACCCAAAAGTCGAAGCAATGGTAAAAGAACTTGGGATAGGCGAATACGTAGACGTAGAAAACTTTACATCAGAAGAATTATTTAAGAAAACACTGCATGCCTTAGACAACTTAGAAGAAAGGCGAGAAAAAATAATAGAAAACACTGAAAAAATGCGTAGAGAGTCAAAGAAAAATATAGAGATAGCACTAAAAATATTAGAAAAATAAATTTAGAATTATAAAGACGGCAACAGTCGTCTTTTTTTGTTGGAAAAAATAAGTTTTGTCTAAATTTTATTAAAAGCAATTCAAATAAAATAAATAGAAAAGCAAAATTAAGGGCGAAATTAAAGAAATACAAAAACAACAAAAATTTTCACAAAAACACAAGTATTTAAAAAATTTATAGAATAAAAATTTTTAATATGAAAATATCGGCATTTAAGCCAACTATATATATTAACTCATAGAATATCAAGCAGATATACATAAAAGAATTGTATGGAAACAAGTACAAAATTTACGGGGGGGGGTAAATTAGGAGATAATGTTGAAATAATGAGAAAATTTTAAAATTTAGAATTGAATAATAAATGTAAATTTGGTATAATTTTAAACATAAAATAATGAGTTTGGACATATAGATAAAAGAGAATTATATTGACTTATTAATTCTATTTTTACAAAGTAAATTCAAACTTAAAAATTCCAAGTTAAGGAGATGATTTTTTTATATAGGGATTTTAATTAAGAAAGCAAGTAAATTATTATTGAAAAAGGAGAAAGTAAAATGGACAAAAATAAAAAAGTAAACGCAAATCGCGTTGCTGCATATGCATTGTCGGGCGTAATGTTAGCAAGCATGATACCTTACAATGTATTTGCGAGTACAAGTCAAGTAGATAAAATAGTAGCTAACAATGCAATGTTGGCAGCAACTCCAAAAGATATAGCTACAAGAGAAGCTGCACCACCAATGGAATCAGAAGTAAGTGCAGATGCAAGAGATGCAGTTCATGGTTGGGTAGGAATTCAAAGAACTGGAGATGTAAACCTAAACTATGATAATCAAATTGGAAAAGCATTTTTACCAATGAAAGGTGTTAAAGTTTATTTCCAATGGTATGAAGATGGTGGAAAAGTATCACCAGTTTATACAACAACTTCTGGAGCAGATGGAAGATTCC